>NZ_JBQPQZ010000003.1:0-31968 GCF_052266695.1 Microbacterium zouquanmingi
GAAATCCTCACAGCGTTGGAGTCAACTAAACCGTCAGCAGTCCCGTGCGGCTAAGAGTGGTCATGTTTTTCCTGTGCGTGGTTGAGTTGCTGTTAGGCGGGTGGAGGTGTGGAGCGGGGGTCGGTCTCTGCGGTAATGCGCTTGAGCGTGGCGTGATGTCGCTTCGCCGCATTCCCGCGGCGTCACTGGCGTCAGATCTGGTCCACGAACCCGCTGGAACGCGTGAACAAGGAGATCAAGCGTCGCACCGATGTTGTCGGGGTGTTCCCCAACTCGGCCGCCCTGCTGCGCCTGGCTGGGGCCGTACTGATCGAGCAACACGACGAGTGGGAAGCCGGCGAACGCCGCTACTTCTCCGAAGCCTCGATGCTCGAACTCGCCACGATGAACGACCCCATTGAGGCTGTCAATGAGGAGGTGATCCTCCCAGAACTCGCCGCCGCCTAAACTAGAACAACTGACCTGCACGGTGTTGAGGAAACTCCACCACCTAGCGGGACGTCACCCCCGCGCAGGGCGAGAAAGCAATGCGCGCGAGCTCGACATCATCATCCGCGAAGTGTGTCGCACGCGCGATGCGGAGGATCTTTACGAGGCGCTCGCTCCGCTCGGTGTTCCCGTCGGATATTACGCAGATGCGCCTGCCCTGGTTGCGTCAGTGCACGCACGTACCCGTGGAGATTTGACGATCCTGGATCATGCGCAGCAAGTACTGATGGTCCCACGTCCCGGATACACATTCGGGGGTGAGCAGCTTGGTCCGCTGACCGCGTGGCCAGCTTCGCCAGGTGTCGACAATGAAGATGTCGATGCGTGGCCGGACGAGTCTCCTAAGCACGTGGCGACTCAGGATCCGCATGAGCACGCAGAGCAAGAATCGAGCTTGTCACACCTACCCCTCACGGGCGTACGAGTTCTCGACCTTACTTGGGTGGCCGCGGGCCCGTACTCCACGCAGTTGCTGACAATGCTGGGCGCGACTGTCGTCAAAGTTGAATCATCCAAGCGCCCGGACCTGTTCCGTCAGATGGTCGGCACGACAGCGAAGGGGCTCGACAGTTCGGCTCGCTTCAACTCAGTCAATCTGGGAAAGGCGAGTATCGGCATCGACTTCAAAGCACCGGACGGGCGGGCGCTTCTGAGGCGTCTGGCGCTGACATCGGATGTCATCGTGTCGAACTATCGGGCGGGGGCGCTGGAAGGCCTCGGGCTTAGCTACGAGGACCTCAAGAGCGAGCGCCCCGATCTCGTCGTGACCTGCATCTCTAACGGAGGTCGCGGTGGAACGGACCCCGGGTACGTCGGTTACGCGTCGAACTTCAACTCCATGGGCGGATTGGGGCACTTGACGGGATACCCCGATGGTCCCCCGACTGAGGTTAGAGACTCCATCGATCTTCGTGTCGGCACCGTGGCCATTGTCGGAACTATCGCAGCGCTCTTAGGCGTGGCGAGGACGGGACGGGGCGGAGCGGTCGATGTGTCAGCCCAGCAAGCGATCACCGGCCTCGTGGGCGATTCAGTGTTGGAGTATCAGCTGACCGGTCAGGTGCCATTGCGTTCGGGCAACGGGCTCTACTCGCAATGGCCGTATGGCGTCTATCGCTGCGCGGGGGACGATGAGCGGGTCGCCATCGCCACCGGGACCGTAGAAGAGAGAGCGAGATTGTTCGCAGTCGTAGGGCTCGAGCAGGCCAGCGCATGGTTCTCCGATGGTGATCAGCGAGTTGTGGCCGAGCATCAAATCCAGAGCTGGGTGGCGTCTCGCGCCGCAGACGAAGTAGCCGCGGAGCTGAGTGTTGCCGGCGTCGCGAACAGCAAGGTGATGAATGGCCCAGATCTCCTGGATGACGAGCATCTGCAGAGCAGAGGTCTCCTGCGTAGCGTCACCCATCCGTCACTTGGCGAGCAGATCGTCGTGGGTGCACCGTGGCTCATAGACGATCGTGCGCCAGAACTCACGTGTGCACCTGAACTTGGACGGGACACCGCAGCTGTTCTGGATGAATGGTTAGGGCGGACCGGCGAAGAAATCGCGGAGCTGATCTCGACGGGGACGGTCGAGTCATCGGAGAGCATCCGAGACAAACCGGAGGCGGCTGTAATATGAATCATTCATAGTTCGATCGGAAACTTTCCTAATGCATAAAGATCGTCAGGTGTAGTGATGAAGAGTGAGTGCAGCGAGCCCGATCGGGTAGGCACTGGGGCGCTCGCTCGGCGTCTCGGCGTTGACGAACCGCGACCCGAGCGACGCAGTCTTCCAACCAGCTCAGGCTCGCTCAGCGCCTTGCAGTGGGGCGTAGCGCCGCCGCAGATCATCCTTTTGCACGGAGCAGGGCTGCACGCGGGGGCGTGGTCACGAATGCTGCTCGAGCTGAACCTTCCGGCGCTCGCGATCGACCTGCCTGGTCATGGGGTCTCGGATCATCTGCCCGTCGAGTCATATCGAATCGCATCCATGGCTGACATGCTGGCAGAGGCGCTCGATTCCATCGCGATCAACGATGTCGTCTTTGTCGGACACTCACTCGGAAGCTTCGTCGCGGCATGCGCTGCTTCCAGCCTGGGGGGCGTCAGCGACTTGGTCGTACTCGATGCCACCCCGCATCGTCTGGGCATGAGCGATCCGACACGGATGCATTCGGGTACGCTCGATGAGCTCGTCGAAGCGATGCTTGTGCGCATGCCCCAACGATCACGTGAGTCGCTCGAGCGTTCGATCATTCGCAACACGAGACCAGTGTCCGGTGGTCGCCGCGAGTGGCTGTGGGATCCGGCGTTCGTCGACGCGGCACCCCTCCGAGCGCGGGAGCGCGAGAGCGTGTGGCGAGCGTTCGCAAGCGCTGCTGCGCGCACTGTGCTTCTCCGGGCCGAGAGGGGCGGTGTGACCGAAGACGAGGCTGATGAGTTCGCGCGCCGGGTTCCTAGAGCACAGGTGACGACGGTCGCGGGCGCGGGCCACAACCTGCACAGTGACCGCCCCGATTTCGTCGCGGAGAGGATCCGAGGGCTCCTCGAGGATGGCGAGTCACCTTCGAACGGGTTAGATGTAACACTGGGGGAACGAACAGGCGATCAAGAGCGATCTCTCCGGGTGTCAGTGTCGAAGTCCAAGTGGCGCCCGACGGGGTAACGCTGCCAGCGAGAAGGATGGATGAGTAATGTCGGAGTCGATGCTGCCGCGCCCCTATCAGTTTGCGAAGGATGTTCAGCCCGCCTGGCCTGACCCGTCCCGGCCGCCTGCGGGTGCGCCGAATGTGATCGTGATCCTCGCCGATGATCTCGGATTCAGCGACATCGCCCCCTTCGGCTCGGAGATCGAGACCCCCGCCCTCGACGAGCTGGCGGCCTCGGGCTACCGCATGCCGAACTATCAGACCCCGCCGCTTTGCGCTCCCGCGCGTGCAGCGCTGCTGACCGGACTGAATCCGCATCGCGCCGGGTTCGCCACCGTCCCCCACTCCGATCCGGGTTATGATCACAGCCGGTTCGTCCTTCCGCCTGGTGTGCCCACTCTCGCGGAGTCGTTCGGCGGGGCGGGCTACGCGACGTTCATGCTCGGCAAATGGCATCTGACCCCGGAAGCGCAGCAGCATGACCTGGGAGAACGAGCATCGTGGCCGTTGCAGAAGGGATTCGACAGATTCCTGGGGATCCTCGACGGCTTCACCAACCAGCATTCGCCGCACCGGTTGATCCGGGACAACGGGCTCGCGGGCACCGAGGAGTACGCCGAGGACTACTTCCTGACGGATGAGCTGACAGATCAGGCGGTGCGCTGGATTCGCGAGACGAACAGCACCGGGGAGCGCCGGCCGTTTTTCATGTACTTCGCACATCCGGGAATGCACGCGCCTCTTCAGGCCCCCGTGCGCACCGTGGACAAGTATCGAGGCAGGTACGCGGAAGGGTGGGATCGCCTTCGCGAGCAGCGATTCACCCGCCAGAAGGAGCTGGGAGTCATCCCGGAAGGCGCTAGCCTTCCACCGTCTAACGCCGAGCCAGGAGGCGACGTCGCTGACTGGACGGAACTGGATGACGCGTCGCGAGCGCGCTTCGAGCGGTACATGGAAGTGTACGCAGCGGGCGTCGATGCCATCGATCAAAGCACTCGACGCATCATGGATGTCCTGCGTGAGCACGGCGAGCTCGAGAACACGATCATTGTCTTCACTTCGGACAACGGCGCGAGCGGCGAGGGCGGTGCGCATGGCACACGCAGCTACTACAGCCAGTTCGGCGTCGCGGCCGACGTCGAGGACTGGCCTGTCGATGTCGAGGCTCCGCTCGCGGAGATCGGCACATCGCGCACGATGTCGCACTATCCCCGCGGCTGGGCGCAAGTGTCCAACACGCCCTTCCGCCTCTACAAGTCGCATCTGCTGATGGGGGGTGTGCGGGCGCCGCTGATCATCTCCTGGCCCGCCGGCCTGCCGCGCGCCGAGGGCGACGGGGGCATCCGAGAGCAGTTCGCCTTCGCCACCGACATCGGTCCCACACTTCTGGATCTCGCGGGCTGCGACCGCGTCACGAGGACCGAGGGCCGGGAGCCTGTTGCCATCGACGGCGAATCGCTGAGCGACGTCATCGCAGACCCCGCTGCCGCGCGGCTCCGCGAGCAGTACCAGGAGCTGATCGGGCGACGCTCCCTCACCCGCCATCCCTGGAAGCTCGTCAGCTCGGTGCGCGGTGGCCCGGCCTGGAAGGAGGCGGACTGGGCGCTGTACGACTTGGGGGCGGACCCGACCGAGATTCATGACCTCGCCTCAGAGTTCCCGGACCTCGTGGCGGAAATGGCCGACCGTTTCGTGCAGTTGGCGTGGCAGAACGGGGTGTTCCCGATCTTCGACGACGGATCCCAGAGGCGGCGGCGTCCGGAGAGTGAAGCGCACCTCTCCGCCCCGGTTCGCCTGCATCCCGACCTGCCTCAGCTGGAGCGTTTTCGCTCGGCCCGACTCGTGCAGTCCCGTACCGTCACGATCCGCTGCGTGTTCGTGCACTCGGACGGCGACGAGGGTGTGCTGGTGAGCCATGGCGACCAGGGCGGCGGCTACGCGATCAGGGTCGAGTCCGGCGGTGTGCGCCTCATCTACAACGAGTACGGAGCGCTCCGCAGCTTCTGGCAGGAATCCCCGAGTGCCTTCGCGGGCCGACGATCGGTGTCCGTGCGATTCGAGCACCGCCCCGGGCGTCGGTGGGGGGTCTGGATGGCACAGGGGGCTGGCGAGCTCCAGGAGGTTGGAACGGTGCGGCAGCTGCTCGGCATGGCGCCGTTCGCAGGCATCAGCGTTGGTCGCGATGCAGGCGGACCGGTCGACTTCGAGCGGCCGAGGGGCATCGGTGTCGATCGATATTCCGGAATGGTTCTCCATGTCGACTACGAGCCCGGTCCACTGCAGTCGGAGGCCGGATACTCGCTGGCGCCGCGTTTCAGCGCCGCCTTCGATTAGTCAGCTTCCGGCCGGCCGGCCGCGGCGCGATCAGCGGAGCTTGCGGTGGCCCTGCTTACGCGGAGCTGTTCCAGTGGGTCAGCGCGTTGCTGGGGAAGTCGATCGCGCGACGAAGCGTTCCCCGCAGATCGCTCTCGGAGGATCCGCGGGGAACGCTGTGCCGTGCACAGGTGTCAGGTCACTTCTTCACGCCGACCCCGTCGAGCATCGGGTATCCGGCCTGGGATTCGGTGATGCCGAGGACATTGTCGCGGTACGCGATGGTGTAGCTTCGCCACAGAATGGGGATGTACGCGGGCACGGTCTCGGATGTCGCCACGGCGATCTCGGCATAGAGCTCCTCCCGAGCGGCGTCATCGATCGTCTGCTGCGCCTCTTGCATGAGGTCGCTCAGACCAGGCACCTCGACGCCTCCGGGATTGCGGATCGTGTCGGTGCTGAGGTGGCGCCAGAGGAATGCGGAAGGGTCGACTCCCGGTACGAGGTTCTGCGGTGCAGAGGGGATCGTCGGCTTGGACCAGATGGACTCGGCGACTCCGCCGGTCGCCGGGAACACCAGCTCGACGTCGACGCCGATCTCGGCCCAGCTCGCCTGCACAGCTTCTGCGAGCTGCTTGTTGTTGGGAGGGACCGCCATGGAGAACGAGAATCCATCGGCGTAGCCGGCGTCAGAGAGGAGCTGCTTCGCCTCGTCGAGGTCGGCGGAGGGCTGAGGAACGTCGGAGTTGTGCCCCGGTTGCCCCGGGGCGATGAACTGATTCGCGACATCTCCTCGGCCGAACATCACTCCGTCCACCAGGCCGGCACGGTCGATGGCTTTCGACAGGGCCATCCGAACGCGGGGATCTTCCAGTTCAGGTGCGAGATCCGGGTTCAGGAACATTGCCACCAGTTCCGCGCCGACGATGTCGTACGTCGCGATGCCCTGTGACTCGATCGCGTCGGCTTGCGTCGGCTCGATGACCGCGATGTCGATCTCGCCGGAGCGGATTGCGTTCGACATCGCGACGGGATCCCGCAGAGCGCGAAGCGTTACGCCGGCGACCTGGGCCGCGTCGGGATTCCAATGCGTCGCACTCTTGACGAGCCCGATCTGCACGTCCGGAACGTCCTCCTCCACCAGGAACATTCCCGTGCCGACGGGCATCTCGAAGTCTCCGCTGGCGACGACCTCCGAGCTGAGCATTAGCCCTACGCCCCCCGCCAATGTCAGCGGCAGGGTCGCGTTGGGGGAGCTCAGCTCCACGCGCACCGCATGATCGTCGATCGCTGTGATGTCGACGACCTCAGCCAGATCAGCGCGGATGTTCGACGACGGAGCCATGTAGTGCGAGAGGGTTGCGACGGCGTCCGCAGAGTCGAAGTCCGTTCCGTCGCTGAACACCACGTCTTCGCGTAGCGTGATATCCCAGCTTGTCCCCCCGTCGGGAGTCTCCCACGCCGTGGCCAGGCCCGGCAACAGTTCTCTGTCGTCTCCCAACAGGATCAGGGGGTCGTACACGAGCTGGTAGATCGGCACGATTGTGGATCCGGGCATCTTGGACGGATCCCACGAGTTCTTCAAGTTCCGGACGCCGACGGTGATGTGCCCGTCTGGATCCATCGAGGCAGCCGCGTCGGAACCGGGACTCCCCTCATTCTGCGGTGCGGCGCATGCAGTCAGTGGCGCGGCCATGAGCGCGAGGGTCACGAGGAACGCACCAGTATGTCTGGCGATCGTCTTTGGCATGTCACTCCTTTGTGAAGGCGAGACGGAGATGGTATGTAACAAATTATCCGTCGGCGTGGTCAGAGCATTACACAATGTCCCTCTCGTGGTCAAGGGTGCCATTGTGAAGTGATGAAAAACGCCGCCGAATCAGTATCGAGAGCTGGGCCGCGGTGTAACGATCACGATTGACACGGAAGCCAAATTATGTAACCGTTGAGCACACGACAAGTAAATTTGCATTATGCAATAAGGAGATTCTCGCCGCGGGCGGTCGTCGATCACGAGGGAGTGACATGGGGAGTATTGCCAACGCAGACGCAGGTGTACCGCGATCGCGAAGCCGGTCTGGGGAAGGTCAAGCGGGCGTCGGGCGGTTGATGGCGCCCCTCAGTGGCATTCGTGTTCTCGAGATCGCCGACCAGCACGGCGAGTACCTGGGACGGACGCTCGCCTCGCTCGGCGCGGATGTCATCAAGATCGAGCCTCCAGGCGGGGAGGTGACGCGTCGACTCGGACCGTTCGCCGGTGATCCGACCGACCCGGAGCAGAGCCTGCACTTCCGGTACTACAACCTCGGCAAACGAAGTGTGGTGGCGAGCCTGGATACATCTGCGGATCGTGCGCACGTAGAGAGTCTCCTCGAGACGGCAGATGTGCTGATCGATTCGCGGGCGAGCGGTCCTGTGTTCCGTCCGCAGGAGCTGGAAGGTCGATGGCCCCACCTCATCCACGTGAGAGTTTCTCCGTTCGGAGATGAGGGTCCCTGGAGCACCTTCGTGGGAAGTGACCTCGTCCACCTCGCGCTCGGCGGAGTCGTCATGAACTGCGGATACGACCCCGACCCGACGGGGGCATACGACACGCCTCCGGTAGCCCCCCAGGGTGGGCAGGCATATCACATCGCCGGCGACCAGGCGCTCATCGGCGTTCTCGGCGCCCTCCGCTACAAGCGGCGGACGGGGGTGGGGCAGCGCGTTGCCGTCTCCGTCCACCACGCAGTCAGCCAGAGCACCGAGCTCGACCTGCCGAGCTGGATCTACAACCGCGAGGAGCGCAAGCGGCAGACTGCCCGGCACTCGTCGCCGCAGTCCACAGAGCGTTCCATAGCGATGACCAAGGATGGTCGTTGGCTCGCGACGTACCGCACGTACCTTCAGCACTTCCTGCCTGCGTACCGTGGGAACGTCGCCTTGCTCTCACGCTTCGGGATGCAGAACGGCCTCGATGCGCCCGAGTGCCAGGAGGAGGCGAAGAAGGGAACCCTGGCGCTGAGTGCGCGGGTATCCGCCGCGGTGGACGCATTGGTTCAGCGATTCCCGTTCGCACGGGACCTCTGGCGGGATGCTCAGGAGCTCGGCATGTCGTGGGCGCCGGTGCGGTCGCCTGAGGAGAATCTTCACGATCCCCATTGGCAGGAACGCGACACGTTCGCAACCGTGCTCGAGCAGGATCTCGGGACCGAGGTCAGGTACCCGCTCGGCCGGTGGTTCTCGGAGGACTCGAAGTGGGCGATCGGTGCGGGTGCTCCTCGACTGGGCGCACATTCACGGGAGAGCTGGCACCCCGCCGAGGAGCGAGCATCGTCCTCTGAAAAGTATGGGTCGCCTCTGCCGTCGGATGCCCCTGCTCACGCGGACGGAAGCGATGCGGAGCTGCAGGATTGGCCGCTCGCCGGTGTTCGAGTAGTCGATCTCTCCTGGGTGCTCGCGAGCGGGGGCGCGGGGCGATTCCTCGCCGCGCTCGGCGCCGAGGTGATCAAGGTCGAGCACGATTCTCGCCTCGACGGGTATCGGAACAGCGTCGGCCTCGTCCCACCGGGCGGCA
Organism: Microbacterium zouquanmingi; assembly: GCF_052266695.1. Taxonomy (NCBI): domain Bacteria; kingdom Bacillati; phylum Actinomycetota; class Actinomycetes; order Micrococcales; family Microbacteriaceae; genus Microbacterium; species Microbacterium zouquanmingi. Next base: position 8,989 of record NZ_JBQPQZ010000003.1, read on the forward strand.
GAGAGGAACGGGACCGTGCGACATCACGTCTCACGCCTGAGCGCACGAGCATCAACCAGAGCGGGGCCTTCCTCGAAGCGAACGCCGGCAAGCGCAGCTTCAGCTTGAATCTGAAGAGCGATCGGGGGCTGGAGATCCTCACGCGTCTCGTGGAGGAAGCGGACGTGCTCATCGAAGGCTTCTCTCCGGGTACCCTGGCGCGGCTGGGCTTCTCGTCGGAGCGATTGCGTGAACTGAATCCTCGACTCGTCTACGTCGCACAATCCGGAATGGGCGCTCACGGGAGCTACGGCGACGTGCGCACCTACGGGCCGAGTGCACAGGCCTTCTCCGGGCTGACGGAGATGAGCGGTCTGCCCGATCCCTATCCTCCCGCCGGGATCGGATACTCATATCTCGACTGGTACGGGGCTTACAACATGGCGTCGGCGGTCCTTGCCGGACTTTATCAACGCGACGCGTCGGGGCAAGGTGTTCACCTGGATCTCTCACAGGTGGAGATCGGGCTGGTGCTCGCCGGACTTCCGATCGTCGACTACCAGGTGAATGGACGTCCGTCGGCGCGACAGGGGAATCGGCCTTCGTACCTGAAGTCGGCCCCGCACAATGTCTACCCGGTTGCGGGGGACGACCGATGGATCGCAATCACCTGTATGACCGACACACAATGGCGGAGCCTGGTAGAGGTGCTCGGATCGCCCGCCTGGGCGGATGATCCGGCGTTCGCGTCCATGGATGGTCGGCTCCGCGATGTCGATCGTCTCGATTCATTCATCGCGGAGGCCACTCGAGGCTGGGACGGCAACGAACTCATGATGCGGTTGCAGGCGGAGGCGGTGCCTGCAGGGATCTGCCAGACAGCAGCCGATCGCTGCGACAGCGATCCGCAACTGTGGAGCGATCGGTGGATGGCTGAGCTTGACCAGATCGACATGGGCAGATGGCCGGTTCGAGACGTGGCATTCCGGCTGTCGCGAACACCCGCGCGCATCGGAGGGATGCTGCGCAGGAGCGGACCCAGCTACGGCCAGGACAACAACTACGTGCTTCGCGACGTCTTGGGTCTTACGGAGGAAGAGATCGCGGACTTGGCTACGGACGGAGCCCTCTGAATCAAGAGGGTCCGGTAATTGAATTCTGAAGAGAGGAAGAAGATGGGCAATCTGCGAGATAAGTACTGCATCGTCGGCGTCGGCGAAACTGAGTACACGAAGAACTCCGGCCGAACCACCCGAGCGCTCGGGACGGAGGCGATTCGAAACGCGTTGGCTGACGCCGGGCTTCGACCTGAAGACGTCGATGGAATGATGAGCTATAGCGATCGGGACTCCACCGCCTCGACGGCGATGGCGCTCGACCTGGGCATTCAGCTCAACTTCTACATGGACTGCCAGGGCGGCGGGTCGAGTACGGAGGCCCTCGTCGGGCTCGCCATGGGAGCTATTGAAGCGGGCATGGCCCACACGATCGTCATCTTCCGAGCGATGAACGGCTACAGCGGCGTTCGCATCGGCGGTACACCGACGGACAAGACGGGCGTTGCGACGAAGATCACGGGTCAGGACCTGGACACACTCCCGTACGGGTACAAGTCGGCAGCGCAGAAGTTCCAGTTCGCCATCGCCCGGCATATGCACGAGTACGGCACGACGAACGAACAACTCGCGCACATCCGTGTGGTGCACAGCAAGCATGCCGCCAACAATCCGAAGGCATACTTCAAGGACCCCGTGACCGTCGACGATGTCCTGTCCTCGCGTTGGATCTCTAAGCCGGCGACTCACCTGCTGGATTGCTGTCTGGAGACCGACAACGCAACATGCATCATCGTTACCTCAGCGGAGCGCGCACGAAATCTACGGCAACGTCCGGTGTACGTGAAGTCCGTCGCGGGCCGCGTCACCAAGCCCTTCCCGTCCGCGTTCTACCACTATCAGTGCGACCCCATCACGCGGCAGGCGGGTGAGTACGCCGCTCGCACGGTGTTCCGGAACGCAGGTGTAGGCCCCGAGGACATTCAGATCACCGGCGCGTATGACGCTTTCACCTTCACTACGCTCTTCCTGCTGGAAGGATACGGCTTCTGCGAGAGGGGAGAAGGAGGCGACTACGTCACGAGCGGTGCGATTGAGCTTGGCGGTATCCGGCCTAATAACACAAGCGGAGGGCTGCTCTGCGAGGGCTACACGAACGGAATGAGCCTCGTCATCGAGAATGTTCGGCAGCTGCGCCACGAAGCTGATGATTACTGTGAGGTGGACGCGGCGGGCCGGAGGAAACACACCTATGATTACTCGGCTGGTTGTCGTCAGGTCAAAGATGCCGAGCTCGCGATGTCGATGGGGGAATCGGGCGTCGTCTCGACCACGAGCGCGCTGATTCTGGGGGGTAAGTGATGTATCTCGGAATGGATCTGATCGTCGAGAGCAACGACTCCGAACGCCAGGGGTACTTCGAGCATGCGAAGGCAGGGCGACTGGTCGTCCAGAGCTGCGATGACTGCAGTTTGCTGCGGGGTGCCATCGGTTCCGGCTGTCCTTTCTGCGCGTCGCCGAACTGGAGCTGGCGCGAGGTGAGTGGACGCGGCCAGATTTACAGCTGGCAGATGGTCATGCATGCGATCCAGCCGCAGTTCCGCGACTGGGTGCCCTATCCGATTGTCCTGGTCGAGCTCGACGAGCAGCGGAATGTGCCATGGCGCGACGGACGCGAGGGCGAAGCGGTCTCAGTGCGGCTCATTACCAATCTCGTCGCGGAGGACGTCATGCAGCCGGAACGTCGAGAGGGCGAGATACGGATCGGTCGCAGGGTCGAGGTCTGTTTTGCCGACATCGACGAGACACGGGCGCTCCCGCAATTCAGGCTGATCGATGACGAAGAACTCGGGTAGCAGTCGTTCGAGCGGCGCCCCGGCTGCGGGGAAATCCGCGCAGCCGGGGCGCCGTCGTTGGCGGGCGGTCGACGCCACCAGTGGAGTTGCGTGGGCGCCCAGTGCACAGACGGCCGGGGGAAGATGTCATGACGCGGCTCAATAAGGTTGTCGGCCTTCTTGAGGACGGACTCCCAGCTTTCGGGCCGCTCGTGGCTTCAGCGGGCAGTTACCAGGAGGCGAATGCACTCGCCGATTCTCCCTACGACATGGTGACGTTTGACCTCGAGCACAACCCATACGATGTCGATGCGCTGCGTATTTCGCTGCAGTTCCTCTTGAACAGGCGCCAGATCCATCGGGCAGAGACGGTGGCGCCCTCGATCGTTCCGTTCGTCCGCGTGCCGGTGAACGGACGCGAACGCAATGAATGGATAGTGAAGCAGGTGCTCGACCTCGGGGTGTTCGGCGTAATCTTCCCGATGGTCAACACAGTCGAAGAGGCCGAGCATGCCATTGCGTCGTGCAGATACCCCCGTCCACAGTCTCGGACTTCCACCGAACCTTCCGGGTTGAGGGGGCATGCACCGATCCATGCGGTGCGCTATTGGGGTCTCACGCCGGACGAGTACTACGAGAAGGCGGACGTCTGGCCGCAGAACCCTGACGGGGAGATTCTGCCGATCCTGCAGTGCGAGCACGTGGAAGGCGTAAGCAACATTCGCCGAATCCTCAGCGTGGCGTCGTCGCGCCCTGGCGTGGTGCTGATCGGAGAGAACGACCTTTCGGTGTCGATGGGTTATGGGGGTAAGTCAACGCCGGAGGTCGAGTCCGCGGTAGGCGAGGTGATCCGGGCCTGCCATGAGTTTGGCGTTCCCTACGGCACTGCCCGAGGCAACGCGACGTCGATCGAGCAGAAGGTGGCGGATGGCTACCGCTTCATCTTCACGCGTGAGTTGCCGTCGTATGAGGTGCTTCGTGCCGGGCTGCGGGCGGCCGGCAGATCGTAGAGGCCGTGCCCGGTAGTCCCGCACGTCCTTCGAGCGACCGGGGTTTGACGCCTGCCGAGATATGTGTAACATCTAATCTAGTGACCGTGTGTCGAATCTTTACATTTAGCGGGACAACTCACAAAGGAGTGACATGCTCAGGAATACTCAGAAGCGCCGGGCGCGGACGTGGGGCGCGGGTCTTCTCGCCGTCACGATCGTGCTCTCCGGGTGCGCAGGCGGGAACACCGCCGAGGAATCGGGAGCGACCGCGGAGACGGACCCGAACGCAGAGATCTCGATCGGCGTACGCTTCTTCGGGACGTCGTGGGACCCCGCGACGATGCCCGGCGCGACGATCGTGCCGATCTATCAGCTCGTGTACGACAACCTCATCGGTCTCGATGCCGATCTGGACCTGGTTCCCTCCCTTGCGGAGGAATGGTCCACGGACGACGGCGGTCTGACGTGGGACCTGACGCTGCGCGAGGGAGTCGTCTTCAACGACGGCTCGACCTTCGGGTCGGAGGATGTCATCGCGACGCTGGACTACTACGCGGGTGACGGGTCGAACACGAAGGCCGACCTTGCGGGAATCAGCAGCGTCGAAGCAGTCGACGAGACCCACGTGCGGATCGCGCTGACCAGTGCGAACGTGGGGTTCCCTCAGGTGCTCGCAGGCCGCGCGGGACTGATCCTCAGCGCAGAAACGGTGGAATCCGGTGACTTCGCCTCCCCGGTCGGCACGGGCAAGTTCCTCGTCGAGAAGTACATCGAAGGGTCCGAAGCCGGCTTGGTGCCGAACCCCGACCACTGGAACGCGGATGCCGTCAAGCTCGGCGGCGTCACCGTCCGCTGGATCGAAGACCCCGTCGCCATGGCGAACGCCATTCGCTCGAACGAGATCGACATGGCCGTGATCGAGCCAGCACAGGTCGATGCCGTCGAGGCCGCCGGCATCCGCACGTACACCGTGCTGGGAGCGCAGCTCGTCGCCATCGGTCTCAACGACGACCTTGCTCCCGAGCTCGAGGATCCGCGCGTTCGCAGGGCGCTGTCGATGGCGATCGACCGCGAAGGGATCGTGCAGGGGCTGAACTTCGGCCGCGCGACCGTCGCCGATCAGCTGATCGCTCCCGGACGCGTCGGCTACAACGAAAACCTGGGTGAGATTCCGTACGACATCGACGGCGCCAAGAAGCTCCTCGCTGAGGCAGGGTACCCCGACGGCTTCACCTACACGATGGCCGCGCAGGCGAACAACAAGCAGCTCGCCGAGGCCATTCAGGCCAGCTGGGCCGAGATCGGCGTCAAAGTCGAGCTCACCTTCCCCCCGGGCAGCGGTGTCGCCGACGCCACGTGGGCCAACCCCACGATCGCGATCGCGACGCAGAACCTGGTCCCCGACGTCGACCCGGCGCCGTTCCTGTGGCGGCACATCAGCACGGAGACGATCCGCAACCCCGGGAAGATCGAAGTGCCCGGCGTGGAGGATCTGATCCGTCAGGCGCAATTCACGGCAGATGGCGACGAGCACGACGCCATCTTCGACGAGATCGCCGAACTCACGCGTGAGAACATGTCGGCGTACATTCCGGTCATGTGGCGGAACTACACCGTCGCGTACAGCGAGGACTTCGTCGGGATGCAGGAATGGCAGGCCGGGTACCCGATCATCGACGGGCTCGGCGTCAAGAAGTAACAGGATGCGCCGGTGGGGACAGTGCTGCTCCCACCGGCTCCGTCTCGAAGGAAACGGGAGAAGGAGTTACCATGACGGCGACCAAAGCTGAGGCCTTGCGCCGAGCGCCGGCGGACGGCAGAGCGGATCGGCGCCCCATCGTGACGCGGGGCGCCCTCCGGTTCCTCGGTACGAAGTTCGGTCGGATGCTGCTCGTGTTCATCGCGACCACGCTGCTGGTGTTCAGCCTGACATCGCTCGTGCCGGGGGACCCCGCACTGGCCCTCGCTGGTGATGATGCGGACCCAGCGACCGTTGCCCTCATTCGGGCCGAGCTCGGCCTCGATCGCCCGTGGATCGTCCAGTATCTCAGCTGGTTCGGCGGGCTCTTCGTCGGAGACTTGGGTACATCGTTCACCCTCCGAGCTCCGGTGGGTGCGCTCATTCTCGACCGGCTCCCCGCGACGATGTCGATCGCGCTGACGGCCATCGCCATCGCGGTGATCGCTGGCGTGCTCGTCGGGATGCTCGCCGCCGCCTATCGTGGGCGGATGGCGGACCGCGTAACCACTGTCCTGTCGACGCTGGGAATCGTGACTCCCAACTTCTGGGTCGGGATGATCCTCATCCTCCTATTCGCCTTCGCCATCCCGATCTTCCCCGCGGTGGGCTACACCGCATTCGAGGACGATCCGGTTGATTGGTTCGCCCACATCATCCTCCCGGCCATCGCTCTGGCCATGGCCGTGGGCGCAGAGTTGCAACGTCAGACTCGCAGCTCGATCTCCGATACGCTCACCCAGGACTACATTCGCACTGCCCGCTCGCAGGGTCTGTCGCGCTCCCGTGTGCTGTGGACCCGAGCGCTCAAAAATGGTTCGCTGCCGGTGGTCACCGTGATCGGCTACCAGATGGCGGGGCTGCTCGGCGGCTCGGTGGTGGTGGAAAAGGTCTTCAACATCCCAGGTCTGGGTACGCTCGCGATCAATTCGGTCGTCGCCAAGGACATCCCCGTCCTTCAGGGCATCGTGCTCGTAACCACAGTGATCGTGATTGTTGTCAACTTCCTCACCGATGTGCTTTACACCGTTCTGAACCCGAAGGTGCGCGTGTCATGACCTTCACGATCCAAATACCCACTGGTCGTCGCCCTAAGCGTGTCGGCTTCGCACAACGCTTCGCACACCAGAAGCTCGCCATCGCGGGTCTGGTAGCCCTTGTGCTCACGGTGCTTGTGGCTGTCTTCGCCGATCTGTTGAGCCCCTATGACCCAGACGCGACAGCGCTCACATCCGTCCTGCTCGCCCCCGGTGTCGACGGTCATGTACTTGGCACCGATGAACTTGGCCGAGACCTGATGAGCCGACTCATCTCAGGCGCGCAGGTCTCGCTCAGCGCCGCGCTGCAGGGCACCGTGCTTACCGTATCGATTGGGGTGACGCTCGGGCTCGCGGCAGGGTTCTTCCGCGGATGGGTGGAGCGAGTCATCATGTTCGTCACCGACGTATTGATGAGCTTCCCCGGCATCCTGCTCGCAATCGCGATCGCCGGAATCCTCGGACCCAGCCTCAGCAACGCGATGATCGCACTGGGCGTGGTGCTCGCCCCCGGAGCGATCCGTCTCATCCGTGGGTCGGTCCTCTCCGTTCGGGAGGAGACCTACGTCGAAGCGGCGCGCAGCATTGGCACGCCGTCCGTGCAGATCCTCGGCCGACATATCCTGCCGAACGTCATTCCGCCGCTCATCGTCTATATCGCCGTTTTGGCCGGGCAGGTCATGCTCATCGAAGCGGGCCTGAGTTTCATCGGCGTCGGCGTCCAACCGCCACAGGCTTCCTGGGGTGCAATGCTCTCTTCCTCATTCGCTTACATTGATCGCGCGCCGTGGCTTGCGGTCTTCCCCGGCCTGATGATCGCTCTCTGTGTCTTCTCCCTCAATCTCTTGGGCGATGGCATCCGCGACTCCATTGGAAAGAAGGTCGTTCGATGACTCTTGACCGCACGGAACCAATTCTCGAAGTCGCCGACCTCCGGACGGAGATCGAGATCGACGGGCGCTGGATTCCCGTAGTCGACGGCGTGACCTACTCGGTGCGCCCCGGTGAGACGCTCGGACTCGTCGGCGAATCAGGCTCCGGCAAGAGTGTCTCCGCCATGACGATGATGGGGTTCGTCGGACGCCGACGAGGCCAGCGTGCGTCAGGGCGCGCGGCGTTCCGAGGGTCCGACCTCCTGACGATGCCAGAGAAACAGCTCGCCCGGCTTCGTGGCAACGGCATGGCGATGATCTTCCAGGAGCCGATGACGAGTCTGGACCCTTCGTTCAAGGTGGGAAACCAGATTGCCGAAGGGATTCGTCTGCACCAGGGTGTGACGCGTGCCGAGGCCAAGCGGCTCGCGATCGAAGCCATGGACAAGGTCCGGATCCCGAACGCGAAAGCGCGCGCCGAGAGCTACCCGCATGAGTTCTCGGGTGGCATGCGCCAGCGTGTGCTGATCGCGATGGCGATCGCCAACGACCCTGCCCTGCTGATCGCCGACGAACCGACCACGGCGCTCGATGTCAGCGTCCAAGCGCAGATCCTCTCGCTCCTGGCAGATATGCGCGACGAGCTCGGTCTGGCGATGATCTTCATCACGCACAACATGGGTGTCGTCGCCGACATCTGTGACCGGGTGGCCGTGATGTACGCAGGGCAGATCGTGGAGACGGGAGACGTGCGCGACACATTCGCCTCGCCGCAGCACCCGTACACTAGTCGGCTACTCGCATCGATGCCGCGACTCAGAGGCGCCCGCAAGCAGCTCGAGTGGATCCCCGGTACGCCGCCGCGGCCGGTTGAGTTCACCGCCGGCTGCCGATTCGCGCCACGATGCATGCATGCGCTCGAGGAGTGCCTGCAGCCGACGACGCTCATCGAGGTCGGAGACGACCGCGCCAACCGATGCACACGGGGCGTTCAATGGAAGGAAGATGTGACGTCATGAGCGATGCTGCGAACGCTGCGAACGTCCTCGAGGCCGAGAATCTCGTGGTCTCCTTTCCCGTGGTCCGCGGCGGCCACCGCACCACGGTGCGCGCGGTACGCGGAGTCGACCTCACGCTCGGCGCTGGCGAGACGCTGGGAATCGTGGGGGAGTCCGGGTCCGGCAAGTCGACTCTCGCGCGTGCCGTGATGCGACTGATCCGCTCTGAAGGGCGGATTGTCCTGCTCGGGTCAGATGTCACGGACCTGAGCGAGAGGCATTTCCGCTCGCATCGCCGCAAGGTGCAGATGGTGTTCCAGGATCCGTACTCGTCTCTGAATCCCTCGCTCACCGTCGGCCAGAGCGTCGCGGAACCGCTCAAGGTGCACGCGCGGCTATCCGCCAGGGAGCGTCGCGAGCGCGTCGCGGAGGTGCTGGATCTCGTCGGTCTGCGTCCTGAATTCGCGGACCGCTACCCTGACGAGTTCTCCGGAGGTCAGCGGCAGCGCATCGCGATCGCGAGGGCCATCGTGCTCGAGCCGGAGATCCTCATTTGCGATGAGGCGGTCAGCGCGCTCGATGTTTCGACGCAGAATCAGGTGCTCAGCCTACTCGAGAGCCTGCGTGAGCGACTCGGGCTGTCGTATCTCTTCATCTCCCACGACCTCGCCGTCGTCCGTCACATCTCCGATCGCGTCGCAGTGATGTACCTGGGCGAGGTCATGGAGGAGGGCCCGGTCGATCGGCTGTTCGACGGTCCTGCGCACCCCTACACCCAGGTGCTTCTCGAGGCGGTGCCTGAGCCGGATCCGGAGCTGCAGCGGTCGACGGCTAAGCGCGTGCTCGACGGCGACGTCCCCGACCCGACGAATCCCCCACCCGGATGCTCGTTCAGCAGCCGATGCCCGTACGCGATGGAGATCTGCCACGTGGAGCCGGCGCCGGTCATCGAGGTCATCGGAGGCGGGATCTCACGGTGCCACCTCCACACCACCGGCCCGGCCCTCGCGGGCGCGCCGCTGAGAGCACTCCCGATCATCGGCGTTACCCAGGGCGGGGCATCGGTATGACGCAGAAGTGGCAGGGCGTGCGCAGCGTCAAGCGGCTCGATTCGGTGCGGGAGGCCACCGCGTTGAACAAGGCCCACAGCGAGCTCATGTGGTCCGACATCGCGAACGGCAGCCCCTTCGTCTTCGGTTACGGCCCCATGGAGCTGTTCAATGCGATGGGGATCCACCTCGTGTTGCCCGTCCAATACGGCTCGGTCCTCGCGGCTAAACAGATGTACGGTCAATTCCAGCGTGCGATCGAACGGCGGGGGTACTTCCCCTCTCTCTCCAACTACGAGAGCCTGCCGCTGGGTTACTGCTTCGATCCCGACCCCCGCGCGCCGTACGGCGGGCTGCCCACACCGGCGGCCATCTTCGGTGGATACATGCAGGAGCCGGGCATCTATGAGCTGTACGGCCGCGAATTCGGCGTGCCCGTGCTCCTGACCGACGACCCCTATCGGCAGCTCGGCATCCCCGACGGCTGGTGGGACGGTCCCGAATGGCGCGATCCGCGAATCCTCGACTTCGCGACGAACGAGGTGCGCGCGGCGGTGCGGCTGCTCGAGCAGGTCACCGGCATACCGTACCGGGAGACCGATCTGCGCGAGCTGATGCATCGCGCAAACGAGATGGCCGAGTACTACGAGCGCATCGTGCAGCTGGGGTGGGGGAGCGGCGGCCCCGCGCTCTTCACAGCGACGGATGCCTACTCCGAGGTGGCCATCTTCGAGACCCACTTCGGCCACGAGTGGGCGCTCGAGCACGTCAAGCGCGTCCACGCAGAGGTCGAGCAGCGCGCCGCCGACGGAGCCTTCGCGGTGCCGGAGGAGAAGACCCGTCTGCTCTGGGGTGGGACGCCGCTGTGGTTCAACCTCGGCTTCCTCAACGCCTGGGAGGAGAGTCACGACACCGTGTTCATCGAGACGATGTACTTGCCCCGGGCGAAGCGCCTCATCCAGGACCCGAGCGAGGATGCGCTACGCTCGGCGTTCCTGCGCCGCCACATGAAGTACACCGGCAGCAGCCCGAAGGCCGCCGCGTCGCTGATCGTGGCGCAGTGCCGGGAGTTCGGGATCGACGGCGTCGTCCTTCCTGCCAGAGCGGCGACGCGCGACACCATCGCGTCGTCCCGATACATGGCGCTCGAGCTGCAGGTCGCGGGCATCGAGGTTCTACTGCTCGACTACGCGCCATTCGACAGCGAGGCCTGGGACGAGGAGTCGATGCGGGCGCAGGTCACCACCTTCATCGAGGGAATCCAGAGCAGCACGGGCAGTTCCTAGATCTGAACGGATCGACGGGTGGTGCACGTCGTCACGCCCGCCAGTCGTCACGCGGAAGACGCAGACGACCCTGCAATATGTGTAACATAATTCGTTCGATCGAGTGGTAAGATATTAAACATGATGGTGAATGAGGAGGTTCGCATGGATCGCGATACGGCGTTCAGCGTGTTCCATCACGTCGTGGAGGCGCGTTGGGATGCGGCCGCGATCACCGAGCTGACCGGCGGGGTCGATGAGCCCATCGCCGGATTCCTCGACACCGGCTTCCCGGAGGAGATCGCGATCGCGGCGGGCTACCGCCCGATGCTCCTGACCGGCGACCTCGCCGTCGCACCCGCCACCGTCGACGCCCATCTCGACGTGTCGGCGCCCACCCGCATCCGCTACCTGTACGAAGCGCTCGCCACCGGTCGCCACGATGCCGTCGAGGTGCTCTGCGTCACCGGCGGTGACCGCTGGATCGGCGAGACCGCAGGCTTCTTCGAGGCCTATCGCTCGGTCTTCGGCGCGCCTGACATCGCGCACACCCTGTATCTCGAACGCGCACGCGGGAGCTTCGCCGAGCACCGCGAATACAATCGCGCCGGAATGGTGCTCCTCGCCGAGCAGCTTTCTGCGATCGGCCCGCGTGCCGTCACCGCCGACAGTCTGCAGAATGCCATCCGACTCGTCAATCGGACGCGCGAACTGCTCCGTCGGGTCGAGGCGATCCGCGCATCCGACAACTCCACCATCACCGGCGTCGACGCTGCGGCCATCGCACTCGCCGCCATGCTCATGCCGAAGCAGCGCTTCAACGGGCTCCTCGAGGAGACGCTCGACGCGCTGGACGAGCGGGAGCCGGTGGGTGGCTTGGCCGGCGCGCCGCGTGTCTTCCTCAGCGGCAGCTCCGTCGACCAACTCGGCTTTGTCCGCCTGATCGAGGATCTCGGAGCCGTCGTCGTCGGCGAGGACACCGAGTTCGGCATGCGCTACGCCCACACACCCGTGCGCGAGAACTCCGATCCCTTCGACGCACTGGCCGATCGCTGGACGTACAAATTCCCCGAGAGCTGGGCATTCGGTCGCGAGCGCCGCATCGCGCAGCGTGTCGAGATGGCGGCGGCGACACAGCCGGACGCCGTCATCGCGCTCCACCTCCGCGGCGACAGCGCCTACGGTTGGGACTTCCCGGACCAGGCCGAAGCACTGCGCGCTCGCGGCATCGCGGTGCTGGCACTGCCCGACACCGACTACGCGCTCGAAGAGACGGCGCACCTGCATGCTGTGATCGGAGACCTGCTCAGCGGTCTCGACCCGCGGCGCGACGACACGACAGAGGAGAAGCGATGACCGCGATGCTCGAAGGGGTCCGCGTACTGGACCTGACAGACGAGATGGGATTTGTCTGCGGAAAGATCCTTGCGGAGCTCGGTGCCGAAGTGATCAAGGTTGAACGCCCCGGCGGCGACCCTGCCCGGAAGCTGCCACCGTTCCGCGGCGACGAGCCCGGCATCGAGAACAGTCTCTACTGGCGGTCGTTCAACGCCGGCAAGCGCAGCATCGTGCTGGATCTGGACACCCCCGAAGGTGCAGACGCGTTCCGCGCACTCGCGCGGACGTCGCAGATCATCGTCGAGGGGTCCGACCCGCGTGCCCTCGAACGTCGCGGTCTTGCGGTGGCAGACCTCCGCGCCGAGAATCCCGCACTCATCGGCGCCTCCGTGACACCGTTCGGCCGCACCGGCCCGTACTCCGAGTACATCGCCTCCGAGCTGACAGTGATCGCGATGAGCGGAGTGCTCAACAACACGGGAGACCCCGATCTGCCGCCGGTCAAGGAAGCTCTCGACTCGGGCTACTTCCACGCCGGTGTGGCAGCGGCGCTTGGCGTGATGCTCGCGTACTTCGAGGCCGACACCTCGCACACGGGTCAGGACGTCGACGTCTCCGTGCAGGAGGTTGCCGCGAGCCGGATGACCTCGGCCATCGTGGCCTGGAGCGAGGGCGTCGCCCTCTCCCGTGAGGGGCACAAGTCCCAGCTTGGCCCCACGGCGACGGACTGGTTCTGGCCCTGCAAGGACGGGCACCTGTTCTGGCACATGCTCGGCGGCGCCTTCGGGGCGACCGCCAACAAGGCGCTCAGCGACTGGATCGGCGAATACCACCCGGTTCACGCGCTGCAGGAGATCGACGACTGGATGTCGTTCGACAAGGCGGGCATCACCCAGGAGGAATGGGGCCGCTTCGCCGACGTGATCGGTCCGTTTTTCCTCCGCTTCACCCGCGAGGAGGTCCGCCGGGAGTCGCTCGCACGGGGCCTGAATGCGACCGTGGCCAACGAGCCGGGCGACGTCCACGCCTGTGAGCACCTCCGTTCGCGGGAGTACTGGTCGCGTGTCGAGGACCCTGCGCTTGGTCGCATCGACATCCCGCGCTACTTCTTCAAAGCCAGTGTTTCCACGACCGGCATCACGACGCCGGCCCCCACGCTCGGCGCCGACACCGAAGAGATCCTCGCCGGCCTCGGCGGCGCACCGAGGGACACCGTCGCCGCAGCTCCGTGTGACGCTCCGACCACGCCAGCGCTCGCCGGGATCCGTGTCCTCGACTTCGGCTGGGCACTCGTCGGGTCGATCACGGGCAAGCTCCTCGGCGACCACGGGGCAGAGGTCATCCGAGTCGAATCCTCCAAGCGTCCCGACATGACGCGCGTCGACCGCCGCTTCTCCCGATCGACGCGCACCAGCTTCGACGACAAGCCCTGGTTCGCGCACTTCAACACCTCGAAGAAGAGCCTGTCGATCGACCTAAAGAACCCCAAGTCTCGTCGCGTCATCGAAGGACTGATCCGACAGGCCGACGTCATCAACGAGAACTTCACCCCCGGCACCCTCGCCGCCCTCGGTTACGGGTACGAAGACGTCAAGAAGATCAACCCCGATGTCATCTACATCAGCGGCAGCCTGTTCGGTCAGACCGGGCCGCTGGCGAACGAATGGGGCATCGACGGCACCGGCGCGGCGATCTCGGGGCGACTGCACCTGACGGGATGGCCCGATCGCACGCCGATCACCCCCAGCGCGGGCATCTACGGCGACTACATCGTGCCGCTGGTCAACGCGATCGGCGTGGTGGGGGCGCTCCTTCACCGACGTCGTACCGGCCAGGGCCAGTACCTCGAAGCGAGCATGTACGAGGTGACCGCACAACAGATCATGCCCGCGACCCTCGATTTCGAGGTGAACGGACGCGAGCAGAGTCGCACCGGCAACCGCGTGACGGATGCCGCGCCCCACGGTGTTTACCCCTGTGCGGGTGAGGATCGCTGGAGCGCGATCGCGGTGTTCGGCGACGAGGAATGGTCGCGCTTCGCCGCGGCCATCGGCGCACCCGCATGGACGACCGATCCTGCCTTCGCCACGCACGAGGACCGCAAGCACAACGAGGATCGCCTCGACGACCTCGTCGCGGAGTGGACGCGCGAGCGCGAGCCGCACGAGGTCATGACCTTGCTCCAGGCCGCCCGCGTCCGTGCGGGCGCCGTGCAAACTCCGCACGACTTCATCGATGCCGATCCTCAGCTCACCCACCGCGGGGTCCTCGCGGAGGTACCGCACTCCGTGCTCGGCGCTTTCCCGCACCAGGTGCCCCCGTTCCGTCTCTCACGCACGGTCGCCGAGGTCACCGCCGCGCCCATGATGGGCGAGCACAACGAGCAGATCGTCACCGGTGATCTCGGTTTCAGCGAGGTCGAGTTCATCGACCTGCTCTTGGAAGGAGCACTGCAGTGAGTATGGATTCAGGATCGGGTCGACTGTCCGGGCGAACGGCCATCGTCACAGGCGCCGGCACAGGCATCGGACGCGCGATCGCGGAGATGTACGCGCGAGAGGGGGCTCGAGTCGTCGTGACATGCCGCACCGTGGTCTCCGGTCAAGAGACCGTGGAGCTGATCCGCATCGCCGGCGGCCAGGCGCACTTCGTGCGCGCCGACGTCTCGAAGGAGGACGAGGTGCGCGATCTGGTCGCGGAGACGATCCGTGTCTTCGGTAGGGTCGACGTGCTCTGCAACAACCACGCCGTCTACGGGATCGAACCGCCCGAACTGACCGACCTCACCGAGGAGGTGTGGGACCGGACTATGGACGTGAACGCCAAGGGCGTCTTCTTCACCATGAAGCACGTTCTGCCCGTGATGCGCGAGCACGGCGGCGGATCGATCGTCAACATCTCGTCGATCGCCTCGCTGGTCAAATCCGCGCTACCCGTCTACGCCGCATCGAAGGCGGCGGTCAACGCGCTCACGAAGGCGGTCGCCGCGCAGGCCGCAGAGTACGGCGTGCGGGCGAACATCATCACCCCCAGCACGATCGAGACCGACCGGCGCACCGAGTTGGCGCACATCTCGGAGTACAAGAACGACTTCATCGCGACGACGGCCGCCGAGCACGACGCACGGCCGATCGTCAGCAAGGTCCTGCCGGGATTCGGCGAGCCGGACGACATCGCCTATGCGGCGACGTTCCTGGCATCTGATGAGGCGTCCTACATTACTGGCACGGTGCTGCCGGTCGATGGCGGCACGACACGCACGCGGACGGACTGACCATGGCGCGGGAAGAAGGAGCACAGACAATGAGCAGCGGCAGGATCGCAGGCAAGAGCGCCATCGTCACCGGAGCCGGCAGCGGGATCGGACGGGGCATCGCCCGGCGGTTCGCGGCGGAAGGCGCATCGGTCACGGTCGCCGACCTGGCGTTCGAGGCGGCCCAGGAGACGGTCTCGCAGATCATCGAGCGCGGCGGCAGAGCCATCGCCCTGCGGGTGAACGTCACCGACGCGGATGATGTCGCGGCGATGACGCAGGCCACCGTCGACTCCTTCGGCGGGATCGACATCCTCGTCAACAACGCCGGCATCTCGTTCGGGGACACGCTCAGGCTGCACGAACTCGAGCAGGACGCCTGGCAGCGCCTCCTCGACGTCAACCTCACCGGTGTGTTCCTGTGCTGCAAGCACACGCTGCCGGCGCTCATGGAGCGCGGCGGCGGCGGATCGATCGTGAACATTGCCTCGGCCGCCGCGATCGGCATGGCGCCCCGCGCCGGGTACGCCGCGTCGAAGGGTGGGGTGGTCGCTCTCACGCGCAGCCTGGCCTTCCAGTACGGCGAGTACGGTATCCGCGTCAACGCGATCTGCCCCGGTCCCGTCGAGACCCCCATGAGCAACGCCGTGCGCGCCTCCGGGATGTACGACGACGACGGCATCGTCGATCTGTCGATCAAGCGCCGCGGCACGCCCGATGACATCGCGAGCGCGGCGCTGTACTTCGCGTCGGATGAAGCGCGGTACGTGACATCCGACATCCTCCCCGTCGATGGCGGTTCCCTTCGCCTGCGAGCAGAAAAATTCCGCGGCCGCTGAGCCTCGGAGAAAGGAAGAGAATATGACTACTTGGACTGCAGGAACCCGTGTGTTCAGCGCCGCGTCCAGCGTGGAGGCGATCATCGTCACCGGTGCGGATGTCGAGCTCGCGTGCGCAGGTGCGCCTATGCTGACCGAACGCCCCGAGGGTGTGGAAGGGAACGGCGATGGTGCAGAACTCGCCGTCGGAAAGCGGTTCGAGGATGCGCAGACCAGCCTCGTCGTGATGGTCACACGCCCCGGCGCCGGTCCGCTCACCGCCGATGGCCGTGAGCTGGGCCAGCGCGCCGCGACACCACTGCCCTCCTCGGATTGACATGAGCATCTCCGTTCTGCTCAGCACCATCGCCGAGATCGCGCCGGACCGAACCGCGATCGTCGATGGACAGGGAGCGCTGTCGTATGCAGAGCTGCAGCGGGGTGCGCAGTCCCTGGCGGCCCGTGCAGCCCACGACGGCGTAGAGGCGATCGCGTTCATCGGGACAAACTCGGCGGCGGTGCCGCTGCTCCTGTTCGCCTCCGCCTCCGCCGGTATCCCGTTCGCGCCGCTGAACTATCGGCTCGCCGACGAGCAGCTGCGCCGCCAGGTCGAGCGCCTCGGGCGGGTACTCATCGTCACAGACGACGCAGGCGCACGTCGCGTCGGGGGTGTGGGCGACGCGATTCTTCTCGATATCGCTCAGGCGCGGACGCCTGCTGTCGTCGAATCCGCCTCCTCTGATGGCGGGAACATCGCGGTGTGGCTGTTCACCAGCGGCACCACCGGTGAGCCGAAGATCGTGGAGCTGAGCCACGAGAATTTGACGTCTTACATCCTCGGCACCGTGGAGATGCTCTCCGCACCCGAGGAAGACGCCGCGCTGGTCAGTGTGCCCCCGTACCATGTCGCGGGGATCGCCGCCGTGCTCTCGTCGGTGTTCGCCGCGCGGAAGATGGTCTACCTCGACTCGTTCGACGCGGAGGGATGGATCGCCGCCGTGAGCGACCAGAAGGTGACCTCGGCGATGGTCGTGCCGACCATGCTACAGCGGATCCTGGACGAGCTCGTCTCGACCGGTGAGACGCTGCCGTCGCTGCGCGCACTGTCCTATGGCGGCGGACGGATGCCCGTGGAGCTGATCAGCGCCACTCTCGCGCACCTGCCGCACGTGGGGTTCACCAACGCCTACGGTCTGACCGAGACGAGTTCGACGATTGCGCTACTCGGACCGGACGACCACCGTGAGGCACTGGCGTCTTCGGACTTGTCGGTGCGTGCGCGCCTCGGCTCCGTCGGTCGGCCGATCCCGTCGATCGAGCTGCAGATCCGCGGAGATGACGGTGCGATCGTGCCACCGGGCGACGAAGGTGACATCTGGGTGCGAGGTCCGCAGATCGCGGGTGCGTACCGCGGGATGGATTCACACCTGGTCAACGGTTGGTTCGCGACGAAGGACCGAGGCAGGCTGGACGTGGGTGGCTACCTCTTCCTCAGCGGACGTGCGGACGATGTGATCATACGTGGAGGCGAGAACATCTCGCCCGGTGAGATCGAGGATGTTCTCCGGGAGCATCCGACGGTAGTGGATGCCGCCGTTGTGGCGATGCCGGATGACCAGTGGGGCGAGGTGCCTGTGGCGGTGCTGGTGATATTGCCCGGGGCGACGGTGGACCCGGATGAACTCCGAACGCTGGTTCGATCGCGTCTGCGGTCTTCACGGGTGCCGGCGAACATCGTTGTGTGGGGCGAGCTGCCCCATAACGAGATGGGCAAGCTCCTGCGCAAGGACATCCGCGCGCAGCTGGTCGAGCGCGCGTCGTGACACCGGAGGCGTCGTCCGAAACCTGGTCCAACTGGAGCGGGTCTCGGACTGTCTCCGTCTCGCGGCAGGAGCGCCCGGCCAATGAGACCGGCATCGCGCAAACGGTCAGGCAGGCCGTGGCCGAAGGGCGACAGGTGCGCGCGGTCGGGCCGGGCTTCTCCTGGGCAGACACCGTCGGCGAGGAGGCGGTGGTCATCCACACCGATCGCCTGCAGGGTGTGCGCAGCATCGACCTCGACGCCGGCATCGTCTCGGCGGCCGGGGGAACGAGACTGCTCGACCTGTGCGCGGATCTATGGGATCGAGGTCTCGAACTTCCGACTCTCGGTGGGTTCTCTGGGCAGAGCATCGCCGGTGCCCTGGCAACCGCGACGCACGGCTCGGGCGCGACGCAAGCGGCACTGTCTGCATACGCGCGCGCCTTTCGAATCGTGGATGCCCACGGTGAGATCATCTCCGTCACCGGCGACGACAACGCCGTGCTTCGCGCTGCGCAGGTGAATCTGGGCATGCTTGGCGTCGTGACCGAGGTTGACATGAGCGTGCATGCGGCGACTTGGATGACGGTGCGTGACTCCTGGTATGCCGAGTTCTCGTCTGGCTGGCTCACCCAGCAGGACGGAGTCCGACGCGCGGTGCGGTGGCACCCACGAGGTGACGGTGCTCCTGAAGGACGCCGATTCCACTTGAAGGAGTGGGCGCCGGCGCGGCCGGGCGCCGAGGGTGCACTACCGAGCTACGTGGCGCTCGCTTCCGCAGGTGCGACGGCGCCTGCGGCCTTCACCGTTACGGAGCATGCAGCGGCGGTGGATCGGGCAGGCGACCTCGTGCGCGAGATTGACGATGCACTCCGGCGGGCACCAGAGGTCGAGATCGCGATGCCTGTCGCGCTGCGGGTCGTGTCGTCGGATGCGGCGTACCTGTCGCCGTACGCCGGGCGAACGTCGGTCACGGTGTCCGCTGCGGCTCCGAGCGGCGAGCGATTCCCCACGTTGTTCGCGATGCTCGAAGAGATCTTGGTAGTCTATGGCGCGCGACCGCACTGGGCGAAGGAGCATTGTCGCTCGGTCGAGTACCTGAGCGCTCAGTACCCGGATTTCACGAAATTCGAAGGCGTACGCTGCGGTTTCGATCCGATGGGGAGGTTCCTCACACCGAGTCAGAGAGTGTTGACGGCGCACGTCGGCGGGTCACGAAGAGGAGAGAGCATATGACGACGGTTCTGGACGATTCGGAGAGCGATGCCGCCACCGTGGGTGGCCGTGCGGAGGGAAGGCTAGCTCGACGCATTACCGCACGCGACATCATGGCGACCTTCTTCGCATATTACTGGCGCAATGACGCTGCCATCGAGGTCCCGGGCACCTTTCTGGTCTCGGTACTCGCGGATTTCGACGTCGCGGCACCGAACGCGCGTGCCACGCTCCGCCGTCTTGAGCGCGACGATCTCCTCGAGACACGAAAGGCCGGCAGGAATCTCTTCTTCCGCGCCGCTCCTCCTACGCGAAGCCGCGCAGAGCCGGGTGTGCGACGAATACTGAACTTCGGCCTCACCGACGATTGGTCTGGGGTGTGGACAGTCGTAGCATTCTCCGTGCCGGAGCAGCAGAGTCGGATTCGCATGGCACTGCGCGACTCGCTGAGATTGGAGGGCTTCGCACCGTTCTACGACGGCGTGTGGATCGCGCCTGGAGACCTGCGGGAGGTCGCCGTCACGAAGGCCGACGTTCGCGGGGTCGAACAGCTCAGTGCGCATCTCGTCGAGGATTCGTCTTTCATGGTGCGCGGCCGTCAGCCGATCGAATCGTGGGACCTCGAAGGCATCAATGCGGCGTATGCGATCGTCCTAGACGAGGCTGAAGAGCTCGCGGCGCAGTTCGCCGCTGGCGATCTCTCTCCCGCGGCAGCACTGGTGAAACGAACGCTGCTGCTCACTCGATACCGTCGTTTGGTGCCGCTAGATCCAGGCCTGCCGCTCTCGCTCATGCCGGAAGGCTGGCTGCGGCGGGAAGCACGAGACTCCGTCGCCCGCGTGTTCGACGCGCTCGGTCCGCTGGCAGTGTTCCGCTTCGAGCAACTGCTGGACGGAATCGACGAGGTCTGGGCCGAACGCGTGCGGGAAGCCGCGCTGCGCACTCTCGACGAGCTTGCGGCAATGTCACCGGGCGACCAGGACCTGCTGACGCGTTGATCGCCCGCTGAGCGGCCTCAGTGAGGCGCGACCACGGGCATGCCCTGGAAGCGCTGGGCCTGCGACGACTGGACGCGCATCCCGGTCGGCGCCACCCAGTGCGAGCCGAGGACGAGTACATCGCGATCGGCGACCTGCGCGAGCAAGCTACGCCGCGAACGCTCTGCCTGCGCCGGATCGGTGTCGATCGAGCAGCCCCACTCTGGGAAGCTGATGTGGCTGGGGTGGATGAGGAGATCACCCGTGATCCACGCCTCTGCGCCGTTGGATCGGACGCGGACACACAGGTGCCCTGGAGTGTGTCCGGGGAACGGCACGACCTCCACGCCATCGTTGATCTCCTGCGCGCCGCGAGTAGTGGTCATCACGCCATGCGCGCGTAGCGGCAGCAGTGAATCCTCGATGGCCCGCATCTGCGCATCCTCGTCGTTGGCGGGGCTCCGTTTGCCCTCGGTCCAATACGCGAGCTCGACATGATCCATCACATACCGGGCCTGCGGGAACGCCGGAACCCAAGCGTCGCCTTCGAGCACGGTGTTCCACCCGATGTGATCGAGGTGCCCGTGGGAGTTGATGACGGTGGTGACGTCGCGCCTGCTGTAACCTGCCAGCGCGAATGAGTCCAGGTACGTCGTGCGAAGCATATGTGCGTTGACGCGACCGGGGCGCATCTTCCGATCGCCATAGCCGGTATCGACGACGATCACCTCGTCGCCGATCTCGATCACGAAGGAGTGAAAGCTCTGCACCGCGTCCCCGTCTGCGGTGACGGCGGCGCGGGGCATCCAGCCGAGCTCGGGGGCATCCGGGTCACCGTCCGGCAGGAAGGTGGCGAACGCAAGCTCGACGTACTTCTCGGGGATACGCGTGATCCGTGCCTCTCCGACCTGCCAGCGCAACGGGAACTCCGCAGGGCCTGGAAGCGGTGTACGCGCAGAATCTATCATCTTTTTTCCTTCCGATCAGAAAATTAAACAAGCGTCACGTTCAAACTGCCCGTGCTGTCGGAGAGTATCCGCTCTCTTTTTAGCAGAGATATAGAAATAAACACATCAATCGCACTCCGATCGGATGCAATGCTAGTGTCTGTTATCACGGTAATGCAGACACAAAGGAGTGGAATGAAGAACCGGAAACTAGCGCGATCGATATCCGCGATCGCCGGGGTGACGCTTGCGCTCGCGGGGTGCGCAGGAACATCTTCCGCGGAGAGTGCGGACGACGTCACGATCGACACGGGGGCGACGATCTCGATCGGAGTGCGCTTCTTGCACAATTCCTGGGATCCGTCCAAGATGCCCGGGGCCACGATCGTCCCAATCTACGACATGGTCTATGACACCCTCGTGCGTGTGAGAGCTGACCTGACGCTGGAGCCGGGGCTCGCCGTGGGTTGGGCAACGCCTGATGCGGGTTCGACATGGGAGTTCGAGCTCCGCGACGACGTCGTCTTCAGTGACGGGTCGACCTTCGATGCGCAGGACGTCAGCGACACTCTCGAGTACTACGCGGGTGACGCTTCGAATTCGAAGGCCGACCTCGCGGCGCTGGCCGGCATCGAGGTGATCGACGACACGCACCTTCGCGTGACGCTCTCGGCGCCGCAGGTCGGATTCCCCGAGACGCTCTCGTCTCGCGCTGGGCTGATGCTGAGCTCCGACGTGGTCGCGTCCGGTGACTACGAGCTTCCGATCGGAACCGGCAAGTTCACCGTCGATCGAGACGCGCCGGGAGTGCAGCTCGACCTCATTCGGAATCCCGATCATTGGAACGCGGAGAGCGTTCAGCTCGCCGGCGTCTCGCTGTGCTGGATCGAGGATCCGACCGCGATGGCGAACGCCGTCCGATCCGGAGAGATCGACATGGCGCTGATCGAGCCGGCGTTCGCCGACTCGATCAGCGCCGCAGGCATCCCTTCCTATGAGATTGACGGCTCGGAGTTTGTCGGCATCGGACTCAACCCCGATCTCGCCCCCGAACTCGCTGATCCGCGCGTGCGCGCCGCGATGTCCATGGCAATCGATCGCGCGGGCCTCGTCGATGGCATCTTCTTCGGCCATGCTGCAGCTGCCAATCAATTCATCGCGCCCGGACGCTTCGGGTTCGATGAGTCCCTTGCGGAGATCCCGTATGACCTCACCCGGGCGCGCGCACTCATGGCGGAGGCGGGGTACGCCGATGGATTCAGGTACACATTCGCGGGGCAGGCGAACAACAAGCAACTCACGGAGGCGCTCCAGGCGTCCTGGGCGGAGATAGGCATCGATGTCGATCTCGCGTTCCCTCAGGGTGCTAGCATCGCGGAGGTTACGTGGGTGAAGCCCACCATCCCCATCGCCACCCAGAACCTCGTCCCCACCCTGGATCCGACGCCGTTTCTCTGGCGGCACCTGAGCGCCGAGTCGGTGCGGAACCCCGGATCCATCACGGTCGATGGCCTGGATGAGCTCATCCGCGCGAGCGAGGGGATTGTGGACCCCAACGAGCGCGCGCGGGCTTTCGCGGACATTGCGCGCCTGACGCAGGAGACGGTGCCCGCCTACATCCCCGTGCTGTGGCGAAACTACACCGTCGCATACAGCGACGATCTGGTGGGCATGCAGGAGTGGAAGGCCGGGTTCCCGATTATCGACGGGGTGGCCGTGAAAAAGTAGGCGAAAGGCGAGGAAGCGGCGTGGGTCATGACCCACGCCGCTTCCTTGTTTTCCGTAAGACTCCGACTGCGGAGGGGCCGCCA
>NZ_JBQPQZ010000003.1:31978-312862 GCF_052266695.1 Microbacterium zouquanmingi
GTGGGGGGGGGGGGGGTGTTGTTTTTTGTGCTTGTGGTGGGTGGGGGGGAAAGAGGGGGAAGGGGGGAGGGGGGGGGGTTGCGCCCACCCCCCCCCCCGCTTCCTCGTGTCCTGCACGACTCAGACTGCGGAGCGGCCGCCATCCACCAGGATGACCTGACCGCGAAGGTGGCGGGCGCGATCGGACAGCAGGAATGCCATCCAGTCACCGATCTCCTCCGGCTGCGCGCGGCGTCCGGCGGGGGCGCGCATCGGGGCCGTGACCATCGTGCCGGACCCGACGGCGGCCGAGCCGAATCCTGTCTGCACCGATCCCGGGCAGATGCAGTTCGCGCGAACACCGTGCGCCGAGAAGCGCGCGGTGAGGTGGCGGACGAACTGCGTGACGGCGGCCTTCGATGCGCCGTAGGCGGGGGTGGAGGTGGGGTGACCCGAACGAAAAGCGCCGAACGAGCCTGTCGTCGCGATGGCGCCGCCACCGGCCTCGATCATTGGGTTGAGGAAGCGTTGAGCGGCGAGGAATTGCGACTCGAGATTAATCGCAAACACTAGGCGCCAATCATCGACGCTCATGGAGCGGACATCGCCTTCACCGCCGATGCCTGCGTTCAAGCACAGGCGCGTCGCCGGACCCCGCCACTGCTCGGCGAGCGACGCGATGCGATCGACGCCGTCGACAGTGGATGCGTCGCCGGGTGCGGCGAGTGCGACACCACCGTTGGCGATGATCTCCCGCGTCACCGTGTCTGCGCGCTCCTCCGAGAGGTCTGCGACGACGACAGCCGCGCCTTCCCGGCCGAGGCGCAGTGCTGTCGCGCGTCCGATTCCGCTGCCACCACCGGTGACGACGGCCACCGTTCCGTCAAGTCCGAGATCCATGATCTTCTCCTCTTCGAGTTTCAATATGCATTATATCAACATATGATCGGGGCTATATTGATTTATTTTGCTCCGGGGTGCGTCGAAGTCGTCGCACGTTCGTGCGCATATTCAGAGGCAAGGGGCAGATATGGATCTCAAACTGGCTGGCAAGACGGCGCTCGTCACGGACGCGACTTCGGCTATCGGAACCGCGGTGGCAGAGCGACTCATCGTGGAAGGTGCCGCGGTGCTGCTCGTGGACGACGTAGCGGAGGCGGTAGCGGCTTTGGCGGCGAAGCATTCCGGTGCCGGAGGCAAGGTCGCTTCCGCGGTTTCGGAAGGGGCTGTCCTTCCCGCTGTTGTCTTCGACTGGTGCGAAGGATTCGACGTCGCATGGCTTGGCGGGCTCGCCGGTATGTCGTCGGTCTCGGATGTCGTGCGCCTGGTAGATCTGATCGCCGATCACATGGCCGACCGCCGGGGTGGCAGCATCGTGCTGCAGTCGACGACCGCGGCCGCGGTGGATGTTCCCGGCGCGAGTGCCCCGTACTCAGCGATGGCGGCAGCTGTCACCCAGATCGCTCGACAGGTTGGGGTGCGACGAGCCGAGCAAGGCATACGTGCGAATTCGGTCTGTGCTGGAGGGATCCTCAATCCCATGACCGGATCGGTCATCGACGCACCCGCCGTGCCGCTGGCCCCCGCAGCTCCCGCATCCGACGTTGCGGACGCAGTGGTGTTCCTGATGTCGCCTCTCGCGTCGTACACGACAGGGCAGGCGATCGTGATCGACGGCGGCGCTTCGATCATCTGAGCGGGCCTCTGCCGCCGCGCGGTGTCCACCGCCGGGTGCTCACGCGAACGACATGGACGCCTCCGTAAGTGCAGCGGCGGTTTCGCTTGGAAGCGGCGCCAGCTCGTCAAGGATTTGCGACAGCTGCTGAGGTGTTCGCGCGCCGACCACAGGCGCCGTCACGCCCTCGCGTCCGGTCATCCACGCGGTAGCCACGGCTGCCGGTGAGCGGCCCACCTGGCGTGCGATGTCACGGAGGATTTCGACAAACGTAAACGCCTCATCCTTGGTGAACACCGCGGTCATCTTGGCTCTCGCGCTGGCGGTGACCTCGTCCTGTGAGGAGAACTTCCCGGTGAGCAGACCGGATGCGAGGACGAAGTACGCAAACCCGGCGAGGGAGAATTCGGCGATTATCGGCAGATAGTCGCGTTCGAAGCTTCGCCGTGAGATGAGGTTGTATCGCTGCATAACTGCGACGGGGCGGCGTGCCCCGATGCGGTCGGCGAGTTCGATCCATTCACGCATCCGCTCAGGCGTGTAGGTTGACAGGCCGACGCCTCGGATGAGGCCCTCGCTGACGAGTGCATCGAACGCCGTCACTGTCTCCTCGAGAGGCACGGTCGGGTCGTCCTTGTGGGCGTAAAAGACGTCGAGATGGTCGGTGTTCAGCCGTCCCAGTGACCCTTCCGCGCCGCGCCGAATCGCATCCGCGGAGAGGAGGCCGCGCCCGCTTCCGCCGCCGACTTTTGAGGCGATGAGCGTCCGCTCCCGGACGCCTGGACGGGAGGACAGCCAGGCGCCAATCACTCCTTCCGAGGTGCGGAGCACCTCGTCGCTGGATCCGGGCGCCGTGTAGACGTCGGCGGTGTCGAGCAGGATCGGTGAGGTGCTGCGGTTGAGCAGCTCATCGAGCACTGCGGCGGACTCGTCTGTCGATGCCGTCCAGCCGAAGGCGTTCGTACCCAGGGCGATGCGGGGCTCGAGGGAGCGGAGCTGTCGGGAGATGTCGGCCACGGGATCCTCCAGAATCGGTCGGTTCGTCTCCACTCTAGATGTAACGTTGAAGTATTCGCACGTGTGCCAGAATACTGAATATAAAGCTTCTGTACGGCGCGGCCGTCGATCCGAAAGCCTCGTGCCTTATGCGGAACCGAAGACGTCCCGACCGTCTCGAAACGTGGCGAGCACGTCGACCCTGGACAGATCGCGGCGGGCATCAGTCCAGGTGCCGTCGATGATGCAGAGGTCCGCCGGGTCTCCGGGGCCCAGGTCCAGGCGCGGTGCTGTCCCGTTCCACCCTCCGCGACGGAACAGCGTGAAGGCATCCTCCGGGCTGATTGCCTCGTCCTCGCCGAGGATGACCCCCGACGCGGTACGACGGTCCACTGCAGCCTGCATCGCCGTCCAGGGGTCATCCGTGGAGAAAGGCAGATCCGTTCCGCCGAGCAGTGTTAGCCCGGCGTCTGCCCAGGATCGCACCCGCAGGTAGTTCGCGACATCAGACGCCACGCCATGGCGGCGGAGACGGTCGCCGTGGGTGCGCAGGAATCCCGGATGCACACCGATTGCGGGCGCGTCGGCGTGGCGCGCCGCCCACAGCAGCGTGACCTCGGCGGCGGCGACGAAGGCATGCTCGATGCGGTCGCGGGCCTGCAGCACGTCAGCCGCGGCGAGCAGCATCGCCATGGTGTCGGCTGTGACGCAGTGCAGCGCGACGGCGGCCGGCCGGGCGGCAGCCACCGCCGCGGTGATCGTCTCGGGCAGCGGCACCTCGTGGTCTGCGAGCACGATCTTGACGCCGTCGGCTGCGGCGTGTGCGCGTGCGGGATCAGAGTTTGCACCGAAGACCGTCAGCGCCAGGTCCGAGCCCACCAGGCTGCGAAGGGTCTCTGCATCGATATGCGACAGCGTCGGAGTCATGTCGTCGGTGCTCACGACGCCGCGGGAGTGCAGCCGCGCGATCACCGATGATAGTGCCTCGGCTGAGGTCGTCGTAGATGTGGCCAAGGTGGCATCCTGGTCCCAGAATCGCCCGTCGGCGGGAACTTCCACCGTAGATTCGAGGGCCCGGCACGCGGCGCTGCTGAGCACCCAGAGGTGCCCTCCGCGGTGCTGCACGCGCACCGGGATGCGGGCGCCGAGCAGCTCGTCCAGAAAGCTTCGGTCGAGGGGACCGACGACTGTGTCGTCGTACCCCACCACCCGCAGCGGCTCGCCCCGCGTCGCGGCGGCACGCAGCATCGCGGTGAAATCCTCGCGACTGCGGCAGCCGCTCGCGTCGATCGACCTCCGTCGCGCGGCCGCCGCGTACAGGTGCACGTGATGATCGTGCAGCGCCGGAAGAAGAGTGCGGCGGGGTGGCGGCGCAGAGGAGGGCGACACGGCGACGATGACGCCGTCGGCGATGTGCACGTCGATCGCGGATCCGCGCCAGTCGAGGCCGCTGATCATGCGCGGATGGGTCACCATCGTGCCGCTCATGAGATCGCCGAGACGGATGCCGTCCATGCCGCGACCTGTGACAGCGCCATGTCCACGCGGCCCGCGCGGCCGTTCGCCGCCATGCCGAACGCGGCGACCGCCGCGATGATCCCTGTCAATGGGTCGGCAATGGCATCTCCGAGGAACTCGGGGCGGCTGCCACCCGTGTCGGAGGGGTACCAGGCGACGAGCCCGCCCTCCACCGCGCAGTCATCGCCGAAGCCCACGCGGTCGATGCCCGATCCGGTGCCGTGCGCGGTGATGGCCAGATGCAGCGCGTCGGGTCGCGCCGCAGGGAAACGGGCGAGCGCATGCGGTCGCATCGAGGTGATTACGATATCCGCCTCGCCGATTATCTGCGCGAGGTGCGTGCGATCGGCAAAATCGAGCTCCCGTGTCTCCTTTGCGGAGTGCAGGCGGCTCTCGAAGGCGGCGTCTGTCGGTTCCACTGTCGCCGGTGCGGTCACATCGACGAGCCGAATTACGTGTGCACCGCTCTCCGCCAGCAGTGCACCGGCCAGCGGTCCCGCCCACAGCCGAGACAGGTCGACGACGACGCGGTCGCGCCACTGGCGCCCGCTCCGCGCGGCCGAGGCGTCCACCGCGAACGGCGACGCCGTGGCCGTGGCCGTGGCCGTGGCCGTGGCCGACGGCAGGATGCCGACCGCCAGCCCCAGCAGCCGGGCCCGCGCGAGGACGTCGCCTGTACGCTTCTGCGCGCACCACTCCAGCAGGCCGTCACCGGCGGGCTCTACGGCTCCGCCGGTGAGGGCGGGGAGGCTCTCGCGGTCGTCATCGCGCGCGAGGTTGAGGGCGAGCCATCCGTCGGAGCAGCGGTGCAGCCGCGTCGCACCCCGCAGCGATCGCCCCGATGCCGGGATGTGGGTGTCCTGCGACAGCCGCTCGCGTTCGGCGAGCAGGCCACCATCAATTCCCGGCCGATCCGCACCGGCGCGCTCAGCGAGCATGTCGGCCAGTGAGCCCAAGCGCTCGATCACGGCGCTGACATCGGCCGACGGCCGTGCGCCGGAGATTGTCAAGGTGCGTGTGAAGTCCGGAGCCGAGGTATGAGTCCGGGGTGAGAGGACACCCGGAAACGGATCGTCGAGCGCTCCGCGCAAGCTGTCCGCGACGAGGTCAGCGGACTCGATCATCGTGCGATCTCGTCGATCAGGCCCCAGGCCAGCGCTCGTTCGGCATCGAGGACCCGGCCGGTGAGCATGAGCACCAGCGCGCGGTTCGCCCCGATGCGGCGCGGTACGCTCACCGTGCCACCCGAACCCGGAAGAAGGCCCATCCGCACCTCGGGCAAACGAAAGCGGGCATCCGGTCGGGCGATGATTCGGTCGGCGAAGGCGCTCAGTTCCAAACCCGCGCCGATGACGGCACCGTGCACGTGCGCATCGAGGCGAGCGCCCAGGTGCGCCACGGTGGCTGCGAGTCCCTGGCGCAGGCGCACGCGATGGGTCTCGGTGACGTCGGTGGGGGCGGAGAACTCCTCGAGGTCGCCGCCGGCGCAGAAGTGCGGACCGACGCCGCGCAGTATGATTCGGCTTTCGTCGTACCGCAGCCCAGTCAGCGCTTCGACGAGCTCATGCCGTGCACGGGTGTCGAGCGCGTTGGCGTGTAGGGGGCGGTCGAGCCAGATGGTGACGGCCTCGACATCGGCCTCGATCCGAATGCGAGGGCTCGGATCGCCCGCGGGTTCGGGCGCCCGACGCCGTGACAGCCACGTCTGGTATTCCTGTCCTGCCTGCAGGGCGGAGTAGGAGATCGACTCCATCGCCAGCGCGTCATCGATCGGAAGGGCCGCGGTGGCCCGGACGAGCTGGGTGAGGACGACGGATGCCACCGGGTTGCGGTTCACGGCGGTGACGAGTGCATCCGCGGAGGACGCGGGAACCGCGAGATCTGCGGTCTCGCTCTGGCGCGGGGGGATCTCCTCGGCGACGCGTTCGTACGTGATCGCTGGCAGCGTGCGGATCGCGAGGACTGCGGCAGGGTCGGCGTTCGTGACATCGAGGATCGCAGGCACGACCTGGGCGGCGTCAAAGTGCCCCGCCGCCAGGAGCGCGAGTCGTTCATCGACCGTGAGGGCCGGCTCGTTCATGCTCGCCAGCTTACAAGGTGCACGGTAGGCGAGCGTTGGTTCCGAGTGTGCTCACGCCCCGGAAGTCAATACAATTCTGGAGCGTACGACATGTTCTGGTAGCGTGCATGTGCTCGCGGGTTCGGCATCGCCGTTCGCCACCCAGGTCGCGTGAACGAGAGCGCCGGTGGGGCACCGGCCAGCGTGGAGCTCGTCGATGGGCCACGTGCCGGGCACGACATCATGTTGGAGCGCCCGCCCCTGATTGCGAACCTGATCGCCGCAGATCTCAGCGCGTCAGGCGCCGCCCGATGATCTCTTTCATAATCTCCGTGGTGCCGCCGAAGATCGTAGCGACGCGGGAGTCCATGTAGTCGTGCGCCACGGCGTATTCGCGCATGTAGCCGTAGCCGCCGTGCAGCTGCAGGGCGCGCTGGATGACCCGCTGGTGCAGTTCTGTTGCCCACCACTTCGCCATCGCCGCAGTCACCTCGTCCAACTCGTGGCCGGATGCGTCGAGGATACACCGATCGATGAACGTCTGCGTCACCTCGATCTCGGTGGCAAGCTCAGCCAGGTAGAAGCGGTTGGCCTGAAAGTCCGCGATGCGCTCGCCGAAGGCCTTGCGCTCGGTCGCGTAGATCAGCGCCTGGTCGAACGTCGCCCGCATCCGCGCCATGGATGTCACGGCGATGCTGAGACGTTCGACCGCGAGGTTCCGCCGCATGTGGGTGAAGCCCTCGCCCGCCGTGCCGAGGATGTTCGTGCGCGGAACGCGCACGTCGGCGAAAGACAGCTCGGCGGTGTCCTGCGCGGACAGGCCGATCTTCTTCAGCGGTCCGTTGCGAGTGAATCCCGGAGTATCAGCATCCATGATGAGCAACGTGATGCCCTTGCGGCCGGCTGCGGGATCGGTGCTGACGGCGACGATGAAGAAGTCCGCGAGCAACCCGTTCGATATGAAGGTCTTGGATCCATTGACGATGAGGTCGTCACCATCCGCGATCGCTGTCGTCGTGATGGCTGCGAGGTCGGAGCCCGTGCCTGGCTCAGTCAAAGCGATGGCGCCGACCAGGTCTCCGGAGATCATCGGAGCCAGCCAGCGGGCGTTCTGCTCGGGTAAGCCGAAGGCGATGAAGTAGGGTGCCACGAGGTCGTTTTCGCCGTCGATCGACATGGAGACGTCTGTCGCGCCGGCGCGGGCGAACTCCTCGATGATGATCGCGTTGTATCGGAAGTCTTCGACGCCGCCGCCACCGAACTCCTCGGGTGCGGTGATGCCGATCAGGCCGGTCTCGGCTGCCTTGCGGAAGAAGCTGCGGTCGACGCGACCTGCTTCACCCCACGCTTCGAGATTCGGGCTGACCTCGCGTTCGACGAAACGACGAACGACGTTTCGGAACTCGTCGTGCGACTCGTCGAAGATCGTGCGGGGAAGGGCGACGGATGTCATCATCTGCTCGATTCTGGAGGCGGGTTTGCTAAGGCTGCGAGACGAGTGTTCGGGCGTCGGCTCAATCGGATGGGAAGGCGAGCTGCCGGAGCACACGGCTGAGCGTCTCGCGTTCGGATGCGGTGAGGGGAGCCAGTAGCTCTTCCTCGGCCTGTCGTACTTCGACGCGGGCGCGGGCGTGTGTTGCTTTACCCTCGGGTGTCGCAACGAGGACATTCGATCGACGGTCGCGGGGGTCCGGCACGCGTTCGACGTATCCGCGCTCCTGGAGATCGTCGATGAGGCTGACCACCTGGCTGGGATCCAGCCGCAGCAGCTCGGCGATCTCCTTCTGACTGGGCCGGCCACCGTCGCAGGCGAGCGCCAGCACGCTGTACGAACGCACGCGGAGGCCGTGGCCGGCGAGCCGGGTGTTGGCGGTCGAAAGCGAGACGGCGTTCGCGCGGGCCATCAGGAAGCTGACGTCGCTCCCGATGCTGCCAGCGGCCAGCTGCTGCTGACGTGATGGGGTGTCGATGTCGGTGGTCACACGACCAGCATAGCGAATGAAGAAGTAGATAGTTGACTTTTCCTACTATTGTGTGGTCTTATCAATTTACGACCTTAAGGAGCACACCATGTCGCTGAACGGCAAAGTCGCCATTGTCACAGGTTCGGGCCGCGGCCTCGGCCTCGCCTACGCCCAGGAACTCGCGCGGCAGGGCGCATCCGTCGTGATCAACGACGTCGACGCGCAGACCGCCGCAGATGCGGTTGCCACCATCGAGGCCGACGGTGGCAAGGCAGTCGCCGTGGTCGCGCCGGTCGGTTCGACTGAGACGGCGAAGCAACTCGTACAGACTGCGGTCGACTCCTTCGGGGGACTCGACATCCTCGTCACCAACGCGGGAGTGCTCCGCGACACCGTGCTCTGGAAGATGAGCGACGAGGACTTCGACCTGGTGATCAACGTGCACCTCCGCGGCACCTTCACCTGCGTCCGCGAGGCAGCGACCTACATGCGCGAGAACGGTGTCGCTGGCCGCATCATCACGATCGGGTCCCCGACTGGTCAGCGTGGCAACTTCGGCCAGACCAACTATGGCGCTGCCAAGGCCGGCATTGTCGGGATGGTCCGAACCTGGGCGCTTGAGCTCAAGAAGGCAGGCATTACCGCCAACGCAGTCATTCCGGTTGCTGCGACCGCGATGACCGCCACCGTGCCGTACTTCGCCGCTGCGGTCGAGGCCGATGCGAAGGGCGAGCCAATGCCGGAGTTCTTCCGCAAGGAGATCGGCTTCGGCAACGCATCCGACGTGTCCGGCCTCATTGCATTCCTCGCGTCCGACGAAGCAGCCGCGATCACCGGTCAGGCGATCGGCGTCGGCGGCGACCGTCTGCAGGTCTGGAGCCACCCGGAGCCCGCCGTTACCGAGTACCGCGACGGCGGATGGACCTTCGACGCGCTCGTCGAGCAGTCTGCTCTCCTCACGGGCAACGTGCAGTCGGTCGGCGAGAAGTTCCCGGCGCTTCCTGCCGAGCTTCAGCCCGCTCAGGCGTGATCCGATGCCCGCGATGACCCGCTACGAATCTGCGATCGACCTCGAGGCGATCACTGCGATCGACATGCACGTGCATGTCGAAGTCGACGGACACGGACACACCTCCTTGCCCGATGACCTCAACGAGGCCGCGACGAAGTACTTCTCCACCGATGCCGGGCGCCCCGACCTTGACTCCATCGCGGAGTACTACCGTGAGCGCAAGATGGCGGCGGTCGTGTTCTCGGTCGACGCCGAGACTCACCTGGAGCACCCGCCGATCTCCAGCGCGGAGATCGCAGAAGGCGCGGCGCGTAACAACGACGTCCTCATCCCGTTCGGCTCGGTCGACCCGAACCGGGATGACGCGGTCGAGCGGGTCGCTCGCCTGATCGGCGATCATGGCGTGCGCGGCTTCAAGTTCCACCCGACGGTGCAGAATTTTGATCCGAGCGACGTGCGCTATCAGCCGATCTATGCAGCTCTGCAGGATGCCGGTGTCGTCGCGTTGTTCCACACCGGGCAGACCGGTATCGGCGCAGGCCTTCCTGGAGGCCGTGGCCTTCGGCTCGGGCTGTCGAACCCGATGCTGCTGGACGGTGTGGCCGCAGAAAATCCCGACCTGCAGATCATCATGGCGCACCCGTCTGTGCCGTGGCAGGACGAGGCGCTCTCGGTCGCCACGCACAAGCACAACACCTGGATCGACCTGTCCGGGTGGAGCCCGAAGTACTTCCCCGCCGAACTCGTCCGGTATGCGAACTCGCTCCTGAAAAAGCGCGTCCTGTTCGGGTCGGACTTCCCGCTCATCACCCCGGACCGATGGCTCAAGGATGTCGAGCAGACGGCACTCAAGCCCGAGGTGATGCCGGGAATCCTCAAAGGCAACGCGGCCCGTCTCCTCGGCCTCGACGCTTGAACGCTGACGTCATTCCCCTCTGAAAGGACTCACCACTATGACCACCACCGTCACTTACGCGGACCTCGCCACACTCATCGGATCGGAGCTCGGCCCGTCCGAGTGGATCGATATCACTCAGGAACGGGTCAACACGTTCGCCGATGCGACCGATGACCACCAGTGGATCCACACCGACCCCGAGCGCGCGAAGGACGGACCCTTCGGCGGTCCGATCGCGCACGGATTCCTCAGCCTGTCGCTGCTCATCCCGCTGTGGGAGTCGCTGCTGGACGTCGAAGGTGTCACGACCAAGGTCAATTACGGTCTCGACAAGGTCCGCTTCGTGTCGCCCGTCAAGGTCGGATCGCGCGTCCGCGCGACGGCCACGGTCGCCGAGGTCACCGAGGTCGCCGGCGGCGCCCAGCTCACGATCGATGTCACGATCGAGGCGGAAGGCAACGGCAAGCCCGCCGTCGTCGCCCGGAGCCTGCAGCGCTTCTACGCCTGACGCACTCTCCGGGTCGGCCTCCCCAGCGCGCCGGACCGGAGATTCCACCATCGCGACGGTCGTAGACGACTGCCAGCCTCGACGGAGAGACATACGATGCATGATCATGGACTCGGTTCCTGGATGGCGACGCGTCGTCTGAAGACACCGGAGAAGACCGCGCTCGTCTTCGATGACGGGCAAGAGCTCACGTACCGTGAACTGGCGGAGATGGCCGACATCGTCGCGGCCAATCTCGTCCGTCGCGACACCGGGCCGGGAGATCGCGTCGCCTACCTGGGCGAGAACAGTCCCGACTTCCTCGCGGCACTGTTCGGAACAGTACAAATCGGGGCGGTATTCGTGCCCGTCAACACCCGACTCGCTCCTCCGGAAATCCAGCACGTCTTCACGGACTCGGGAGCGCGAGTGCTGATCCACGATGCCGAGTTCAGCGCTCGAGTATCGGACGTCGTGTCGTCGGTCGCGCATGTGATCGCGGCGGGTTCCGCGCATGAGTGGGAGGCATCTGCGCCGCGCGAAGCCGTGGGCGTTCCGCGGCAGCGCAATTCGGAGGATGCGCCTGCCGCGCTGGACCGGCCCGCGGCCATCCTCTACACCTCGGGAACGACGGGCAAGCCGAAGGGCGCGGTCCTCACGCACGGGAACCTGACCTGGGCGGCGCTGAACGCGATCATCGATTACGACATTGTCTCGACCGATGTGGCCCTGATGATCTCGCCGCTTTTCCACGTCGCATCCCTCGGGATGGGCGCGCTTCCGATCATCATCAAGGGCGGCACGCTGGTGCTCGAGAAGCGGTTCGATCCAGGTCGTGCGCTCGCGCTCATCGAGCACCACGGCGTATCGATGCTCTCCGGCGTGCCGACGACATACCAATTGCTCTGTGATCACCCCGATTGGGCCGCCACAGACGTCTCGAACATGCGGAAGCTGACCTGCGGAGGATCCGCCGTACCCTCACGCGTCCTGAACGCCTACGAGGAGCGAGGGTTGTCGTTCTCGCAGGGTTACGGAATGACCGAGACTGCTCCGGGCGCGACCTTACTTGCTCCTGAGCGCACGCGCGAGAAGCAGGGGAGTGTCGGGGTTCCGCATTTCTTCACCGATGTGCGGATCGCGGGCGAGGATGGCCGTGCCGTGCCGAGCGGCACAGTCGGGGAGATCGAGATCTCGGGACCCAACGTGTTCGCCGGCTACCACGGTCGACCCCAGGCAACGACGGAAGCGTTCACCGCAGACGGATGGTTCCGCTCCGGTGACCTCGGATACCTCGACGGCGACGGCGTGCTCTACATCTCGGACAGACTCAAGGACATGATCATCTCCGGCGGTGAGAACATCTACCCCGCCGAGATCGAGAACCTCATCAACGACATGGATGGTGTCACCGGTGTGGCCGTCATCGGAGTTCCCGACGAGCGTTGGGGCGAGGTGCCCTGGGCTGTGCTCACTGTTCGGGACGGCATCACGATCGACACCGATCAGGTGCGTGCTCATCTGGATGGGCGACTGGCGCGCTACAAGGTGCCCGCGAAGACCGTGATCGTCGATGAGCTGCCCCGAACGGCGAGCGGCAAAATCAGGAAAGCTGACCTACGGGTTCGATTCGCGCCCTCGATATAACCGCCGGGCGGCGCTCCTGATGCGTCTGAGCTCGTCAAGTTTGGCGGTCCTCGAGCGCTGAGGTCGCCGTGCCCACATGGTGCCCACGACGAAAATGGATCTAGCCCTAATGAACCTGGATCTACCCAGAATCCTGTGATGTCTCCAGATATCGTGCACGCCTGAACCCCCGTTCTTGTCGGCGGCGCGCGAACTTTGAACGTTTGCGGCCGTTCGAAAAGTGAACGGTTTCGAGCAGTTTAGTCAGGCGTTTGGTTGGTTGTGGTTTTGATGCTGGGGAGGCTGTCGATGCCTCGTCCTCGGAGCCTGAAGCTGGCGCCTTTGAGGGTGACGACGTCGGCGTGATGGACGATGCGGTCGATCATCGCGGCGGCGACGGCTTTGTCTCCGAAAATGCCGCCCCAGCCGGAGAATGCCAGGTTGCTGGTGAGGATGAGTGAGGCGTGTTCGTAGCGAGATGACACGAGCTAGAGGAACAGATTCGCGGCGTCTTGCTCGAACGGGTGGTAGCCAACTTCGTCGACGATAATCAGCCCGTAGCGTCGCAATCGTGCGAGCTCTTGTGGGAGCCGGCCTTGACGGTGCGCGTCGGTGAGGCGGGTAACCCATTCCGTCGCGGTCGCGAATAGCACCCGGTGCCCATGGCGGGCAGCGATCATTCCTAGCCCGCTCGCGAGATGGGTTTTGCCGGTGCCGGGAGGGCCGAGCAGCAATCCCTCCAGGTCGCGCGCGGTACCGTCTCGAAATGGGTGGCCCGCTACCGGGCCGAGGGCGAGAGCGGCCTCCTGGACCGTTCCTCGCGGC
Organism: Microbacterium zouquanmingi; assembly: GCF_052266695.1. Taxonomy (NCBI): domain Bacteria; kingdom Bacillati; phylum Actinomycetota; class Actinomycetes; order Micrococcales; family Microbacteriaceae; genus Microbacterium; species Microbacterium zouquanmingi. The sequence continues at coordinate 45,018 of NZ_JBQPQZ010000003.1, forward strand.
CACTGCGATCGCCGGGCCAGACACCCCAGAAAACTGAGCGACGAATCGTCGCATTGCGAGTCACCAGACGGTGGGGCCCCGCACCGAATCGCCTATCACCTGCGTCTGCCGCAATCGACGGTGTCGAAGGTCCTCGCCCGCTGCCGTGTGCCACTGCTGGGACACATCGATCTGAACACCGGGGTGCGGGTGCGCAAGCAGAAACCGGTGCGTTACGAACATGAACGCCCCGGCGATCTGGTCCATGTCGATGTGAAGAAGCTCGGCCGGATCCCTGACGGAGGAGGACATCGCACCCTCGGCCAAGCGAAAGGCAAGAAGAACAAAACGAGTGTCGGGTACTCGTTCCTGCACCCCGCGATCGATGACCACTCGAGAGTGGTCTACTCCGAGATCCTCGATGACGAGAAGAAGGAGACGGCGGCAGGGTTCTGGGAGCGCGCGAACGCGTTCTACGCCAGCTTGGGTATCACCGTGCTCCGCGTCCTCACCGACAACGGCTCCCGCTACCGTTCACGGCTGTTCAACGACGCGCTCAGCGAGCAGGTGAAAACACAAATTCACCCGCCCCTATCGACCGCAGACGAACGGGAAGATCGAGCGATTCCACCGCACCCTTGCGTTCGAATGGGCCTACGCCCGCCACTACGGATCAGATACCGCCCGAGCAGGCGCCTACCAGGCCTGGATCCACGACTACAATCACCACAGACCGCATACCGCTCTCAGAGGCCTCACCCATCGACCGCGTCCATAACGTCAGTGGGAAGAACACCTAGGAGGAGAGAACGGCAAGAGCGGCTTCGACGCACTCGTCGTCCTGTGCGGAGGTTGCCGCGCCGCTGACTGCGATCGCCCCGACGACTATCCCCTCCTCGCGGATGAGCGCCGTGCCCCCGCCTGCCAGAATCGGAGTCTGGACGACCTGGGCCAACTGGGCGAAAAAACTGGGTGCGGATTCCTGCATACGACGAAGGGTTGCGCCGTCGTAGCCGAAAATGGCGACGCTGTTCGCTTTGGCCTGGGCCACCTGGACGGTGAGCGGTGGGACACCGTCCATGCGTCCGAAAGCCTTCAGATGTCCGCCTTCGTCGACCACCGCCACGGTGATCTGTGTTTCAAGCTCAGTGGCACGCTCGATGGCGCCGCTGATGAGGTCCTGAACTTTTTGAAGCGTGAGTGGCATGGGATTCCTTGGCGTTGATTCGAGTGGACAGTGTGACCAGCTTGCGCGTTGGGCGTGCACACCTGCGTTTCGCGATCAGCGAGGTATCACCAGCGCTGTTCGCCGCTCCACAGTGCGTCAGCGCGCGCGACGTCGTTTACGGTCTGGCAACCGGTCAAAGCTAGGGTCGAGGACAATTCGTCGGACAGGATGTCGACGACTCGTCTCACACCCGCCCGACCTCCGACGGCCAGTGCCCACAGGGCGGCTCGGCCGACGAGCACCGCATCAGCCCCAAGGCTGAGGGCCTTGAACACGTCCACGCCGCTGCGGACGCCACTGTCAAGGTAGATCTCCATCCCGTTGCCGACCGCCTCTTTGATCTGGGGCAGGGCTTCCAAGCACGGCGCCATTGCACCCATGGACGGCGGCACACCACCGTGGTTGGATACGATCACCGCGTCGGCGCCGTGATCAACCGCGCTGATCGCGTCAGCCGGTGTCTGTATGCCCTTGATGACGATCGGTAACGACGTGCGAGCGCGGAGCTTAGTAACGTCATCCCAAGTCAATGACGGCTGGATAGCCTGACCGAAGACCTCTGGGATCTCGTGCTTTGTGCCTCTGTACTTCTCGACATTGGCCCACCTGGGCGGTCCATTCAGGTGTGGCCACACGATTGGGGAGACATCAGAGACTCCGTGCAGCGCCGCGCGCTCGGGGAATCGGCGTGCGCCGACGATGTGATCAACTGTGAGGATGATGGCCTCGTATCCCTGCTCCTCGGCACGGCTGACGAGGTCATTGGTCACATACTCGTCTCGAAGCATGTAGAGCTGGAACAGGAGGCGCGCGGACGGAGCGCGATCTCGAACCTCTTCGAGTGAGAGCGTCGAGAGGGTACTCAGCCCCATGGGGATGCCCGTCTTGGCGGCGGCTTCGACCATAGCGCCCTCGCCTTCGGGGTGGAATCGCTGCTGGCCGCCGGCTGGAGAGATCATGACGGGAAGCGGGCTTGGCTTTCCGAGGATCGACGTACTGATGTCGGGTTCGACGACTCCGGCGAGAACCCGTCCGCGGATGAGCCGTCGCTGGAATGCCCAACGGTTCGCGGTCAGTGTTTCCCACGTCGGGGCGCCCTCGCGGCCGAAGTGATTATCAAAGCCCCCCGCAGGGAGCACTTCGCGCGCTTGAGTCTCCAACTGCGCGACACTCAAGAATGTCTGTTCGCGTGACTCTGCAGGGCCGGATCCGCGCTCGCCGACGGGTGACGGAATCGCGGCGTCGACGCCCGCCTCAAGCCGTGCTGAGGACTCGTTCATCATTGCTGTGTTCCTTCGCTCAGGTGTGAATCTTCATCCATCAGTGCGGCGATGCGCTCCCCGATCATGACCGCAGTTGCATTCGTGGCGGCGCGTACCCCTTGGGGGATGATCGAGGTGTCTGCGACCCGAAGGTTGGCGACGCCATACACGCGGCCTGCTTGATCTACCACGGCGGCAGGGTCGGTGGTCGGCCCCATCTTGCAGGTTCCGGTTATGTGCAGCGAGGACATAGAGGTTCGCCGCAGCCATCCGATCAGCGCCTCATCGGTCGCCAGATCTTCGTCCCGCGGCTCGATCCGGTCATCGAGAATGCCGGCGAAGCTTTGATGTTCACCGAGTCTCACTGCAAGCCGGACGGCCTCGACCATTCGGGCGAGGTCTTCTTCTTTCTCTAGCAGCCGGAAATCGATGGTGGGCTGAACTTCCGGGTCGTTCGATACTAGCGAGAGTTCGCCGCTTCCGAGCGGACGCTGCAGTCCGACAACCATGCGGACACCGAGTGGTTTGCGAGGCTGGCCGGGCTGCGCCCGTTCAGTGGCGTAAGACTGCATCGAGACCTTCAAATCGTTGCGGAACTCTGACGATTCGCTGGAGTAGTGCAGAGAAATCTGTGCGCGCGGCGCACGGGGGTCGGTTGCATGCCCTGGCTGTGTGTGCCAGGTCACCCAAGCGGCAGGATGATCGTCCAAGTTCTTACCGACACCAGGAAGATCCACCAGCACCGGAACTTCACACTCCATCAACTGGCGCGCGGGTCCAACACCGGAGAGCATCATGATGTGCGGAGAGCAGATAGCTCCCGCGCTGAGAACAACCTCTCTTCCCCGCACCCGCAGCACCTCCCCCCCGCGGGAGACTTCGATGCTGGCGACACGATCGCCTTCGATCACAAGGCGGCGCACGAAGGTGTCTGCCCAGATGGTCAGGTTCGAACGGTGACGGGCCTGCGTCAGATGACCCAGGGCCGTGCTATACCGAATTCCTCCGGGATTGTTGAGAGGTGTTGGCCCGACACCGGTTGAGCCGGGCGCGTTGTGGTCTCCGCAATTCTGGAACCCGGCCGCGCGGCACGCCTCATAGAACGCGACTTGGTCAGCATTCCATTCCGATCGGGGATAGCGGTGCACTGGGATCGGGCCGGAAGCGCCGTGGAACTCGTCATCGTAGTCACGGTCCTGCTCCAGCCTGCGGAAGTACGGGAGCACCTCGTTGTATGACCATCGGTCGTTGCCTCCGGCTGCCCACTCATCGAAGTCCTCAGGGATGCCTCTGACGAAGATCTGGCCGTTGATGGCGCTCGTGCCGCCTGTCGCTTTCCCCCTGAGTACAACGACCTCTGGTGCCTCATCGGTTGCCTTGCCCGTGAACTGCCAGTTGTGTGCTGTCGTAGTCATGTCGAGTTCAGTCGCATGCCCGTACTTGAGCTCGTCCGGCAAATCGTCCAGCGTGGGGTAGTCCGGACCTGCCTCGATGAGCAGGACGGATCGCTTTGGGTTCTCCGAGAGCCGCGAGGCGAGGGCCGCTCCCGCTGAGCCGGCCCCAACTACAATGACGTCGTATTCCAAGTTCGCTCCTACCACTCTGTAATCTGCGTTATCAGGGTGAGTCGCATTGGTGTCTGAGCATGAAGGTCTGTGTCACGCTCCGACAATTGCAATTATGCTCGACAATTAGCGCTGTAATAAGGGCGTCTTTTGAACGCGAAACAGCGATAGGTCAGGACTCCAATTTGATGGTGCTCAGCCGCGACGGGTTTCTCCATGCATCGAGCGCGTTCCATAGCTCCACGGTTTAGCTCTCTCCAATGAGGCACGGTCGATTGTGGTGCTCGGGCTCTCTGATCATGACACCTTGCTCGAGTCGGCGTCAAATCAGAAAATGCCACAGCAATACAATCGTTCGGTGGCAGTATGTGTACACGTCCGTGCTCTTGTGTCGATCACAGATCAGATTCGGAGCCCAGGCTAATCGGAGACACGGGGGGCAGTTCGCTAGATGTACGCTACTGTCAAGCCCGGCGACAGTGATGTTGCTGATGTTTCATTACCGAGCGGGGTGGTCGTGAAACGTCGCCCGCGGAGGCATGCTCGTACGTTGACACCGGTGTGCATATATGTAAACTTTGGAACCACGATCGATGTTTTTGTGGTTCGGTCGCAACACAAAGGAGTGAAATGCGCAACGCTACACGGAAGCGCCGGCACAGAACATGGGTGGCGGTCGCTGCCCTGACCGCAGTAATGCTCACCGGCTGCTCTATCGGCGATAAAACGCCCGCCCCCGCGGACGCGGCCACCGACCCCGAGGCGACGATTTCGGTCGGCGTCCGTTTCCTGCTGAATTCGTGGGATCCGTCGAAAATGCCGGGTGCCACTATTGTCCCTATTTACCAGCTCATTTATGACAACTTGATTGCGCTGGAAGCAGACCTCGAATTGGTTCCCGCTCTCGCTGAAACGTGGGTGACCGTAGATGATGGACTTACGTGGGAGTTCGGGCTCCGGGACGGCGTAACCTTCAGTGATGGTTCATCTTTCGACGCCGAGGACGTGAAAGCCACGCTCGAGTACTATGCCGGCGAGGGATCGAACATCGGCGCTGACCTCGCATCGATGAGCAACGTAGAGATCGTTGACGAGCAGACGGTCCGCGTTGTGCTGTCGACCCCCAACGTCGGGTTGCCTGGTCTCCTGGCAGGGCGCGTCGGTATCATGCTCAGTTCCGAAAGTGTCGCGTCTGGCGACTTCGAGTCCCCAGTCGGAACCGGCAAGTTCCTCGTAGAGAAGGACACTCCCGGAGTCCAATTGGACGTCGTGCGCAAACCTGATTACTGGGACCCGGACGCGGTGCAGGTCGCCGGAGTGACCTTGCGTGCGATCGAAGACCCAGTAGCCATGTCCAACGCAATCCGCTCGCGCGAGCTTGACATGGCGATTATCGAGGCACCGCAGGCGGACGCCGTTGAGGCGGCGGGATCTTCCACCTACGCGCTCAATGGTTCACAGCTGATGTCGATAAGCCTCAACCCTGACTTGGCGCCGGAGCTTGCGGATCCACGGGTTCGGATGGCTTTGGCTATGGCAATCGACCGTGAGGGCATCGTGAATGGGCTCGCGTTCGGTCGAGGGGAAGCGGCCAATCAGTTCGTCGTGCCTGGGCGCTTCGGCTTCGATGCCGATTTGGAACCGTTCGATTTCGACGTAGAGGGCGCTCGCAAGCTGTTGGCCGAGGCCGGCTACGCGGACGGTTTCACGTACACGATGGCTGCGGACGCGAATAATAGGGCGATCGCCGAGTCCATTCAGGCCAGCTGGGCGGAGATTGGTGTCGACGTGGAGCTCACGTTCCCGACCGGAAGCGCGATCACAGAGGCAACCTGGATCAAGCCGACGATCGCCATCGCGACACAGAACTTGGTACCCGACCTTGAGCCGACTCCTTTCCTGTGGCGGCACCTGAGTACTGACACGATCCGCAATCCCGGTAAGGTCGACGTTCCCGGCGTGACTGACCTGATGCTCAAGGCTCAGTCGACCGTAGACGACGACGAGCGGGAAGCGATCTTCTTCGAGATCGCGGAGCTGACGCGCGAGACGATCTCGGCGTACATTCCAGTGATGTGGCGCAATTACACCATCGCCTACAGCGACGACCTCGTCGGGGTCCAAGAGTGGCAGGCCGGCTACCCCGTTCTCGACGGAGTGGGAATGAAACAGAAGTAACCACTCGATCCCGGCGGGCTCTGCCTGCCGGGATCGATCTTCCGCGTCATACCTGATCGTGGCCGTTCTCGTCTGGCTGAACGCGCCGTACTCGCGCGGACGCGTGACATGTGGTGTCACTTCCAAAGCTATTGCGTACTCTAAACGGCATTGGAGTGGGAAACCCGGACTGATGTCTCAGTCGATAGGAAGTGCTGTGACGGTTGCTGAGGGCTTCGGCGTGAGAGCCGTTCGCCACAGCGGTTCGCGCGATCGCGGAGGGACGCCAGCACACCGCCTGTGGAGAGTTTGCCGACGGACGCGCGGCGCCCGTCCCCGGCCCGCCTCAAGACTTTGATCCGTACTCGCACCGAGCTCTGGAACACGTTCGTCGTGCTCCGCGAAACCTTAAACGGGGGGCGGGGTACTCGAGAGTCTGCGCGAACGTCGAGTCCTCGCCCCGCGACCAATCGGAACGGGGAAGCTACCAGCTATGCGAGGTATCAGTTCCGCAGCGAGGGGCATCTGCTTGGCGTCATCGAGCCGCCTGATCGCTGTGTCGTGGTCGATCGCCGCGCTGAGCCGTTCGATCATTTCGCCGCACGACGCCGTGCCGTGCCACTCGGCTGCCGATGGGGCCGGAGATTCGATTTCCCAGTAGAACTTGTCGGCATCGGCATCGGCATCGGCACCGGCGGACGACGGCCTGATGGTCCATGCGTCCTGGCTCAGCTCGACGATGCCAGGCTTGCCGACTTCGGCTGGGTCCAGGCGACGCCATGCGCCTCCGGGCCGGTGGTTCTGCTCGGGACCATCGAACAAGCGTGTGACGCTCGATCGCTACTGCACATCCGTGATCTGGTTTCGCTCGCTCATGCTGCTTTCTCTCGACCTTTTCTGGCCTGATCGGTCGGTCGTGTGCGACATCGCCGACACAGAGAGGGGGCGTACGGATCCGGGGGCGGATCCGTACGCCCCTTCTGAGACGTTCAGCGGTCAAGGGGCGATGGCCGTGACCTGCCAGGGCGTCTCAGTCGTCGCCACCGGCCCAGTCGCCGAAGCTTCCGGGCTCGGCGTTTTTGGACTGCGGTGCACGCCCACCCTCGCGAACTTCAACGAAGGAGCGACCGCATCCGCCACGATCTGCGTGCCCTGCCGACGCTGACCGTCCTTTACATACGCCGAAAGCAGCAATGACTCGGTTCCCCTCTTTGAGAGATGCAGCGACGTTCTCAGCCGGCTTCCCGAACACGACCTCGTTGTGGAAGATCGGCTCGCCGACGTCCTCCCACTCTTTGGTCTCCTCGTTCAGCCGACTAAGGTGACGACATTGCTCAAGAAATGGGTAGGTAGACCCTGGCCTCTTCGCTGTATCGAAGTCCGCGACACTGTTTGGTGAGTGCCAACTACCCTGCGAAAGTGCCAACTACGTTGAGAACTCACACCGGTGACGGCGGTGATGTGGAGGGACTGACGGGAATCGAACCCGCGCTATCTGCTTGGGAAGCAGAAGTTCTACCATTGAACTACAGTCCCGCAGCCTTGCGGCGCCTGGCCAGCATAACAAAAGTTGATCGGCTTGCCCGACACTTCGACAGGTTCAGCGACCGGGCGGCGGGTGCGTCAGCGCAGTGGATCGAACGCGGCGATCGCAGGATGGATCTTCCCCGTCACGATCTGCTCTGCGAGCATCTTTCCGGTTGCCGGTCCTAGCACGATGCCCCACATGCCGTGCCCACCTGCGACATAGACGCCGGGAGCGCGAGTCGCACCGATCAGCGGTAGCCCGTCGGGCGTGACCGGCCGCGAGCCGACCCACTCGTCCTGGCGTACGTCGAGATCGATGCCGCGGAACATCTGCCGCGCCTGATTGATGATGGCCTGGATTCGCCGCGGCTGCGACGGTTCGTCAGGCCCGCGGAACTCCATGGTCCCCGCGATCCGGAACCGCCCCTGATACGGCGTGCAGGCGATGCGCTGCATCGGCAGGTAGACCGGATGCTCCGCCTTCTGCGCGGTCTCGACAGTGAAGGAGTACCCTCGCCCCGCTTGCACAGGCATCCGCACGCCGAGCTTGCGCGCGAGCTTCGGCATCCAGGCACCCGTGGCGATGACGACGGAATCGGCGGACAGGCGCTCGCCGCTGGAAAGGGTGACGCTGGCTGAGCTGCCACCGCCGACCGAGGCGACCTCGGCGCCAGTGCGCAGCGTCGCGCCGCGCGCGACGACCGCATCCGCGAGGGCCTGCGCGAATGGGGCGGGCTCGAGAAACCGCTGTCCTTCCAGCCGGTAGGCGACGGTCACGGCGTCCGAGAGCATCGGGGCGAGCTCTTGAGGGGAGTCGAGCCGTTCGAGTAGAGCATCCTGTCCGTGCCTGATCACTCCGTCGATCTCGCGGAGGAATCCTCTGGCGTGCGCTTCCGCCGCGAAGCCCACGACGAAAGGGCCTTCTCTGGTCCACGAGTCCACGCCGCCGTCGGTGAGTTCGTCGAAGCACTCGAGGGCGAGCTTGTCGATCGGAGTGAGTGCGGCCATCGTCCGATCCCATGCGCGGGTCGTGCCGTGCGCGGCGAATCTGGCGAGGAACCCCCAGAGCTTCGGATCCATCCGGAAGGGCACATGCAGCGCAGCATCCGGATCGATCAGCGCCTTCGGCCCGTAGGTCCACAGGCTCGGATCGGCGAGCGGGATCGTCTTGCTCGGTGTGAGCCAGCCCGCGTTTCCCCATGACGAACCGGCGGCAACGTCGGTGCGATCGAGGACCGTCACCTCGACGCCGTGCTCCTGAAGATGCCACGCTGTCGCGAGCCCGACCATGCCCGCGCCGACGACGATCGAGTGCGCCATTGCCACCTCCGTGTAGTCAACTGAGTCCAGGATGCCAGACGCATCAGCGCCGCGGCCGATGCCATACGCTGGTTGCGTGCTTCTCAGTGATCGCGACATCAAGGCAGAACTCGCATCCGGCCGGATCGGGCTGGACCCGCACGAGCCCGAGATGATTCAGCCCTCGAGCATCGACGTGCGTCTGGACCGGTACTTCCGCCTCTTCGACAACCACAAGTACCCGTTCATCGACCCTGCCGAGGACCAGCCTGAGCTCACCCGCCTCATCGAGGTGAAGCCCGACGAGCCGTTCATCCTGCATCCGGGGGAGTTCGCGCTCGGTGCCACCTTCGAGCAGGTCAGTCTTGCCGACGACGTCGCCGCGCGCCTCGAGGGCAAGTCGTCGCTCGGACGCCTCGGCCTCATCACGCACTCCACCGCGGGCTTCATCGACCCAGGCTTCACCGGTCACGTCACCCTCGAGCTCGCGAACGTGGCGACGCTGCCGATCAAGCTCTGGCCCGGAATGAAGATCGGGCAGCTCTGCTTCTTCCGCCTGACGTCTCCTGCCGAGAACCCCTACGGCTCCGGCCCGTACGGCAACCGCTATCAGGGGCAGCGCGGGCCGACGGCATCCCGGTCGTTCCAGAACTTCCACCGCACCGACGTCGGAAACACCGATGTCGGGTCGCTCGGCGGATGACCCGGCGCGCTTCGCCGCGCCCGCACGTAGTATCGAGAGCGTGAGCGGCGAAAACACGGAGAACCCGCAGAACCCAGGGGCGGATGCCGCCTCCGATGCGCCAGCGTACGGTGGTGAGCCCTCGGCGTCCACCCTGGCACCCACCACGACGCCAGGTGTGGAAGCCTTCGAGGTCCCGGCGCCGGAGACCGTCACCGCTCCCGACGCCGACGCGGCGATCGAACAGTTCGAAGTGCCGCCGCCACCCGCGTTCGCCGCCGCGCCGCCGCCACCCAGCCCAGAGCCGGTCATCCCGCCCGCACCGTCCGAGAGCGTCGGACCGGATGCGGCCGCTCCTGCGCTCCGGCAGCGCAGGACCTGGGCGCCGGATGACACGTGGTCCTCGGCATCCGCCCACAAGCAGGAGGTTGTGCCCCCGACCGCTGCGCAGAAGGCCGAGTCGCGCGCTGCTGCGTCGCGCGCCGCGACGGCTCGCGATGAAGCGACCCGGAACTACGTCAGCCCGGCTGCCGGCGGAACGGCAGGGCAGAGCTACCGCGGCTGGACGATCGCGATCTACGGCGGGCTTGCCGTGCTGTTCTTCGGTGCGATCGGATTCATGGTGGTCTCGGGCCTTCCGGGCTGATGTCGCCGGCGTAGCTCAGCGCGGCCGGAAGGCCCGGCCACGGAAGACGCGGCCACGGAAGAACACTTTCGCGCGTCGCAGGCGCTCGCCACCGACGAAACTGTTCTCGGCTGGCTCTGGTTCTCGACGCGCGCGGGGACGCCCACTCGAACGGTCAGCGGAGATGAAAAACGTCGGTTGCGCATGGGTGCAACCGACGTTTTTCATCTAGCCCGCATGCTTCGCCTGGCCCGCGTGGTGCGGATCAGTGGTCGTCGCGCCTGCCACTTCCGTGCTCGTCCCCGCGCGTCACGTCTTGTGCAGCAGGGCGTTCAGCGCGGAATGGTGCAGCGCGAGGCCGACCCCGATGATGCGCGTCGCACGCGCATCGCGCTCACTGAAGAAGGTCGTCGCATCGGTCGCGGCATACGCGGCGAGCAGCGTGAAGTGCTCTCGAAAGCGCTCGATTCGTTCACCGACGACGAGGCGCGCGAGCTCGCCCGCCTGCTCGGCAAGCTCGCCGATAACTGGACGAAGTGAGTCAGCCCACCCGCTGCGACTTCACGGGCAGCAACAGGAAGAATCCGAGCATCAGTACGAGGATGATGCCGAGGATGCCGTACGCCGTGTCGTGCGTGAGCACGATGAGCAGTGTCCAGGCCCCTGCGGCCATCCAACTCGCCGCGCGACCGGTCGTCGCGTAGAGGCCGAAGATCTCCCCCTCGCGTCCTGCCGGGGTGACGCGAGCGAGGAACGACCGCGATGCCGCCTGCGCGGGCCCGACGAAAGCACACAGCAGCAGTCCGCCGATCCAGAACACGATCGTTCCGGCATCCACGAGGAAGAAGACTGCGAGGCCTGCCATCACCATCGCGGCCAGCGCGAAGAGAATGATGCGCTTCGGGCCGAACCGGTCATCGAGGCGTCCGGCGAGGATCGTCGAGACACCCGCGATGAGGTTCGCCGCGATGCCGAAGATCGCGAGCTCGAGGAACTCGAAGCCGAACACCTGCCCGGCGATGATCGCGCCGAAGGCGAAGATGCCGCCCAGCCCGTCTCGGAACACGGCACTGGAGAGCAGGAACCAGAACGTCGGCCGGGTCTCAGGGGAGCGGTACAGCCCGACGACGTCCTTCACGAGCAGCACGTACGACCTGAAGAACCCGACTCGGCGCTCGGGGCGCCCCATCGATGGCTCCGGAACATTCAGGAAGATCGGGATGCTGAAGATGATCGCCCATACCGCACAGCCCACGGCGATCAGGCGGAACGGCAGGCCGCCCTCGTCGGAGATGCCGAACCAGTTCAGCGCGTAGAAGACGATGACGATGATGAGGGCGACGACCCCACCGATGTAGCCGAAGCCCCAGCCGAGTCCGGAGATCTTGCCGACGGTCTTCGGATTCGCGATGCCGACGAGCATGGCGTTGGAGTTCACTGCGGCGATCTCGCCGAACACTGCTCCCGCCGAGATCAGCACGACGCCCAGCCAGAACAGCGTGGGAGTCGGCTCGACGAACCACAGCCCGAACATGCAGAGGATGAGCGCGCCGGTGCCGATGCCGAGCCAGAGCTTCTGGCGGCCCGCGGCATCCGCACGCTGTCCGAGCACCGGCGCGAGCAGCAGAATCGCGAAGGCGGCGATCGTCGAGCCGAGCCCGAGACCAGAGGCCAGGTCGGCCTCGGCCGCCTTGCGGATCGCGTCGCCTTTGTCGAGTGCGGCGATCTCGGGAGGCAGGAACTGCGAGGTCGTCAGATAGAGGGCCGTGAAGATGAACGTCAGAATGACGGTGTTGAACGGCTGCGTCGCCCAGTCCCACAGTGCCCATGAGTAGATCTGTTTCTTCGGCGCCTCGGTCTCACCGCGCAGCTCCAGGCCGACGACCCCGACCGCGCCGCTGTTCGCTGTCGCCTCAGGGCGCGGAACGCGGGGATCCTCAGATGCACTCATGCTCGCAGTCTGGCCGGATCTGGTGAACGCCGGGTTGCGGCGCGCCGGGCGCGCCGCACAGCTCGCGCGGCGCGCTCTCACTCACGCGTACGACGAGGCCACCAGCTCTGCGAACAGCGCTTCGGCGTCGCACTCGACCCGGTGCCTTGTGAACCAGTCGCAGATGTTCACGCAGTCGCGATGCAGCAGATCGAGTCCCTGCGGGTTCACGATGACATCGACGATCTGCGGCAGGTCGATCACCCGCACGCGGCCCCCCGTGCACCAGCAGGTTGTACGGCGACAGGTCGCCATGCGCGAAGCCTGCGCCCGCGAAGATGCGCATGATCTCGACGATCTGCGCGTAATAGTCCGCCAGCGTCCGCCGATCCTCGCGCACCTGCGCAAGGCGCGGAGCGGCCGAGGCATCCGTACCGATGAACTCCATCAGCACTTCGGTGCCGTTCACCTGCACGGGATACGGCACCGGCGCACCCAATTGCCACATGCGCGTCAGTGCCTCGAACTCCGCGAACGACCATTCGGCTGCCGCCACTTCGCGGCCGAAAGCCGTCTTGCCCGCGACGGCACGCGCGGCGCGGGAGTCGGTCACTTTTCGGCCCTCGGTGTACATGCCGGAGCGACGGAACGATCGATGCTCGGGACTGCGGTAGCGCTTCGCCGCGAGCAGGGTGCGCTGGAATGGGTCGTCGGGGACGGCGCGTTCGATGAGGAACACGTCCGCCTCCTTGCCGGTCTTGAGCACGCCGAGTTCGGTGTCGAGTGCGCCGGCCGAGGTCACGACCCAGCTCGGCCAGGGCACAGGTCCGCGCTCGGTCGGGGTGATCGTCGGCCATGTGGACCAGCGTTGGTCTTCGCCGGGCTCGACGTCGGCGAACGAGAGATTCTCGTTGAAGAAGAAGGATGCGTCGGTGGACGCAGAAGGATCAGTCACGGTGGTTGCTCCGGAAGGGAGACCACGCGCAGATCAGTAGCGGGCGGCCTCGAGAAGAAGATGTTCGGCGAGAGGCGCGACAACGACAGCGTTCATGTCACAGCTCCTCTCTCGCGGAATCTTCCGGATACTTCCCGGTGCACGAGCAAGCCTAGGTGGGACGGCGGTTGGTGTCCATCCACGCGCCGGGCAGACGCGCCGTCAGGTGACTGCTATTCCGGGTGACGTACGGTTGATTCGTCCCACGAACAAGGAGCACGATGTTCCGCACACCTGCAAGCCTCTACCGCGTCCTCGCCATCGCCGAAGCGATCACCTGGACCCTGTTGATCTCCGCGCTCATCGCCAGGGCTGTCGGAGCTCCGGGGATCGTGGTGACGATCGCCGGAGGCATCCACGGTTTCGTGTTCCTCTCCTATGGTGCGACGGCGATCCTCGTCGCCTTCAACCAGCGCTGGTCGATCGGACTCGGCCTCCTGGCGGTCGCGAGCGCGATCGTCCCCTTCGCGACCATCCCGATGGAGATCTGGCTGCACCGCAAGGGCCGACTCGAGGGCGCCTGGCGTCTCGAGGAGAGCGAGCACCCGCAGGACCGCACCTGGTACGACAAGACGATGCGCTGGTTCCTGAATCACGCCGGCCTGCTTGTGGCACTCATCGCCGTCGCCGTCGTGGCGCTCTACGTCGTGCTGCTGACCGTCGGCCCTCCCGGCGGCAAGTGAGCCGGCGGCGTCAGCCGCACGAGCACGCCATCACCCTCGCCGCCGACCGCGACCACCCACGCATCTCCCACCCATGCGGCGGCATTCGGGCTGCACAGCAGCGATAGCGGCTCTTGCTCGTCCGCATATGTCAGGTGCAGTGCGTCCTGCCGGTACAGCTCGTCGCACGACTGCCGCGCCTTGATCAGGTCGCGGGCTTCGGCTGATCCGCCGACGATGACCGACTCGGCTGTCGACGGTTCTGCGCTGCCGCCCCACCACAGCGCGAGACCATCCGGGCGCACCGCGACGACAGGACGAGTCGCCGATTGGGCAGTGCGGGACAGCTCTGTGCCGTCGGGCGCGAGCACGATGCGGTTCGCCGGAGTGGCCAGGTAGATGCGGCCCTCGGCGTCGACATCGATGTCGACCGGCGGCGCTCCGGGAGCTGACGGCGTCGACTCGTCGAACGTCAGCGCTTCGCGGTGCACGACCTCGCGTTCGCCCGTGTCGAGATCGATGCGCAGGACCTCGGAGTCGATCGCGGGAGTGGGTGGCGTCGGTTGATATCGAATCACGTAGGCATCGCCGTCGTGCACGGCCAGCGCGCCGAACATGAAGTCGCCGAAGTCGAAGCCGGCCGGATCCGGCTCGTCCTCCGGCAGCGGCTTCATCGGCACGTCGGTGTACTCGAGCGTCTCCATGTCGACGAGGGAGAGCCCTGGCGTGGCATCCGGTTCATTCCGGGATCGCACCGCGACCAGCTCGGTGGGGGACAGTGCCGCGACATCCCCGATCCCGTGCAGCGGATGCTCCACCTCGATGTTGAATCGAGCGAGCGTCTCGCCGTCGGCTCCGACGCGCAGCCAGGAGCCTGCGGAACCGCTCCAGAAGCCTCCGACTCCGTCTGCGGCGACTGTTGACATGCCGAAGGCGACGTCGACGTCGCCGAAGGTCTGCGCATCCCACGAGATGGGCTCCAGCTTCCAATCCCCGACGCCGAGCGCCGGCGCGCAGCCGGACAGCCCGCTTGACAATGCCAGGAGGGCCGCCGTCGCGACCGCAGCAGGGAGGACACGCGACCGATGCATACGGAGATCCTAGGTCAGTGCAAAAGTTGAGCCTGTTCATATCAAGTTCACTTGACAGCATTTCACGCTCGCGATACAGTTGAGCCATTGCGACTCAGGTTTCTGATTCGCCCCATATCTTCACTACGTACTTCAACCAGAAGGAGAATCGCATGGCACGTGCTGTAGGAATCGACCTCGGAACGACGAACTCCGTCGTCAGCGTCCTCGAGGGTGGCGAGCCGAAGGTCATCGCCAACGCCGAGGGCTTCCGCACGACCCCCTCGGTGGTCGCATACACGAAGGACGGCGAGGTGCTCGTCGGCGAGACCGCCAAGCGCCAGGCCGTCACGAACGTCGACCGCACCGTTGCATCCGTCAAGCGCCACATGGGCACTGACTGGGGCTTCGACGTCGACGGCAAGAAGTGGACGCCGCAGGAGATCTCCGCGCGCATCCTCATGAAGCTCAAGCGCGACGCAGAGTCCTACCTGGGCGACACCGTGACGGATGCCGTCGTCACCGTCCCCGCGTACTTCAACGACGCTGAGCGTCAGGCGACGAAGGAAGCCGGTGAGATCGCGGGCCTCAACGTCCTGCGCATCATCAACGAGCCGACCGCTGCAGCTCTGGCCTACGGCCTTGACCGCGGCAAGGAGGACGAGCTCATCCTCGTCTTCGACCTCGGTGGCGGAACGTTCGACGTCTCGCTGCTCGAAGTGGGCAAGGACGACGACTTCTCGACGATTCAGGTGCGCTCCACCTCGGGTGACAACCGCCTCGGCGGTGACGACTGGGACCAGCGTCTGGTCGACCACCTGATCAAGCAGTTCAAGGAGACCAGCGGCGTCGACGTCTCTGGCGACAAGATTGCCCTCCAGCGTCTGAAGGAAGCAGCCGAGCAGGCCAAGAAGGAGCTGTCGAGCTCGACCAGCACCTCCATCAACCTGCCCTACCTGTCGCTGACCGAGTCGGGCCCCGTCTCGCTGTCCGAGACGATCACTCGCGCGAAGTTCGAGGACCTCACCAAGGACCTCCTCGACCGCACGAAGAAGCCGTTCGAAGACGTCATCCGCGAGGCGAACGTCAAGGTCGCCGACATCGACCACGTCGTGCTCGTCGGCGGATCGACCCGTATGCCCGCAGTTGCTGAGCTCGTCAAGCGCGAGACCGGCAAGGAAGCGAACAAGGGCGTGAACCCTGATGAGGTCGTCGCCGTCGGCGCTGCCCTCCAGGCCGGTGTCCTCAAGGGCGAGCGCAAGGACGTTCTGCTCATCGACGTCACCCCTCTGAGCCTCGGAATCGAGACCAAGGGCGGCCGGATGACCAAGCTCATCGATCGCAACACCGCGATTCCGACCAAGCGCAGCGAGACCTTCACCACGGCAGACGACAACCAGCCGTCCGTCGCGATCCAGGTCTTCCAGGGCGAGCGCGAGTTCACTCGTGACAACAAGCCGCTGGGCACCTTCGAGCTCACCGGCATCGCGCCGGCTCCCCGCGGCATGCCGCAGGTCGAGGTCACGTTCGACATCGACGCGAACGGCATCGTGCACGTGTCCGCCAAGGACAAGGGCACCGGCAAGGAGCAGTCGATGACCATCACCGGCGGCTCGTCGCTGTCGAAGGACGACATCGAGCGCATGGTGCGCGAGGCCGAAGAGAACGCTGCGGAAGACAAGAAGCGCGCCGAGGCTCTCGAACAGCGCAACCAGGCCGAGACCCTGTCGTACTCGATCGAGAAGCTGATCAAGGAGAACGAAGACAAGCTCCCCGCCGAGGTCAAGGACGAGGTCCAGGCTGACGTCGACGCTCTGAAGGCGGCTCTTGCCGGCGAAGACGACGACGCGGTCAAGACTGCACTCGACAAGCTGAACGAGTCGCAGGGCAAGCTCGGTGAGGCCATCTACGCACAGTCGCAGGCAGATGCTGCAGCTGGTGCATCCGCTGAGGGCGAGGCTCCGGCAGACGAAGCATCCGATGAGGATGTCGTCGACGCCGAGGTCATCGACGACGAGGACGAGAAGAAGTAACCATGGCAGAGAAGAACTTCGACGAAAACGGCGAGGTTCGGCCTGAGGACGAGGGGTCGGATGCTACGGCATCCGGCCCCGCGTCGCAGGTGAACCCCGACGCCGCAGAGGCCGCAGCCGCGGAGGGCGCCGACGAGTCGCCCGCCGACGGTGCGGACGAACTGACGGTCGACGACATCCTGAACGCGGAACAGAGCGACGAAGCGGCCGCGGGTGACGCGGCTCTCGCAGATGCCGAGTCTGCGATGCTCAATGACCTCAAGCGCCTGCAGGCCGAGTACGCCAACTATCGTCGGCGCACCGAGGAGCAGCGTCACGTCGAGATCGCGCGAGCGAAGGGTGAGGCGGCCAAGGGTCTGCTTCCGGTGCTCGACGACCTCGATCGCGCGGCGGCCCACGGCGATCTGCAGGAAGGCACGCCCTTCTTCGTGATCGGCGAGAAGGTGCGTGCGGTCGTGGAGCGTCTCGGTGTCATCGCTTACGGTGCCGCCGGGGAGGACTTCGACCCGCAGCACCACGAGGCGATCTTCCAGCAGCCGACTCCGGGAGCGGAGAAGTCCACGATCCTCGAGGTCGTGGAGGTCGGCTACCGACTCGGCGATGTCGAGCTGCGACCTGCGAAGGTCGTCGTCGCTGTTCCCGCAGAGTAGGTGATCTATGGCCAGCCAGGATTGGTTCGACAAGGACTTCTACAAGACGCTCGGCGTCGCCAAGGATGTCAGCGATGCGGATCTGAAGAAGACCTACCGCAAGCTGGCGCGCAAGTATCACCCTGACTCCAATCAGGGGGATGCAGCGGCCGAGGCGAAGTTCAAAGAGATCAGCGAGGCATACTCGGTGCTCTCTGACGCGGAGCAGCGCAAGGAGTATGACGAGATCCGGGCCATGGGCTCGGGTGCGCGGTTCACTTCGGGCGGTGCGGGCGCCGCGGGCGGCTTCGAAGACGTCTTCAGCCGGTTCGGGCAGGGCGGCCGTGGCCAGAGCGCCGACTTCGAGGACATCTTCGCGATGTTCAACCAGGGCCAGGGCGGGGGGAGCTTCGGCTCCGGCCGCTTCGGCCAGACGAGCGGCGGATACCGCGGTTTCGGCGGACCGCAGAAGGGCGCCGACGTCACGGCGCGCACAACGCTCGACTTCGTCACCGCTGTGCAGGGTGAGACGATCACGTTGCAGGGTGAAGACGGCAAGCCGTTCAAGGTGAAGATCCCCGCGGGTGTCGCAGACGGACAGAAGATCCGTCTGCGCGGCCGTGGGCGTCCGTCGCCCGATGGCGGAGAGAACGGCGACATCGTCGTGCAGATCAAGGTGCGTTCGCACCCCGTCTTCACGCGAGACGGTCTGAACCTGCGCCTCACGGTGCCGGTGACCTTCACCGAGGCAGCTCTCGGTGCCACGATCGAGGTCCCCACCCTCGCCGGCGACGTGGTCAAGCTGCGTGTCGCACCCGGTACGCCCTCGGGGCGGATCCTGCGGGTGAAGGGTCGAGGTGTGAAGACCTCGAAGGGCACCGGTGACCTGCTTGCTGAACTGCAGGTGGCTGTGCCCTCGCACCTGGATGACGCGGCGCGCGAGGCGCTGCTCGCTTTCCAGGCGGCAGAGCCCAAGGAGAATCCGCGCGGCGAGATGATGGCGAAGGCGCAGGCCTGATGATGTACGCGAGTCTCGGAGGTGATGGCAATGGTTGACGATGAGGATGCTCCAGTCTTCGCCATCGCCGTCGCCGCTGAGCTCGCGGGCATGCACCCGCAGACGCTGCGTCAGTACGATCGCATCGGTCTTGTCGTGCCCGGCCGCACGCGTGGAGGCTCCCGCCGCTACTCGGCGCGCAACATCGAGCAGCTCCGCGAGGTTGCGCGGATGAGCGCTGAGGGCATGAGCCTGCCGGCGATCGCTCGACTGCTCGACCTCGAGGACGAGGTGCGGATGCTGCGCCGCCGTGTCCTCGATCTTGAAGGCGCGCTGCGCGCCGAACGACAGAACCGTCCCGGTGTGCGCGTCTTCGCCGCCGGTGCCACGGGAGTCACGCCAGTGACCGGTGGACGTCGCATCCGCCGTTCGACCGAGGTCGTGCTGTGGCGCCCTGGCGGGCGAAGCGACGCGGAGTAGGCTCCGCGATCAGGCCTGCTCAGACGAAGCGGACCCAGTTCGCGCCCTTGCCAGTCTCGGCGCGCTGCAGCAGTTCGAGCGCGTCATCCTGCACGGCGTACAGCGAGACCTGCGTCGACCTCTCGCCGGTCGCGATGAGGTGGGCGCCGTCGGGGCTGAGCGCGAAGCCGCGCGGCTGCAGCTCGGTGACGGTGAACCGTTCCGCCGCCGACACCGATCCGTCGGCCGCGACGGACACCGCTCCCAGCGTGTTCTCGGTGCGCTCCGTGGCCCACAGCCGTGTGCCGTTCGCGCCGAAGTGGAGGTCGGCTCCCCAGATGTAGTGATGCGCGAGCGGGTCTGCTCCGAACACGCTGTGGCCGAGGCTCTTCGTGGTGTCATACGCCGTCGTGGTGCCCTGCAGTGTGAGCGCGCCGGTGGAGGCGTCGCGGCTGTAGTGGAGGACTTCGCCGGAGAACTCGGTGAGCACATACACCGCATCCTGCGCCTCGTTCAGTACGAGGTGTCGAGGACCGCTTCCCTCGGGAGCGGCGACCGTCTCGGGGTCCAGCGGCATGAGGCGAAGATCATCGTCGAGTGCGTACTGCGCGACGAGGTCGGCACCCAGCGACACGAAGTAGGCGAACCGGCCGTCGGCGCTCGGCAGCACCGAGTGCAGGTTGGGGAACGTGATCGTCGACACCGGCTCGCTCACAACGCCGTCGGTGACCGCGCAGCTGATTCCGAAGCCCCCCGAGTACGAGATGCCGAGCAGCCCCGTTCCGCCCCGAGTGAGTGCGATGTAGTTCATTCCTCCATCGGGGAGGTCGAGGCGCGACTGCGGCGTGAGCCGCCCGCTTTCGCGGTCGAGGGCGAGTGTGAGGATGCCGGTGGGTCCCTTCACGCCCGCATAGACCAGGTCGCGCTCTGAGTCGACGGCGAACGTCGAGCATCCGTCGAGTCCTTCGTTGACGGCCAGACGCTCCAGCTGCCCGTTCTCGAAACGGAAGGTGCTGATGGAACCTTCCCCAGCGTTGGCGACCAGAACGAGGGCGGAATCAGTCATGCCTCGATCGTAGCTGCGCCCTCGCGCCGTCACGCGCACGGGCAGAGCGGGTAGTCTGGCGCGGGTGAGGATGTCGCGTCGTGAGTTGCTGATCGGCGCCGGAGCCGGCGCCCTCGGAGTGCTGCTCGTGTCGTGCACGCCCGAGCCTGCGCCTACCCCCACGCCGACCCGCAGTCTGACGCCGCTGCCGGTCACCGAGGTTCCCGCGCCTGCCGGCAGCATCCGGAGCACCTGGGCCACCGACCCCTACTCGCACGGAGCGGTCAGCTTCACCCGAATCGGCGTGCAGTCGTCCACACGCGCGACGCTCGCAGAACCGATCGCGGATCGCGTCTTCTTCGCCGGTGAGGCGACGGATGTCGACAACCCCGCCACGATCCGCGGTGCCATCCACTCCGGCGAGAGCGCCGCGATGCGCCTGCGTGCGACAGCCACGAGCGGAGAGCGGATCGCCGTGATCGGCGCGGGTCTCGCCGGAGCCACCGTCGCGGCGAGCCTTGCCGACGCCGATCTCTCCGTGACCGTGTTCGAAGCGCGTGACAGAGTCGGCGGCCGCACGCTCTCGCAGATCGATGACGACTGGGCGCTTCCCGTTCAGCTCGGCGGATGGCTGCTGCCCGCGCTCGCCGAAGGCGAGGACATCAGCCGTGACGAGCTGGACCTGCCGCAGGCGACGGATCTCGCGTCCGCAGTGTGGCGCACACCGGACGGCGACATCGAGCCGGTCACGAACGCACCACTGGATGCGGCGATCACTGTCGCAGAGGCTCTTCCGACCGACGTCTCGCTCGCCGAAGCGCTCACCCTGACCGGTGCCGACCCTGAGGACCCCGATCTCGCGGCGCTCCTGGCCTACCTCGCGACGACGTCGGGGGCGGATGCCGACACCGTCTCGTCCTGGTTCCCTCCGTCAATGCCATCCGCTGCCCGGCGAGCCATCACCGGTGATTTCGACGCGCACATCACCGAGATGCTCGCGAACGCCCAGCTCACTCTGTCATCTCCCGTCACTCGCATCGCCTACGACGACTCCGGTGTCAGCCTGCGCCTCGGCACCGGCGAATCCACCTCTTTCGATCGGGTCGTGGTCACCGTGCCGCTCGGCGTCCTGCAGACCGAGCGGATCGAGTTCTCGCCACCGTTGCCGTTCTCGCACCGCGGTGCGATCAACGCGCTCGGCATGGGCCACATCGAGTCGATCTGGCTGCGCTACGACGAACCCTTCTGGGAGACAGGTGCCGCGATCTGGCACACCGTCGGCGGCGATCAGACTGTGCGGACCTGGATCAACCTGCTGCCGGTCACCGGCGATGCGATCCTCGTCGGCGTCGTGGGCGGCGCCGCAGCCGCGGACTTCGCCGAACTCGAAGAGCAGGAGGCACTGCTCGAGGCGCTCAGGTCGCTTGTGCCGTTCCTGCCCGTGCAGCAGACCGACTGACCTTCTTCCGCCGCGAGGGACTCACCCGGCTGATCACCGCCAGCACCGTGGCCACGAGCGCGAAGATCGCCAGTGCCAGTGCACTCGTCACGGCGAACTCGCCGAATCCGCTCACCTGGCGCAGGTCCAAAAAGTAATACGGATACCAGCCGATCATCGGCCCGCGCCACATCGTCACCCCACCCCACACGAGGGGGAAGGCGAGCGAGCAGGGGATGATCCACCAGGTCACGGAGCGGTGTCCGGGAGTCAGCGTCCACGCGATCGCGGTGAACGCGGGCAGCCAGAAGTGCAGCACCTGATCAGACCAGGGCACATCGACACGGATGCCGCGGAGCCCCGCCTGCCACACGATCAGTGCGAATGCGAGACCCGCGGTGATCGTCCAGGTGAGCACGAGCGAGAGGGCGATGCTGAACCAGCGCGGATCCTCCGCGCGGCGGAAGGCGAGCACTCCGCCGATGACGAGCAGCACGACCAGTGCGCAGTTCGACTCCACCGTGAGATACGCGAAGAAGTTCCGGCCGGCGATGGTCTGCGAGCTGAGCCCCCAGAACAGCCGATGCACGAGCGCGATCAGACAGACCGCTGCCGTGGCGAGCCGAAGCACGCCGAATGCGAACCGTGCTTTCACCCTCAGATCCCCAGGATCGCCTTCGCGACGAGGAAGTAGATGACAAGCCCGGTGGCATCGACGAAGGTCGTGATGAACGGGTTGGAGAACACGGCGGGATCGACCTTGATCATTCGCGCGATGATCGGCATGATTCCTCCGACGGTCGCCGCCACCGTGCAGATGGCAAGCAACGTGCATCCGATCACGAGTCCGATGTGCCAGTCGAAGACCACCCAGGTGATCGCGAATCCGAGAAGGCCCAGCAGCACACCGAGCGACACGCCGACCCGCAGCTCGCGCGAGAGCACTTTGAGCAGATCGCGGGGGCGCACTTCGCCGAGCGCGAGTGCGCGGGTGACCGTCGTCGCTGCCTGGTTTCCGGTGTTCCCACCGGTTCCGATCAACAGCGGTACGAACAGGGCCAGCACCGTCATCTGCGCCAGTGTCGCTTCGAACACCGACAGGACCTGAACGGTGAGCGTGGCGCCGATGGCGAGGACGAACAGCCACACGATGCGCGAGCGCACGAGCTTGCGCACCGGGGTCGAGAGGTAGGGCCGGCCGAGCGGTTCGACACCGCCCTGGCGCGCGGCATCCTCGCTCTCTTCGCGTTTGAGGATGCGTGCCGCGTCGTCGATCGTGAAGATGCCGACCAGGCGGTCTTCGCTGTCGACGACGGGGACTGCGAGCAGCCCGAGGTCGGTGCATTCACGCGCTGCGCTCTCTGCATCGGCGTCGGCGACGACCGTGTGGGCGTCGTGCATGAGTGCATCGATGGTGTCTGCGTCATCGGCGGTGAGCAGGTCGCGCAGGCTGACGACGCCGATGACCTTCCGTGCGGCGTCGGTCACCGGCAGTGTGTAGATGGTTTCGGCGTCATCGATGCGCGATCGGAGCCTGGTCATCGTCTCGGCCACTGTGAGCTGCGGGTGGGTGGTGATGTACTCGGGGCTCATGCGGCGGCCGATCGAGTCCAGCGGATAGCCGAGGACCGCTGCGGTGAGTTCGCGCTCACGGGCCGGGAGTCCTCGCAGTAGCTGCGGGGCGACAGACGCCGGAAGCTCGTCGAGCAGCCACACCCGGTCATCCGGGTCCATCTCGGCGAAGAGCGTGGCGACCTCGGCATCCTGAAGTCCGCGCACCAGCTCGCCCTGCAACTCGGGTTCGAGAGCCTCGAAGACCTCGAGCGCGCGCTGCTTGGGAAGCAGACGATAGACGATCGCGCACTGTCGTGGGTTCAGCCGATCGAGCACCCGCACGATCTGATGGTCGGGCACTGGACCGAGCGCCGCGGATGCTGCGGCGAGATCACGCTGCGACAGCCTCAGCTCGATCGTGTCGATCAGCCCGGTGTCGGGTGCGGGAGTGCGCTCCATCGCGTTCTCCTTCCGGGGCGTCGTGTGGTCAATCTAACCCATCACTGGCAGGTTCAGGCAGGGTCGAGGCGTAGCAGGTCTGGCGATTCGCCGCCGGACAGATCGTCAGAAATCCGGAGGCTGCGGGCCAGGTCGTCGAGCGCGGGGATGAGCGTGCCGAACCGTTCCCGGTCGCGGCTGAGCGCCTGGAGCGTGATCAGGTGCGTACCGGTGTCCCAGGTGTAGTTGGCGAAGGGGGCGGCCTCAGGCGTCGGAGGCGTGATCATCACGAGCTTCTCGCCGGCGCCGAGTGCGCTCGTGAACGTCTCGGTGTCGTCGTACTCGATCGGTCGGTTCGCGCGCGCGATCCGCACCGGTGGGGTGAGCTCCTGCACGGTGGCAAGGGCCGCCACGAGGTCGGGCTCGGCCTTCCAGGTCCAGGCGAGGAGCCGGCCGTCCATCCGGCGCATCAGCAGGGGAGCGGCCTGGCTCATCGCCCAGGCGCCCATGCGAGAGCCTTCCTTCTCGCCCCGCCCGAGCATCTGGTTGGCCTGGCCCAGCAGCATCCGCAGTGCCGCCTTGCGGTGGCGGCGCCCCTTCCAGCCGAGCGAATCGGTGACGGGGATCCATAGGCTCTGATCGGCGGAAGCGGTGATGCGCATGCCTTCACGCTACCCGCGGCGCAAGCGGCGGGGGAGCGGAGATCGTGCAGGGCGCTCGGGTAAAGTGGCGTGCGCCCACAACCGGGCTCTCCGCGTATCCCTAAGGCTGCCACTTCGTGACTTCACCTGACGCTCCGCTGAAGATCCTCATCGGCTGCGACACCTTCTCCCCTGACATCAACGGGGCCGCACGGTTCGCTGAGCGCCTCGCCGCAGGACTGGTGCAGCGCGGTCATGATGTGCACGTCGTCGCCCCGAACCGCGAGTACCGTCGCACGGCTCCTGCCACCGAGGTCATCGAGGGCGAGCCGATGACCCTGCACCGGCTGCCGTCCGTGCGCTGGGCGCCGCATGACTGGATTCGATTCGTCTGGCCGTGGCGCTCGAAGCACTACGCCCGCAAGGTGATCGACCGGGTGCAGCCCGATGTCGTGCACATCCAGTCGCACATCGTGATCGGCCGCGGTCTGTCGCGGATCGCCGCACAGCGCGGCATCCCGATCATCGCCACCAACCACGTGATGGCCGAGAACATCCTCGATCACACCACGATGCCTAAGTTCATCGACAACCTCGTGCTGAAGTTCGCGTGGGATGACGCCAAGCGCACGTTCGATCTCACACGCGCCATCACCACGCCCACTCGTCGCGCGGCGGACTTCCTCGAGCGCACGGTCGAAGTGCAGAACGTGATCCCGGTCAGCTGTGGCATCGATCGCACGCAGTACGACCCCGTGATCGCACCGCGCGAGAAGAACCGGATCGTCTTTGTCGGCCGCCTGACGGCTGAGAAGCAGGTCGAGGTGATCCTTGAGGCGATGACGAAGCTCGACCCTGCGCTGGATGTGACCTTCGACATCGTCGGCGGCGGCGACCAGCGCAAGAGCCTCGAGCGACTCACAGGCGAGCTCGGCATCGCCGATCGCGTCACCTTCCACGGGCGTACCACCGACGAAGAGCTGCGCGCGATCCTCTCGCGCGCGAGCCTGTTCGTGATCGCCTCGATCGCGGAGTTGCAGTCCATCGCCACGATGGAGGCGATGGCTTCGGCCCTGCCGATCGTCGCTGCGGATGCTGTCGCCCTCCCGCATCTCGTCCACGACGGCGAGAACGGGTACCTGTTCGAGCCGGGCAACGTCACCGAGCTGGCAGCCCGCCTGACCGATGTGCTCACGGCCGATCCCGCAGAGTACGAGCGCATGCAGCGCGCGTCCCTCGACGGCGTCGCCGTCCACGACATCAACCGCACCCTCGACACCTTCGAGGCGCTGTACCGCGACCAGCCGCTCCCGGAGTGACGGAGCAGCGCATGCACATCGTCTTCTTCGGCGATCAGCACCTCGCATCGCTCGGCGGCGCGCAGGTGTCGATGCGGCTGCAGAAGCAGTACCTGGAGCGCTCAGGGCACACCGTGACCGTGGTTGCACCGAAGATGCACAGCGACAGGATCTTCGGGTGGCCAAACCCCTTCGACCTGCCCTCGATCCCGATCACGCTCGATCGTGAGTATTCGATGTCGTGGCCGGGCAGGCGCACCGACCTGTTCCTCGACCGTGCCTTCGCGACGCAGCCACCGGTGGATATCGTGCATGTGCAGGCCGACTTCTGGGGCGCGTTCATCGGTCACCGCTTCGCTCATCGCCACGGCATCCCGGTCGTCCACACGATGCACAACCGGGTCGACGTCGGAATGGCAGCCGTCACCCCGCTGCATCGCCCTGCCCTCGCCGCACTGAACATGTGGCGGCGGCAGTCCATGCGTGGCATCGGGCAGCCCGTTGCCGGCAGCGACGGGTGGGCGTTCCTGCACGGTCTCGCGCAGGGGGCGAGCGCCGTCACCGCACCGTCAGGGCACTTCGCCCGCAGGCTCGAGCAGAACGGCGTGTTCGATCGGGTGGACGTGGTGTGGAACGGCATCGATGATGACCTGCTCGCGCCGATCCTCGACACGCGCCAGGAGCGCGAGCCGGGGCGTCCGCGCTTCGTCTGGCTCGGACGCATGAGCCCGGAGAAGAGATTGCTCCCCTTCCTCGAGGCGGTCGTCACCTCTCAGGTGGATGCGGACATCGAGGTCATCGGCGGCGGAGGACAACTGCGCGCGGCCGAGAAGATCGCACGCGGGCACAGCGGCATCCGCTTTGCTGGGCGCCTGCCGTATGCCGAAACGCTCGCGCGGATCGCCGACGCCGATGCCGTCGTGCAGACCTCCATCGGATTCGAGACGCAGGGCATGACCCCGTTCGAGGCGGCAGCGCTCGGGACGCCGACGATCGTCAGCGACCCCGACATCGCCGATGAGCTGCGCGGTGGTCTGTGGGCGGTTCCGGATGCTTCGGTGCCTGCCCTTGCCGACACGCTCACGCGCGCCGCATCCGACATCAGGACCGGTGAGGCGCCGTCTCCGCTCGCCGAGGTCGGCGAGGAGTTCCGGCAGTCGTCGCGCACCGCGGCGATGATCGAGATCTACGAACGGGTGCTCGCCGGCCGCCACGGTGCGGCCGATACGCTGGCCACATGACCAGCTCCTCCTCCGCGAACAGTCCCGCGCCGTCACCGGGACCCATGCTCTCCTCGAGCTTGCGTGTGCTGATGGCGCTTGCGGCTGCCGTCATCGTGATCGCGGGGCTCTTCCTCGCCCGAGAGGTGGTCGGTCCCATCGCACTGGCGATCGTCATCGTCGTGATCTGCGAACCGGCTCGGATGCCGCTGATGCGGCGTGGTCTGCCGTCATGGCTCGGATCCACGATCGTGATCCTCCTGGCCTACGTGATCCTCCTCGCGATGGGGGCGCTGCTCTGGTTCGCCGGAAATCAGTTCACGCGCCTGGTCATGGATCTCGCCGCGGACGGCGGAGTCACCCGTCAGCTCGATGTGTTCGTCACCTGGCTCACCGACCTCGGCTTCGGTCAGGAGGCGTCGGATGCGGTCACGTCGCTGCTGGCACCGGCGAGCCTGCTCAAGATGGTGCAGAGCGTCGGCGGGACCGTGCTGGCCGTCGCCACCGCATTGTTCTTCGTGTTCGCGTACATCATCTTCATGGCCGTTGATGCGGCACGCTACCGGCACGCACCTGCTGTCTTCGGCGCGACGCGCAGCCACGTCATCGGGCGGATCTCGCAGCTCAACCGCGGCATCCGTCGGTACTACATCGTCAACGCGAGTTTCGGTGCGATCGTCGCGATCATCGATGGGCTTGCGCTGTGGTGGATGGGCGTGCCCGCTCCGGTCGTCTGGGCGATCCTCGCATTCGTGACGAACTTCATCCCGAACATCGGATTCATCCTCGGGCTGGTGCCACCGGCTGTGCTCGCGTTCGCGATCGGCGGTTGGCCGCTGCTGCTGGGTGTGATCGCTGTGTACAGCGTCGTCAACGTGGTGCTGCAGGTGCTCGTGCAGCCGAAGTTCGTCAGCGATGCGGTGGACCTCAGCCTGACGCTGAGCTTCTTCTCGGTGATCTTCTGGACGTTCGTGATCGGACCTCTCGGCGCCATCCTCTCGATCCCGCTGACGCTGCTGACCCGGGCGCTCATCCTCGAGGGCAACCCGGATGCGCTGTGGCTGCGATGGGTGAGCGGTGATCGCACGGCGGTGCCGCCGCCGCCGGAACCCGAGCCGGTGCTCGTGCGCCGCCGTCGTCGCCGGTGGATCTGGCAGCGCTGATTCGGGTCCGGCTCAGCCCCAGTGGCCCGGCGCGGTCAGGTTCGACTCGTCGATCGTGACGCCGTGGTGGCCGACATCGGCCACGCAGTAGAGCAGAGACTGCGTCGGATACCCGTGCGGACGGTTGTCGCGGATGATCGCGGCGTCATCGGTCGGGTCGAGTTCTGCGGATGCTGCAAGCAGATCCACCCACGACTGCTCCCAGTGCTCGGTTCGAGCAGGACGGGCCTGGAACTCCGGCAGCCAGCGTGCGATGCGTGCAGTGGCGGGGTCGTCCAGGCCGTCGTGCGCGATCATGTGCACGCCGTGCGGCACGGGGGTCTCCGTGAGGGTTTCGCCGTCCCAGGACAGTACGCGCGCAGCATCTGGCGTGACCTCGAGGAGGTTGAAGCCGTGCATGGCGAGCGGCGCTTCGGGTGAGCGTCCCGCCACGGACTCGAGCGCGAGCGTTCCGCGAGTGCGCACCTGATCTTCGGGAAGGTCGAGAACGTCAGCGCGGTTGAGCAGCACCGCGAGTCGGTGGGCCTCGGTGTCGACAGCGAGCCAGGCGCCGCCCGCGCGGCGATCACGGATGCCGGACACTGCGGGGTACTGCTGCGGCCACCACGGACCCAGCGAGTCCCACGCGCGCTCTGGGTCCTCATCTCGGACAGCGAGGAGTCTCGAACCACCAGGTTCTGCGACATCGATGACGACGGTGCACACGCGGCCAGCTTAGCTGCCGGACGCTGAGGCAGAATCAAGGCATGAACATCGTTGTGGGAGTCACGGGCGGCATCGCCGCGTACAAGACGGTGCAGCTCGTGCGGCTGCTCATCAAGGGCGGGCACGACGTCACGGTCATCCCCACCGCAGACGCGTTGCGGTTCGTCGGCACTCCGACCTGGGAGGCGGTCAGCCGCAATACGGTCACCACCAGCGTGCACGACGATGTCGCCCGTGTGCGTCACGTCGCGCTCGGCCAAGCCGCCGATCTCGTGGTCATCGCCCCGGCCACGGCGAACACCATCGCGAAGATGACCGCGGGCCTTGCCGATGACCTGCTCGGAACCACCCTTCTGGCCACCATGGCTCCGGTCGCGATCGCGCCGGCGATGCACACCGAGATGTGGCGGCATCCGGCCACGCAAGCCAACATCGCGACCCTCCGTGCGCGCGGCGTGCACATCCTCGGACCCGCAGAAGGCGAACTCACCGGAGGGGACTCAGGGCCGGGTCGCATGCAGGAACCCGAAGAGATTCACGCCGCCGCCCTCGGGCTGCTCGCCCCGCAGGATCTCGTCGGCCGCACGGTCGTGATCTCCGCCGGCGGCACCCGTGAACCGATCGACCCGGTGCGCTTCCTCGGCAATCGCTCCAGCGGTCGGCAGGGCGCAGCGCTCGCCGCGGAAGCAGCCGCTCGCGGTGCACAGGTGATGCTTGTCGCCGCGAACGTCGCGGCCGACGTGCTGGCCGCGGCGAAGCATCCGCTCGTCGACATTCGCGCGGTGGGAACTGCCGCGGAGCTGGGCGAGGCGATGCGGGATGCCGCGGCATTAGCCGACATCATCGTGATGGCGGCTGCGGTCGCCGACTACCGGCCGGCTGCCTCGGTGGATCAGAAGCTCACCAAGGAGGACGGCGTCCTCGACCGGATCGACCTGGTCCTGAACGAGGACATCATCGCGGGGCTTGCGACCTCTCGCCGGGAGGGCCAGAAGATCGTCGCCTTCGCCGCCGAGACGTTGACGGATGCTGACGAGCGCCGCGCGCGTGCCGTGCGCAAGCGCGAACGCAAGGGCGTCGACCTGCTCGTCGTCAACCTCGCTGACGCAGAGCACGGATTCGAGAAGTCCGACAATGCGGTCGAGGTTCTCGGAGCAGGCGGGGCGGTGGTGGCATCCGTGGAGGGTTCGAAGCGCGAGGTCGCCGGTGCGATCTGGGATGCCGTGGTCGCCGATCAGGGCTGAAGAGCGGCCGCGCGTTGTGCGGTGAACGCGCCGAGCGTCGCCTGGATCGAATCCACCGCGGCCTGGATCGACGCATCCGCGGACGCGATCGCGGCGCGCATCGCGTCTTGAGCGGGGGCGCTGGTCGGGGCGCTCTCGGCGTCGAGCACGGCATCTCGCGCCTCGTCGAGCAGAAGGGCGAGTTCGGCGATGTGGTCCATGAGCTCCTGCACGTCGGCGCTGGCGGCGAGAAAGCCCGCCCAGCGGGCAAGGGCGTGAGTGATGGCGCGGCGCTCGTGGTGGATCGCGACGAGCGCGGAGTCGTGATCTCCGGCGTTCTTGATGGACCGAGCCGCGATCTGCCCGCGGCTGAACTCGCTGCGCTCCTCGTCGCTGAGTGCATGCAGCAGATCAGTGAGGGCGAGGTGTGTGACGGGGAACCAGCGCTTGTGCGCGGAGCGCGCCATCCACTGCTCGAAGAACAGGGCGGTGAGCAGGAAGGTGAGAAGCCCCGCCGCGATGCCGGCGAGGATGACCGCCTGCTGCCACACCTGCGTGGTCAGGTCGATCCACAGGGCGACGACGAACAGCAGCGCGATCGCGACCAGGCCGAGGATCTGCAGAGCTTTGCGTCGCCTCCGCGACTGTTGAATCGACACGATGCCCCTTCTCTCTTGGCCACACCATCTCTCTTGGCCACACCATAGCCAAGATTCGGATACGCGGCCTCTTGCTCCCAGGCAGTGGCTTTGCTAAAGTTGAGTCAAGAACACTCAACTTTGCGAGGAGTCCTCCAGGAGGAAACAGATGACCACGCCCGCCCAAGATGAACAGCAGTCCGCACTCGAGCAGTTCGGCATCAACCTGACTGACCGCGCCCGCCAGGGCAAGCTCGATCCCGTGATCGGTCGCGACAGCGAAATCCGTCGCGTGAGCCAGGTGCTCACCCGCCGCACGAAGAACAACCCCGTGCTCATCGGTGAACCGGGTGTCGGCAAGACCGCTGTCGTCGAAGGGCTGGCGCAGCGCATCGTCGCGGGGGATGTCGCCGAATCCCTCAAGGGCAAAGACCTCATCACTCTCGACATCTCTGCTCTGGTCGCCGGCGCCATGTACCGCGGCCAGTTCGAAGAGCGCCTGAAGCAGGTCCTCAAAGAGATCACCGAGTCCGACGGGCAGATCATCACGTTCATCGACGAGCTGCACACGCTCATGGGGGCGGGCGGTGGCGAGGGATCTGTTGCGGCATCCAACATGCTCAAGCCCATGCTCGCCCGCGGTGAGCTGCGGCTGATCGGCGCGACCACGCTGAACGAGTATCGCGAGTTCATCGAGAAGGATGCAGCTCTCGAGCGCCGCTTCCAGCAGGTGTACGTCGGCGAGCCCACTGTCGAAGACAGCATCGCGATCCTGCGTGGCCTCAAGGGTCGTTATGAGGCACACCACGGAGTGACGATCGCCGACAGCGCGCTCGTCGCCGCGGCCGCTCTGTCGAATCGGTATCTGCCGAGCCGCCAGCTGCCCGACAAGGCGATCGACCTTATGGACGAAGCCATGTCGCGGCTGAAGATGGAGATCGACTCGTCTCCGGTCGAGATCGATCAGCTGAAGCGCCAGGTCGACCGGATGAAGCTCGAAGAGCTCGCGCTCAAGCGCGAGAAGGATGCCGCCTCGAAGGAACGCCTGGCCGCACTGCGCGAGCAGCTGGTCGAGCTGGAGCGCGAACTCGCGGGGCTCGAAGAGCGCTGGGATCGTGAGCGCCAGGAACTGAATCGCGTTGGCGAGCTCAAGAAGCAGCTCGATGACGCGATCACGCAGCGTGACCTCGCGATGCGCAACGCCGACTACACGAAGGCGTCCAAGCTCGAGTACGAGACGATCAAGCGCCTGGAGCGCGAGATCGCCGAGGCTGAGCAGGCCGAGGCCGCGTCAGCGGGCGAGGATCGGATGGTCAATGAGCAGGTCACCGATGAAGACATCGCCGCGGTCATCGCCGCGTGGACCGGCATCCCCGTCGGCCGGCTGCTGCAGGGTGAGAGCGAGAAGCTGCTGCACCTCGAGAGCGAGCTCGGCAAGCGTCTGATCGGGCAGAAAGAGGCCGTCGCTGCCGTGTCCGACGCCGTCCGGCGCTCGCGCGCGGGCATCAGCGACCCCGGTCGCCCGACCGGATCGTTCCTGTTCCTCGGCCCCACGGGTGTCGGAAAGACCGAGCTGGCGAAGGCTCTCGCAGAGTTCCTCTTCGATGACGAGCACGCCATGGTGCGCATCGACATGTCGGAGTACGGCGAGAAGCACTCTGTGTCGCGGCTCGTCGGTGCCCCTCCGGGGTACATCGGCTACGAGCAGGGGGGTCAGCTGACCGAGGCCGTGCGGCGTCGCCCGTACAGCGTCGTGCTGCTCGATGAGGTCGAGAAG
The DNA here is from genome assembly GCF_052266695.1 of Microbacterium zouquanmingi. Lineage (NCBI taxonomy): Bacteria > Bacillati > Actinomycetota > Actinomycetes > Micrococcales > Microbacteriaceae > Microbacterium > Microbacterium zouquanmingi. Next base: position 77,256 of record NZ_JBQPQZ010000003.1, read on the forward strand.
GCGCACCCCGAGGTCTTCGATGTGCTGCTGCAGGTGCTCGACGACGGACGGCTCACCGACGGGCAGGGTCGCACTGTCGACTTCTCCAACGTCATCCTCATCCTCACCTCGAACATCGGCTCGCCGATCCTGATCGATCCGGTGATGTCGATGGCAGACAAGCGGGACGCCGTGATGGCGCTGGTGCGCCAGTCGTTCCGGCCCGAGTTTCTGAACCGTCTGGATGACATCGTGATGTTCCAGGCTCTGAGCGAAGACGACCTCGCACAGATCGTCGAGCTCACCGTCGACCAGCTGCAGCGGCGGCTGCGGGACCGCCGGCTCACGCTCGCGGTCACGCCCGACGCCAGGTCGTGGCTGGCCGAGCGCGGATACGACCCCGTGTACGGTGCGCGTCCGCTGCGCAGGCTCATCACCACCGAGGTGCAGAACAAGCTCGCCACCGCGCTGCTCTCGGGCGGCGTGCGCGACGGAGACACCGTCAGGGTGGATGTTGCGGCCGACGGGTCAGGGCTGGTGCTGACCGCTTCCTGATCCCCGCGCTCGAACGCTGCGAGGCAACTTCACTCAAGGGTAAGAAGCTCATTTCTTTCGGGGGGATTTGGCGAAACATCTCCTTTGCTTTGAATCGCCGTCGATAGAGTCTCGTCTTATGTGTGTCGTGCGGGGCCATCGGGTCCATGCTGACGGAGACAGGAGCGGTGAATGATGCGAATCGGCATCGTGCGAGAACAGGTCGGTGAGACGCGGGTCGCCGCGACGCCCCAGACGGTCGGCGCTCTGCGCAAGATCGGCTACGACGTCGTGGTCGAGGCGGGTGCTGGCGCAGCATCCGCTTATCCCGACGCCGCGTACGCGGCATCCGGCGCCGAGATCGTCAGCGCCGATGAGGCGTGGACGTCGCCGATCCTGCTGAAGGTGAACGCACCGACGGATGCGGAGATCGCTCGCATCGCGGATGGTGCGACGCTGATCGCGCAGCTCAGCCCGAATCTGCGTCCCGAGCTGCGACAGGCGCTCGCCACGCGCGGCATCACGGCGCTCGCGCTCGATGCCGTGCCGCGCATCTCGCGTGCGCAGTCGATGGACGTGCTCAGCTCCATGTCGAACATCTCCGGTTACCGCGCGGTCGTCGAAGCAGCCAACGAGTTCGGGCGCTTCTTCACCGGTCAGGTCACCGCCGCCGGAAAGGTGCCGCCTGCGAAGGTGCTCGTCGCCGGTGCCGGTGTCGCGGGCCTCGCGGCCATCGGCGCAGCATCCAGCCTCGGCGCCATCGTGCGCGCGACCGACCCTCGCCCTGAGGTCGCCGACCAGGTGAAGTCAATCGGCGGCACCTATCTCGAGGTGATCGTGCCCGAGGAGCAGAAGGAGGTCTCGTCCGACGGCTATGCCAAGGCGACGAGCGAGGCCTACAACAGGCGGGCCGCCGAGCTCTACTCTGAGCAGGCAGCCGACGTCGACATCATCATCACCACCGCGCTCATCCCCGGCCGCGCAGCTCCGATTCTGATCACCGCGGCAGATGTGGCGAGCATGAAGCCGGGCAGCGTGATCGTCGATATGGCAGCGGCTCTCGGCGGCAACGTCGAAGGATCGGTCGCCGGCGAGCGAGTCGTGACTGAGAATGGCGTGATCATTCTCGGATACACCGACCTCGCAGGGCGCCTGCCCACCCAGGCATCGCAGCTTTACGGCACGAACCTCGTGAATCTGCTGAAGCTGCTGACCCCTGGTAAGGACGGCCAGCTCGTCATTGACTTCGACGACGTCGTGCAGCGGGCGGTGACGGTCGTGCGCGACGGCGAAGAGACCTGGCCGCCGCCTCCGGTGCAGGTATCGGCGGCGCCGGTCGCGAAAGCACCGGATGCCGCACCCGCAGCCCCCGAGAAGAAGAAGGGCCTCTCGGCTGGCGCGAAGGCCGGGCTGATCGCCGTCGGCATCGCTGTGCTCTTCCTCGTCAATGCTGTCGCCCCCGCGCCGCTGCCACAGCACTTCACCGTGCTGATGCTCTCGGTCGTGATCGGCTTCTACGTCATCGGCAAGGTGTCGCACGCGCTGCACACCCCGCTCATGAGCGTCACCAACGCGATCTCGGGCATCATCATCGTCGGCGCGATCGTGCAGATCGCGACCCCGAACATCGTGGTGCAGATCCTGTCTGCGATCGCTGTGCTCGTCGCATCCATCAACATCTTCGGAGGGTTCGCGGTCACGAGGCGAATGCTGAAGATGTTCTCGAAGGGAGCCGGCAAGTGAGCGCGCTCGAAATTGCCGCATCCGTCGCGGGCGCCGCGTACATCGTCGCCGCCCTGCTGTTCATCATGAGCCTCGCCGGCCTCAGCCGGCACGAGTCCTCGCGCTCTGGCGTCGCGTACGGCATGGTCGGCATGGCCATCGCTCTGGTCGCCACGATCTGGGTCACGTTCCAGGGCGCCTGGGGCGAGCCGCAGGCCATCATCGGTCTCGTGATGCTGCTGGTCGCGATGCTCGTCGGTGCCGTCATCGGACTCTGGCGCGCTCGCAGCGTCGAGATGACGGGGATGCCCGAACTCATCGCGCTGCTGCACAGCTTCGTCGGCCTTGCCGCCGTTCTCGTCGGCTGGAACGGACACCTGCACAGCCCGGGGCTCACGGGTGCGCTCGCCGACATCCACCATGCTGAGGTATTCATCGGCATCTTCATCGGAGGCGTGACTTTCACCGGGTCCATCGTCGCGTTCCTCAAGCTGTCGGGACGCATCTCGTCGAAGCCGCTCATACTGCCCGGCAAGAACGTGCTGAACCTCGGTGCGCTCGTCGTGTTCATCGGGCTGACGGTCTGGTACGTCATCACCCCGTCGCTCGTGCTGCTGATCGTGGTGACCGTGCTGGCGCTCGCGCTCGGCTGGCACCTGGTCGCCTCGATCGGCGGCGGCGACATGCCCGTTGTCGTCTCGATGCTCAACAGCTACTCGGGATGGGCCGCGGCCGCGGCCGGCTTCCTGCTCAACAACGACCTGCTGATCGTGACCGGTGCGCTGGTCGGATCCTCCGGTGCGTACCTGTCGTACATCATGTGCAAGGCGATGAACCGGTCGTTCATCTCGGTGATCGCCGGTGGTTTCGGCATCGCCGCGCCCGCATCGGAAGATGTCGATCATGGCGAGCACCGAGAGATCGACGCCGAGACCGTCGCCGATATGCTGACGAACGCCTCGAGCGTCGTGATCACGCCGGGCTATGGCATGGCTGTCGCGCAGGCACAGTACCCGGTCGCCGAGCTCACGCAGAAGCTGCGCGATCGCGGAGTGGATGTGCGCTTCGGCATCCACCCGGTGGCAGGTCGCCTCCCCGGTCACATGAACGTGCTGCTGGCCGAGGCGAAGGTCCCATATGACATCGTGCTCGAGATGGATGAGGTCAACGACGATCTGGCATCGACGTCCGTCGTGCTCGTGATCGGCGCGAACGACACCGTGAACCCGGCAGCTGCCGAGGATCCGTCGAGCCCGATCGCCGGGATGCCGGTACTGCGAGTGTGGGAAGCGGAGAACGTCATCGTGTTCAAGCGCTCCATGGCAGCGGGCTACGCGGGCGTGCAGAATCCGCTGTTCTTCCGTGAGAACGCGCAGATGCTGTTCGGCGACGCCAAGGAGCGCGTCGACGACATCCTGCGAGCGCTGTAGCCCCCCCGATCCAGGTCGCACTTTCTGCCGTTATGACCCCCTCAAACCGGCAGAAAGTGCGACCTGAAGTTAGTCTCGGAACCATGAGAATCTCTGGCGGCCGGTTCGTGCGCATCTTCCAGTGGATCGCTCCGGTGCTGCTGGTCTTGTTGATCGTCTTCGGTCGCGGGCTCTTCGGCGCACCGTTGGGGTGGATGGCCGCGATCGGCCTGTTCGTCGGGCCGCTGGTGACCATCGCGATGTACATCGCACCGATCATCGTGATCTTCGACCGCGACGGGAAGGCGACGCGCAGCACACGAGTGCTCTACGACGTCGCCAGCTGGGTGACGTGGGCAGCGATGCTGCTGATGATGTTCACTCTGGAAGACGGTGGTGACTCCGGGCCGGTCGGCTCGGTCGTCTCGACCTGGGGATGGATGAGCTCTGATGCCGCATCGACCATCTTCGGCATCGCGATGATCGTCGCGATCCTCGGCTGGCTCGCAGCGATCGCCACGGCGATCGCCGGCGTGGTCTCTTCGCGCCGCGCCTGACTCACTGCCCCGTGAAATCGGGCTTCCGCTTCGCCTGGAACGCCGCGAATCCCTCGCGGTAATCGGCGGTGTCGCGCAGGCTCTCCTGGTTGAGGTTCTCGGCGGCCACGGCATCCCATAGCGCGAGGCGCTCGTCGCGCAACCGGGCGACGAGGTGCTTGCTCGTGAGGAACGACCGCGTTGCACCCGTCGCGGCGCGGGATGCTGCGCTCTCCGTCGCCTGCCGTACTTCGTCTGCCGCGAACACCTGCGAGAACAGCCCGGACTGCACGGCTTCGGCGCCGGTCATGAGCCGGCCCGTGTAGATGAGGTCGAGAGTCTTATGGGCGCCGAGGCGTTCGTAGAACAGCGCGTGCCCACCGGAGTCGAGCGTCGCACCGAGCGCGGCGAACGGCGAGCCGATCTTGGCGCTGTCGGCGACGTAGACGACGTCGGTGGCGATCAGCAGCCCGAGACCGACGCCGAGGCAGGCGCCGTGAGCGGCGGCGAAAGTCGGTGCGGGGAACGCCGACATCTTCTTCAGAAGCGGGGTGACGAGGCCGTCGAGGTATCCGGAGACGTCGTCGGTCGCAGGGTCGACTCCGGCGATATCGCGGCCGGCGCAGAAGCCCGGGCCTTCGCCGCGCAGTACGAGGGCGCGGACGCCTGCGGCTTCGGCATCGTCGTACGCCGTACCGAGCTCGTGCAGCGCAGACGGATCGAGCGCGTTGCGCTTCTCTGGCGCGTTCAGCACGATGTGGGCGACGTCATCGGTGATGGTCAGGTCGATCATGATCGCTCCGTTCAATGGGCGAGGTTCAGCAGGTGAGGTCAGGAGTCGTAGTCGACGACGACCTTCGCGGTGGTCGGGTGGGACTGGCAGGTCAGCACGTAGCCGCGCGCGAGCTCTTCGGGCTCCAAGGCGTAGTTCTCCGTCATCCGCACCTCGCCCGAAGTGAGGCGGGCGCGGCACGTGCCGCACACTCCTCCCGCGCATGCGAACGGTACGTCGCCGCGCACCCTCAGTGCAGCATCCAGAATCGCCTCATTAGCAGCGACCGGAGACTCGACCATCGACGACAGCCCATCGAGCGTGAACTCGATCGTGCGAACCTCGGCGCCCCTGTCGATGACGATGGGGCGTCCGCGGTCGACGCGGGGGCCGTCGGCATCGCTCGTGAAGAGCTCGAAACGGATGCTGCTCGCAGGCACTCCCCGCCGCTCGAGGGTCTCGCGGCAGAGGGCGACGAGGTCGAAGGGTCCGCAGAGGAACCACTCGGTGACGGTCGCCGGCGGCAGCAGCCCGTCGAAGATGGCATCGAGTTTCTCGGCATCGATGCGTCCGGAGAGCAGAGGAGCGGTGCGCTGTTCGCGGGAGAGCACGTGGTGCAGCGCGAGGCGCGAGGGGTAGCGGTCTTTGAGGTCGGCGAGGTCGTCGAGGAACATGACGTCCTGGGTGGAGCGGTTCGTGTAGACGAGGCTGAACTGCGCTGTCGGCGATGATGCCAGCACGTGCGCGGCCAGCGCCATCATCGGGGTCACCCCCGACCCGGCTGCGATGCCGGCGATGTGCGCGTGGTCGAGGTCGGGCAGGCGGGTGGTGAATGTGCCCTCCGGGCTCATGACTTCGATGCGGTCGCCGGGTTTCAGGTTCTCGTGGGCCCAGACCGAGAATTGTCCACCCAGATCGCGCTTGATGCCGACGCTGATGCGCTCCGGGATCGGCGCCCGGCAGATCGAATAGCTGCGTCTGATCTCGCGACCGTCGACGTGCGCGCGCAGTGCGACGTACTGTCCTGGCAGGTACTGGTAGTCATCGCGCAGCTCGGGCGGGACGGCGAACGTCACCTCGATGCTCTCGGAGGTCAGCGGACGGACCTCGCTGATCTCGAGTTCATGAAAACGGCCGCGCCGACGCGTTGGGGTGGTCATATGGCTTTGAAGTGGTCGAAGGGTTCGAGACAGGCGCGGCACTCGTACAGCGCCTTGCAGGCGGTCGAGCCGAAGCGGGTGACTTCGCGGGTGTCGATCGATCCACAGCGCGGGCACTTCACCGCGAGGCGGAGTTTCACCGGACCCTGCGCCTGTCGAACCGGGCCCTGTCCGAGCGCGGCACGTCCGGTCGGGGGAGCGATGCCGAAGTCGCGGAGCTTCTGCTTTCCGGCATCCGACATCCAGTCCGTCGTCCAGGCGGGCGAGAGCGTCGTGCGCACGTCGACATCGGCGAAGCCGGCGGCCGTGAGCGCGAGGATCACGTCGTCGCGCATGGCGTCGATGGCGGGACATCCGCTGTAGGTCGGGGTGAGCGTGACCCTCACGCGATCACCATCTCGTTCTTCGGTGACCGCGACGTCGCGCAGGACGCCGAGGTCCTCGATCGTGAGGACGGGAATCTCAGGGTCCGTGACGGATGCCGCGACTCGCCATGCCTCTTGCTCGCGGGTGCGTGACTGAGTCTGCGCGCGGGTCACCATGTCGCCCCCGGATGCTGGCGCGCCAGCACCTGCATCTCAGCGAGGATGTGCCCGAGGGCGGAGAAATGGATGCCGCGACGGCCACCGCCCGCGGACGCTTTCACCTGTGGGAGTTCGAGCTCGGCTTCGGCGAACACCGCCTCGATCACCGCGTCGAACCCTGCGCGGAGTGCCGAGGGTCGCACCGCGATGCTCTTCAGCTCGTCGATCAGCGGCTCATCGCGGAACAGCTCTTCGACGTACGGCCAGATATCGGTCACCGCGCGGATCATCCGGCGACGGGATTCATCTGTGCCGCCAGCCAGGCGAAGCGTCCACTGCGCGGCGTGGTCGAGGTGATAGTCGACCTCCTTCACCGATTTCGCGGCGATCGCGGCGAGGGTCGGATCTTTCGAGGCTCGCAGCGCGGAATGCAGCTCGAAAAGATACGCGGATGCCACGAGCTGACGCACGATCGTCTGCGCGAAGTCGCCGTTCGGCTGCTCGAAGAGCCAGGCACTGCGGAACTCCGGCTCATCGCGGAAGTACGCCAGGTCGTCTTCGCTGCGCCCATCGGCGGTGCCCGCGTAGCGCAGCAGCGAGCGGGCATGGCCGAGCAGATCAAGGGCGATGTTCGCGAGCGCCACGTCCTCTTCGAGTTCGGGGGCGTGGGCGATCCAGGCGCCGAGCTGCTGCGACAGGATCAGCGCGTCGTCGCCGAGCCAGAGAGCATATTCAGCGACCGCTGCGCTCGCCGTGGCATCCGCTTCGCCGGTGAGCTCTGCGGCGAGGTCGAGCTCGTCGACCGTCACGTGCGGGTTCTGCCTCACAGGTGCGGCACCCCCTCGGACGCGGTGTAGTACACCGCATGACGGTAGTTCTTGCCGGCGGGGCTCTCGAAGAAGGAGCCCTTGGCGTCGGGATCGCTCGCGGCGATGGCATCCGATGGCACGACCCAGATCGAGGTGCCCTCGCCTCGTCGCGTATAGAGGTCGCGGGCGTTGCGGACGGCGAGCTCAGCATCCGGAGCATGCAGCGATCCCGCGTGCACGTGACTCATCCCGCGGTTCGCGCGGACGAACACCTCCCACAGGGGCCAGGTTTCGCTCATGCCGCCGCTCCATCGATCGGTCCCTGAGCCTGTCGAAGGGCTGTCTTGCGCGCGTACTCCGCCGCGGCTTCGCGCACCCACGCGCCGTCCTCGTGCGCCTCGCGCCTGGCGCGCACGCGTTCGGCGTTCATCGGTCCGTTGCCGCCCAGCACCTCGAAGAACTCCGTCCAGTCGATCTCGCCGCCGAGGTGGTGTTGGGTCTCTTCGTCGAAGTGCAGCTCGGCATCCGGCAGTGTGACGCCGAGGATCTCGGCCTGCGGCACGAGCATGTCGATGAAGCGCTGACGCAGCTCGTCGTTGGTGAAGCGCTTGATGTTCCACGCCATCGACTGCGCGGAGTTCGGGGAATCGCCATCGGGCGGCCCGAACATCATGAGCGACGGCCAGTACCAGCGGTTCACCGCATCCTGTGCCATCTCGCGCTGCGCGGGCATGCCCCGCATGAGCGTCAGGAGGATCTCGAAACCCTGCCGCTGGTGGAACGATTCCTCTTTGCAGACGCGGATCATCGCGCGGCCGTACGGGCCATACGATGCGCGGCACAGCGGCACCTGGTTGACGATCGCGGCGCCGTCGACGAGCCATCCGATCGCGCCCATGTCGGCCCAGGTCGGGGTGGGGTAGTTGAAGATCGACGAATACTTGGCCCTGCCGGTGATGAGCTGGTCGGTCATCTCGTCGCGGGTGATGCCGAGGGTCTGCGCTGCGGAGTAGAGGTAGAGGCCGTGACCGGCTTCGTCCTGCACCTTCGCCATCAGGATCGCCTTGCGCTTCAGGCTCGGAGCGCGGGTGATCCAGTTGCCCTCCGGCTGCATGCCGATGATCTCGGAGTGCGCGTGCTGCGAGATCTGTCTGATGAGGGTGCGGCGATAGTCGTCGGGCATCCAGTCGCGCGGCTCGATGCGTGAGTCGGCGGCGATGAGGTCATCGAAGCGCTGCTGTTCGGCGGTGATGTCGGTCATCCTGACTCCTTCGTCTTTACTGACCGTGCGTTCAGTAATTCTTTCATATCGGATGCCGCAACACCACCCGCCCAGGCGTGTCAGCGGTCTGAGGCAGAGTGGGGGTATGACACTCGACGCCAACGCCACCCATGAGGCGGCACTCGCCGCGCTGCGCGAGCTCGTCGGGCGGGACGACGCCTCCTTCCACGACGGGCAGTACGAGGCGATCGAGGCGCTCGTCAGAGGGCGACGACGTGCGTTGGTCGTGCAGCGCACCGGGTGGGGAAAATCTGCCGTCTATTTCGTCGCGACCCTGCTGCTGCGCCGGCAGGGAGCGGGGCCGACGGTGCTGGTCTCGCCGCTGCTGGCGCTGATGCGCGACCAGATCGTGGCGGCCGAGCGGGCGGGCGTGCGTGCGGTCGCGATCAACTCGACGAACGCGCACGAGTGGGATGACGTGCTTGCGCAGCTCGACCGCGATGAGGTCGACGTGCTGCTCGTATCGCCGGAGCGGCTGAACAATCCCGCGTTCAGGGAGCAGCGGCTTCCGACGCTGGTGGAGCGCATCGGGATGCTCGTGGTCGATGAGGCGCACTGCATCAGTGACTGGGGTCATGACTTCCGCCCCGACTACCGGCGCCTGCGCGACCTGATCGCCCAGATGCCGGCCGAGGTGCCGGTGCTCGCGACGACGGCGACGGCGAACAGCCGGGTCGTGGCAGATGTCGAGGAGCAGTTGGGGGCGACCGGCGACGAGGGGGTTCCGGTGCTCACGATCCGCGGTCCGCTTGCGCGGACATCGCTGCGGCTCGGAGTGCTGCGACTGCCGGATGCTGCTCGCCGACTCGCCTGGCTGCTCAGCCATATCGACGAGCTGCCGGGGTCGGGAATCATCTATACGCTCACGGTCGCCGCGGCGATCGATACTGCTCGGCTGCTGCGCGAGCGCGGGCATGAGGTGCGGGCGTACACGGGGCAGACCGATCCTGATGAGCGGGCAGAGTCCGAGGGGATGCTCAAACGCAACGAGGTCAAAGCGCTCGTCGCGACGAGTGCGCTGGGGATGGGGTTCGACAAGCCCGATCTCGGGTTCGTGCTGCACCTGGGTGCACCGTCGTCGCCGGTTGCGTACTACCAGCAGGTCGGTCGTGCGGGGCGCGCGAGCGACAGTGCGGATGTGCTGCTGCTGCCGGGGCCGGAAGACCGCGACATCTGGCACTATTTCGCCACGGCATCCATGCCCGATCAGGGGCGCGCCGAACGGGTGATCGCGGCCCTCGGCGATTCCGCGATCTCGACTCCTGCGCTGGAGGCGATGGTCGATATCCGCCGCACACCGCTCGAACTGCTACTGAAGGTGCTGGACGTCGATGGTGCGGTGCGCCGGGTGCAGGGCGGGTGGGTCGCCACCGGTCAGCCGTGGACGTATGACCGTGAGCGTTACGAGCGCATCGCGGCCGAGCGCCTCGCCGAGCAGCAGAGCATGATCGAGTACGAGCAGACCGGGGCATGCCGCATGGAGTTCCTGCAGCGCTCGCTGGATGATGCCACGGCTGCCCCGTGCGGACGGTGCGATAGCTGCGCGGGGGCGTGGTTCCCGACAGAGATCGGGGCGTCGGCGAGTGCCGCGGCATCCGAATCGCTCGATCGCGTGGGTGTCGCGATCGAACCGCGACGCCAGTGGCCCACCGGGGCTGACCGACTCGGCGTTGCGGTGAAGGGGCGCATTCCTGCGGGCGAGCAGGCGAGTGAGGGGCGGGCGCTCGCCCGCCTAACGGATCTCGGCTGGGGCGGCACGCTGCGAACGCTGTTTGCGGCCGGGGCGCCGGATGCTCCGGCGTCGGCGCAGGTGCTGGCGGCGTGCGTGCGAGTGCTCGCGGACTGGGGCTGGAGCGAGCGGCCGGTCGCGGTGGTGGCGATGTCGTCGCGTTCGCACCCGCAGCTCGTCGATTCGCTGGCGCGGGGGATTGCCGAGATCGGCAAGCTTCCCTACATCGGCGCGCTCGCGATGGTGGATGGTGGGCCGACGGGGCAGCCGGGCGGGAACAGCGCCTTTCGCCTCGCAGGGGTGTGGGATCGATTCAGCGCGGAAGGGATTGAGGTGCCAGCAGGACCGGTGCTGCTCGTCGATGACCAGGCTGACAGCAGATGGACGCTCACTGTTGCCGCGCGGGCACTGCGGCAGGCCGGCGCCGCCGAGGTGCTGCCGTTCGTGCTCGCGCTGCGGGGTTAGTCCGCATCAGCCCGCGCGTTGTCGGTGTCGGTCGCGGGGCCGCGGCGTGCCGGTGGGATGCCAGCGCCTTGTGCGGTCCCACCAGAGTGGCCCACGGATCTCGGGGACTCCGTCGTTCATGCGGATCCGCCATTCCGACAGATGCAGGTTGCGATGGTGCCACCAGCAGAGCAGCACGCCGTTGTCGGTGTGGGTGGGGCCGCCGTCGGCATGTTCTCGAACGTGGTGAATCTCGCACCAGCTTGCGGGAGTGGTGCAGCCCGGGATGATGCATCCGCCGTCGCGGAGCGTGATCGCGCGACGCTGCAGTGCGTTGAAGATGCGAGCGGAGGTTCCGAGCGACGCGATCCGGCCGTTGTCATCGAACAGAACGCGTTGGATGCCGCCCGCGCACCCGGTCTGCTCGGCAACCCGTGAGGGAATGAGGTCTCCGGTGTTCACGATGGTTGCCCATCCGGAGCCGGTGGCGTAGTCGTCGGCCCTGACGCTCACTACGAGAGTGGGAGCTGCGCCGCCGATCTGTGGGAAGCCTCCCTCACGAGCAGCGGTGGTGATGATCATCGCGAAAGCGTCGTGCACCTTCTGGGCTCGGGTGCGCTGATCGATGAACATCGATTCGCTGTGCGGTGTTCCGTTCGGGGTGACACCGCCATCGTTGACGGATCCGCGTGTGCTGCTGTCTTCTGTGTCGACATCTGCGCTGTCGACGAAACGGACGCCGCCGGTGGGGTCGTCGGGAGCGTCCACCCGCGGGTTGAGCAGGCTGTCGAGGAGCAGTCTCAGCTGGCCGGCGACCTCGGGCAGCAGATTGCCGCGCACGGGAACTGCTCCGTCGCGTTCGCGGCCGATGATGAAGCCGCGGGTGCGTGCGCCGATCTCGTCGGAGGGCTCCGCGCCGTCGGGGTCGAGATACGCGACGAGGACTTTCGACAGGATTCGCAGATCCTCCGGCACGGGGAGCGGGTTGGGGGAGTTCGGTTCTGCAGCATCAGCATCGGCATCGCGATCGTCGTTGATGCCGCAGGCGAGCATCGCGAGCTGCCGATCGGCTTCGATCCGTGCGTCGTCGAGGATGCGCGCGCGGGACTGCTCAAGCGGCTCCATCGCCGCGAGCAGCCCCGCGACTCCGATCGCTCCGTCGACCATCGCCGATCGCAGTTCGGGGTAGCGGGCGGGCAGGAATTCTCCACTCGACATGCCGCGGGTGCGCGACAGCAGTCGGGCGGTCTTGACGACGCGGTTCGCGTCTCGCGTTTCGGTTCGGGTCAGCACTCGAATCAGATCGACGGGACGCGCCCAGCCGTACTTCTCGGTGATCTTGTCGTCGCGCATCGGAGTCGAGCGCTCGAGAACCTGAATGGATGCCTCGACCTGAAGGGCTTCGATCCTCTTCTGGATGCGCCCTGTCGTCTCGAGCAGTGCGGCGATCTCAGCATCCGACAGGTCGGGGATCACCTCGTTCTCGAATGCCTCACCGCTCGCCTCAGCGAGAGACCGTTCCAGGTCTTCGAGGTGAGCGACGATGGTGTTCATACCCTCTATTCAACTGAGGGCCACCGACATTCAGGCCCAATATTCAGGCTGATCAGAAGACTTTTTCGAAGATTTTCGGTCGCGCTGCTGTTTCCCGCATCCGCTGCTGTTTCCGACATCCCCCGGCGGGAGCGCGCCCCTCCCGACACTGGTGATGCGAGATGATTTCGGTCGATTCCCGACGCTCGCAACCGGCGAAATTCATCTGGCATGTGCTGGCCGCAGCAACTCGAGGAAAGCTGGGGCGCGCGATCACGGTACCGCGTGGCCCTGCTCAGCCGCGACGGAGCAGCTCGGCGACGCGATCGGTGAACCACACGGGGCGCTGGAGGGGGATGCCGTGCCCGCTGTCGTCGACGATCTCGAGCTCGCTGCCGGGCAGTGCACCGTGGATGGCGCGAGCCGAATCGCGCATCAATCGCCGCTCGCGTCGTCCGGCCAGGACGAGTGCGCGACCGGGGAAGGCGGGCCAGGTGCCGGGCAACGTGAATCGGAGATTCGCGCCCACGGCGGCGAGGAGCGTGGCCTTCGTGATGCCGGTGCTGGTGGTGATGTAGTCCTCCATCAAGTGCGGAGGGATGAAGAGTTGGCGAGCCTGCAACCTCGCGAACCATCGCTTGCGGGCGAGAGGCGCGCTGGCGCTCAGCATTGCGAGGGTGAGGCCAGTGAGCGGCAGAGGTTCAGCCTGTGCGCTGACGACGATGACCTGGGCGACGAAGTCGGGATGCTCGGATGCGAGCTGGATGGCGAGTTGCGCACCGAGAGAGAACCCGACGACGGTGGCGGGGCGACCGGGGGCGGCTTCGGCCAGCATTCGAGCGAGCTCGTCGACTGTGGCCGCGTGGGAGACATACGGTTCGTCGGCGGAGCGGCCGTGCCCGGGGAGGTCGGGGATGAGAACTGCGTAGTCCGTCCGCAGTCGCTCCTTCAAAGAATCCCACATCCACCCCGCAACACCGCCGCCATGCAGGAGGAGAACCGGGGGTGCATCGCGCGGTCCGTGAGAGGCGAGGAACATGGTCCTTCAATCCTGTCAGACCTGCCTGGAGCGCATTCAGTCCTGAACGGCGGCGACTGCTTCGATCTCGACGAGCTGGCCGTTGTAGCCGAGGACGGTGACGCCGAGGAGGGTGCTCGGCACATCGTGGCTGCCGAATGCGTCGCGCACGACGTTCCACGCGGTGACGAGGTCTGACTGGTGCGTTGAGGCGACGAGAACGCGGGTGCTGATGACGTCGTCGATGTCGGCGCCGGCCGCCGAGAGAGCGATTCTCATGTTCTCGATGCACTTGGCTGCTTGAGCGGCGAAATCACCGATGCCGGCCGTCGACCCGTCTTCGTTCAGTGGGCACGAGCCGGCGAGGAAGATCAGGCGTGCATCCGCTGGGGCAGTCGCGGCGTAGGCGTACTCAGCGGCGTCGGAGAGAGCGGACGAACGGATCAGGGTTACTGCTTGGGGCATGGAGTGCCTTCCGAGTGGAGGGTGGGCTGTCGGCGTTCGCAAATGATCGTCCCGACTGGGCGCTGTCCGCGCGTTTCGCGCAGGTGGGTTTCCCGGGTGGAGAAGCCGGCGGCTTCCAGCCGGTCGCTGAACTCTTGCACCGGCCAGCGGTACGCGCGCAAGACGGCGTGGTCGAACGGCTCGATTGCGTCCCCGCTGAAGAAGCCGAGCGCGAGTTGCGCGCCGGGGCGCAGCACGCGCGCGAACTCGGAGAACAGTGTGACGATCGCGTGCGGTTCGTGATGGATCGTCGAGAACCACGAAAGGATGCCGCCGAGTGAGCCGTCGACTGCATCGATGTGGTCGATGCTCCCCAGATCGAATCGGATGCCGGGATAGCTCGAGCGCGCATGCTCAAGGAAAGAAGGCACGAGGTCGATGCCGCGCGCATCGCAGCCGAGCTCGTTCAGGTGGTTCGTCCAGTGTCCTGGTCCGCAGCCCGCGTCGAGGATCTCTCCGTCGACCTGCGTCGCCCAAGTGCCGATGATCTGCCGGTCTGACGGGTGCACTGCCGACATCGAGCCGAGCAGCTCGACATACTCCGCGGCGCGCGCCGAGTAAGCGGTGGTTGTCGTCGTCACGTCACGAGGGTATCGGGGCGGTGGGAGGTGCGTCTCCTGGCAAGCTGAGGTGGTGACCGCGATTCTCTTCGACCTCGACTCCACTCTCATCGATCACGCGTCGGCTTCAGCGCCGGCCGTCCGAGAGTGGGGCGCCGAGCTGGGGTTGCCGATGGACGGCATCGCGGAGCAGTGGGAGACGCTCTCTTCGCGTCATTACGCCCGTTATCAAGCGCGGGAGATCTCGTTTCAGGGGCAGCGTCGCGAGCGTGTCCGTGATCTGCTCGGGCGTGAGCTCGATGACAGCGAGGCCGACGACCTCTTCGCCGGATATCTTCGGCGTTACGAAGCAGGATGGGCCATGTATGCCGACACCCTGCCGTGTCTAACTCGACTCCAGGACGCCGGAGTGACGCTCGGCATCCTCACCAACGGTGACCGCGCTCAGCAGCTGCAGAAGATCGATCGGTTTGGTATCTCGAGCTTCTTCGATGCAATTGTGTGCTCCTCAGACCTCCCGTACGGAAAGCCGCATCCCGGTGCATTCGCGGCTGCGGCGAAAGCCCTTGGTCGCCAGGGAGCCGATGTTCTCATGGTTGGTGACAGCATCGACAATGATGTGCGCGGCGCGCTCGACGCAGGTCTGCGAGCGATTCTTCTGGATCGAGACGGCCGGTACGTGGGGGATGACGTGGCCGTGATCGCGACGCTCAAAGAACTTGCGGGAACCTTCTCGTAGGGTCATTGCATGAAGCTCCGTCGCCCGCTCGCCCTTGCGCTCCTCGCTGCCGGAGGTGCTGTGTCCATCACGGGGTGTTCGAACGTCGATGCGCTGATCTGGGGAAACGACGGCGCCGAAGTCATCGCGACGACCGAGGAGCTCGTGGGAGATCTTTCTTCCGGCGGAGCATCCGATCTTCTTTGTGAAGATCTCGACGCAGACCTCGGTGCTGCCGCGGATTGGGCCGGTCGATCCGCGGGTGAACCGGAGCGGTTCTTCGCCGACTATTGGGAAGAGCAAGCGGCGCTTGATCCGCAGTGGAACATCAATGTGGAGGGGCGTCCCGAAGGGTCGGTCCCCGGCGACATGTTCCCCAGCGACATCTTCTATCGCGAGACGGACGATGGCCTGTGCGTGATCGATGTCGCCTGGTCGACACTCCTCGCTGTCGGCTGACGGATGCCGCCGTGAGCGGATGCCGCGCGGGATGGATTTCGCGCGCGAGAAGTGGCTGGGGGCCGCGAAAAGCATCCCGCGCCCGCCTACTCCTTCTCGACGAGCGTCAGCACGTCGTACGTCGCGACGGTCTCGTCGTTCTGGTTGCGGATGAGCGCATCCCAGCGCACCTCGCCGTACCCGTCCGTCTCGCGCGGCGTGATCTGCTTGGCCGTGAGATCGACGCGGATGCTGTCGCCCGGCGATACCGGAGTCACAAAGCGCAGGTTCTCGAGCCCGTAGTTCGCCAGCACTGGCCCTGGCTCCGGGTCGACGAAGAGCCCTGCCGCCCACGACACGAGCAGGTAGCCGTGCGCGACGCGTCCGGGGAAGAACGGGTTCGCAGATGCGGCCTCCTCATCCATGTGCGCGTAGAACGTGTCGCCGGTGAAGTGCGCGAACGTCTCGATGTCGTCGAGCGTGACTTCGCGAGACTCCGACGCGATCCGGTCGCCGATGCGCAGCTGTGCGAGGGGCTTCCGGAACGGATGGATGCCGTCGTCTCGCGCCGCAGCACCCGCGTGCCACACACCGGTGATCGCCGTGAGCATCTCGGGCGAACCCTGCACTGCTGTGCGCTGCATGTGGTGCAGCGCCGCCCGGATGCCGCCGAGTTCCTCACCCCCGCCGGCCCGCCCCGGTCCGCCGTGCACCAGGCCAGGCATCGGTGAGCCGTGACCAGTCGACGAACGAGCATCGTCGCGGTCGAGGAAGAGCACTCGCCCGTTCCAAGCGGCGACGCCCGTCATGATCTCAGTCGCGAAGGAAGGATCGTGTGTCGCGACACTCGTCACGAGAGACCCGCCGCCGCGGGCGACGATGTCAGATGCCTCTGCCACAGTGTCATACGTGATCAGCGACGACACCGGACCGAACGCTTCCACTTCATGGACGGCGTCGGCGCGTGCGTCATCGAAGCGCAGGAGGATGGGCGGGACGAAGGCGCCTGAAGAGTCGGATGCTTCGGTGCTACCGATCACGATCCGCCCACCGCCATCTATGAGAGCCTGCACCTGGCGCAGCACCTCATCGCGCTGCGCGAGAGAGACGAGCGGCCCCATCGTGACGCCCTCCTCCCGCGGATCCCCGACGGTAACCTTCGCGGTGAGGCGTGCCCGGACGGCGTCGATCACAGCATCCGCTTGACCGGCAGGAACGACGGCACGACGAATCGCGGTGCACTTCTGCCCGGCCTTCGTCGTCATCTCGGTGACGAGCTGGCGCACGTACGCGTCGAACTCGGGAGTGCCGGCGAGAGCATCCGGCCCGAGCACTGACGCGTTGATCGAATCTGTCTCGGCGGTGAACCGCACGCCGGTGGGCGTCTGCGCGCGCAGCGCCGCCGCGGTCGACGCGCTTCCCGTGAAAGCGACGACATCGCCGACCTGCAGCTGGGTGAACAGCGTGGGTACGCCGCCGCTGACGAGCTGCAGCGAACCGGCGGGAAGCAGGCCTGAATCGACGAGAATCCGGACCATCGCCTCGGTGAGATAGCCGGTGGGAGTCGCGGGCTTGATGAGCGAGGGCATGCCGGCGAGAAACGCGGGAGCGAACTTCTCGAGCGGACCCCACACCGCAAAGTTGAACGCGTTGATCTGCACGGCGACACCGGGCAGTCGGGTGTAGATGTGCCGCCCGAGGAAGGTGCCGTCCTTCGACAGCGGCTCAATCGCTCCATCGACATACACCTGCGAGTTTGGCATCTCGCGACGCCCCTTGCCCGAGTACGCGAACAGCACTCCGATGCCGCCGTCGATGTCGACCCACGAGTCGGCCTTGGTCGCACCGGTCTGCGCCGACAGCGCATAAAGCTCGTCCTTGCGCTCGGTCAGCGCAAGCGCGAACTGCTTGAGCAGCAGGGCGCGCTGATGAAATGTCAGCTCGCCGAGCGATGCCTGACCGACGGTCCGCGCGTGGGCCAGCGCACCCGCGAGGTCGAAGCCCTCGGCGCTGACGCGTGCGACCTCGTCGCCGGTCGACGCATCCCGAACGATGGTCGCCTCGCCCTCGGAGTCCGGCGTCCACCACGCATCCTGCGCGTAGCTCGGCACGAGCGGCATTTCGGCAGTCATGGTGTCTCCCATTTGTAGAATCCTTCGCCGCTCTTGCGGCCGAGTTTCCCTTCGGCAACGAGCCGGCGCAGCAGTGCGGGCGGTGCGAAACGATCGCCGAGCGTCGCGTGCAGCTCCTCGGCGATATCGAGGCGTACGTCGAGCCCGACGATGTCGGTCGTGCGCAGCGGACCCATCGGATGCCGGTATCCGAGCTCCATCGCCCGATCGATGTCTTCGGCAGATGCGACCCCCGAATCCAGCATCCGGATCGCCTCGAGCGCCAGCGCGACGCCCAACCTGCTCGACGCGAACCCGGGGGAGTCGCGCACGACGATCGGTGTCTTCTCGATCATCGTCACCCACTCGCGGGCACGCTCGACGATGGCGGGGTCGGTAGCCATGCTCGCCACGATCTCCACGATCGAAGAGGTCGGCACCGGGTTGAAGAAATGCAGCCCGAGAAACCGATCCGGCGCCGTCAGCGCGGCAGCCAGGTCAGTGATCGAGATCGACGATGTGTTCGAGGCGAGCACCGCGCCGGGAGCCGCCGCTTCGATTCGCGCGAGGGCTGCTGCCTTCAGTACGCGATTCTCGGGTACCGCTTCGATCACCAGGTCGCAGCCCTCGAAGGCGGCGATGTCGTCGCCGACGTGGAGTGCGCGATGCAGCGCAGCGGAATCACGGGTGGTGACGCTGCGGTCGATCGAGCGGGAGATGCCCTGGCGGATGCGGTCTGCCGCGGTATCCGCTGTCGCCGCATCGCGCTCGACCACCACGACCTCGCAGCCGGCGAGCAGGAACGCGTGTGCGATTCCCGCCCCCATGCGACCACCGCCGAGAACTCCGACCTTCACGGGTGTCCCTTTCTCTCGAGGAAATCAGTCATGCGCCGCATCTTCTCGGCGCTCTCGAACAGTTCGGCCTGCAGCTCGCCGTCGATCGCAGGGTGCGCATCGCGCGGAGCCCGAAGCGCCGTTTTCGTATGCCGGATCGCGAGCGGATCCGCGGCGGCGATGCGGTCGGCGATCGCGTGCGCAGCCGGCATCAGCTCCTCCGGCGCGCGAACGGCGGAGACAAGACCGACGGCCAGAGCATCATCGGCAGTCAGGATGCGTCCGGTGAGCAGCATCTCGCTCGCCAGTCCCTCGCCGACGATCTCGCGCAGGCGCCAGGTCGCGCCCGCCGCCGCGATGATGCCGAGACTCGGCTCAGGGTTGCCGATCTTCAGGCGGGGAGTCGCGATGCGGATGTCGGCGGCACAGGCGAGCTCGGCGCCACCGCCGAGCGCGTAGCCGTCGAGAGCGGCGATCACGGGCATCGGCAGCTCGCGGACACGGATGAACGCCATCGCATTGATGCCGCGACGTGCATCGTCGGCCCGGCGCGCACGGAGCTGGGTGATGTCGGCGCCGGCGGCGAAACCATCTCCGCTGCCGGTGAGGATCAGGATGCGCGGATCGACCTCGAGCTCGGCGCAGAGCAGGTGCAGGGCGTCGATCATCTCGCGGTCGATCGCGTTGCGTTTCTCTGGCCGATTCAGGCGAGCGATCACGCGATCGGGGCGTCGCTCGATGGCGAGTACGTCGTCCATCACTGCCCCTGACTGCATCGTCGGCGTCGTTGTGCGAGCATGGCCAATTCCTGACCATTCGTTCAGTATTTAGTATGACAAGGAAGTCGCGGGTCGGCAATGATGCCAGACTGTAGCGCGTGTCAGTGTCGAAACAACCCGCGAGCGAGAGCGGCGTGCGGCGAGGGCGGCCGGGCTACGACCAGGGGCAAGTCCTCGATATTGCCGTGCAGGTCTTCATCGAACAGGGCTACGACGCAACCTCAGTGGCGACTCTCGCCACGCGGCTCGGACTGTCGAAGTCGGCGCTGTACCACCACTTCGAATCCAAAGAGGCGCTGCTCGAGGTCGCACTGGATGAGGCACTCAGCGGTCTCGAGGATGCGCTGGCGGATGCTGGTGACGGATCTGCCCGCGACCGCCTGGAGCACGTGCTGCGCGGCGCCGTGCTCGTGCTTGTCGACAAGCTCGCCTACGTCACGCTGCTGCTGCGCGTGCGGGGGAACAGCGACGTCGAGCGGGCGGCGCTCGAGCGCCGGCGTGCGTTCGACCGGGAGGTGACCGCGCTCGTGCGCGAGGCGCAGGGTGAGGGTTCGGTGCGCAGCGATATCGCGCCGCCGGTGGCCACCCGGCTGCTGTTCGGCATGGTCAACTCGATCGTCGAGTGGTACCGGCCGAGCGGTGAAGAAGGCGCGCAGGAACTGGCCCGCGATGTGCTGCGCGTTGTGTTCGACGGGCTGGGGGCGCGGTAGCTTCTCGCGCGAACAGGTCAGGCGCTCGCGATGACCGTCTCGTCGAGGGGGCGACGTACGCGCGGGGCGGACTCGCGCTCCTGCAGCTTCTCGGACAGCGCTGACGCATCGCCGAGCGCGCCGAGAGCGATCACCGAGGTCGGAGTGAACCGCTCCTCGACCCCGGGCAGGGCGCGCAGCGCATCGCGGTCGATGCCACCCATCTGGTGCACGTACAGTCCATCGGCGTGCGCCTGCACCGAGAGGTGCGCGACAGCCTGGCCCAGGTCGTACTGCGCCCACGGGCGGGCCTTGCCCTCGGCATCCTGATCTTCAGAGAGCGCGACGATCAGCACCTGAGCGGCGCCAGCCCACTCGCGGTTGAAGCCGATGAGCGCCTCGTCGATCTGCGTGTGCAGTTCGGTGCCGCGACGGGCGACGATGAAGCGCCACGGCTGGGTGTTGCTCGCCGAGGGCGACCAGCGGGCGGCCTCGAGAGCTGCGGCGAGCTTGTTCTCGTCGATCGGCGTGCTGGCGTCGAATGCCCGAGGGCTCCAGCGCCCCGCCAGAACATCGAGGACGGGAACGGAAGTCGACGCGGTGCGCTCGAGAGTAAGAGTAGGAGTGCTCATGGTGCCTTTCGAGGTCAGAATTCTGCGCAGACCCCGTCGTCGGCTTTCGTATTCAGGTTAATGCACCCTCCTGAACGGAGGGTGCACTCGCTTGAACGGAGGCTCGGCTCACGGACGCAGCGCGTCACGGAACTTCACGCGCGCCCCCATCTTCAGCAGCGAGTTCTCGTAGATCTTCGCGCCGACGAGCACGACGATCGCGCAGGCGACGAGCATGATCGCCAGCGATGCCAGCGGCTCCCACCACGCGGCCTCGTTGAAGAACAGCCGGATCGGCATGCCCACCGGCGCCGAGAACGGCACATAGGAGAGCACGGTCATGACCACCGGGTTGTCGCCGAAGAAGATCACCAGGAAGTACGGAATCATCGTCAGATACATCACCGGCGTCATCGTGGCGCCGACATCCTCCTGGCGGGAGACCAGCGAACCTGCCGCCGCGAACATCGCCGCGAGCAGGATGAACCCGAAGAAGAAGAACACCGCGAACCACGCGATCGGTCCGCCGATTCCCTGCAGGACCTCGGTCTGTCCCGACACGATGAGTCCGATCGTTCCGACGATCACGAGGAGCAGAATCTGCGAGATCGCCAGCAGGGTGTTGCCGAGAACCTTTCCGGCCAGCAGCACCCGGGCGGGGATCGCCGAGAGGAGGATCTCGATGACGCGGGTCTGCTTCTCCTCCACGACGCTCGTCGCGATCGGGGAGCCGAAAGTGATCGCGGCCATCATGAACACCAGCCCGAACCCGATGCCGAGGATGTAGCGGAGCGCGCCGTTCGCCGGATCGGCGTCGAGCAGCTCGACCGCCGGTGCCTGCGAGAGCATCATCACCAGCGACTGCGGTGCCTCCTTGTCGGCGATGATGACGATTCCGGTCGGCGACGAGGTGTCTTCGATGAGCGCGGCGTCGACCGTGCCGTCCGTGACGAGCTCTTCGGCTGCGGCGCGATCGACCACCTCAGTGACGTCGAAGCCGTCTGCGTCTTGGAGAAGCGCGGAAGCCCCGCTCGTCGCCGCGATCGGCGTGGTGCTGGGCGCAGCACTCGCGAAACCCGCCCAGATGACACCGGCGAGGGCCATGAGCAGCAGGATGCCGGTCGAGATCAGATACGCCTTGCTGCGCAGTCGGGTGGAGAGTTCGCGTTCGGCGACGAGCCAGACGCCCTGTGCGGACGACAGCGCGCGGGTGGAGGGCAGTGCGCGGGTGGAGGGTGTTGACGTGGTCACTGGATGACCTCCTTGAAGATCTGCGAGAGCGAGGGATGCTGGGGGGCGAAGTGGGCGACGTCGCCGCCTTCGAGTGCACGGCGCAGAACGCGCTGCGCGATGGCGGGGTCTTCAGCGTCGAAGATGGCGTTGCCGCCCTCGAAGTCGATGACGCTCACGCCCGGCTCGTCACGCAGCCAGCCGACATCGCCGCTGCTTTCGAGCTCCCAGCGCGGAGCGGAGTGCTCCTCGCGAAGCCGGTCGCGGGGGCCTGCGGCGCGGATGGTGCCGCCGGCGATGATCACGAGGTCGTCGCAGAGCCGCTCGACGACGTCGAGCTGGTGCGAGGAGAACAGCACCGAGACTCCGCGGGATGCGCGCTCCTGCAGCACGCCGGCGACGGTCTCGACGGCGAGCGGATCGAGGCCCGAGAACGGCTCGTCGAGGATGAGCACTTCAGGATCATGCACGAGGGATGCCGCGATTTGAGCGCGCTGCTGGTTTCCGAGCGAGAGCGCCTCGAGGTTGTCGTTCAGGCGCTCGCCGAGACCCAGCTCTGTGAGTAGTGCGGTCGCCTTCTCCACGGCATCCGCCTTGGTGAACCCGTGCAGGCGAGCGAGGTAGACGACCTGCTCGAGCACCTTCATCTTCGGGTAAAGCCCGCGCTCTTCGGGCATATACCCGAACTGGCGGCGGGCGTCGGCGGTGAGCGGTGCGGCACCGAGCGTGATCTCTCCGCCATCGGATGAGAGCAGACCGAGGACGATCCGCATCGTCGTGGTTTTGCCGGCGCCGTTGCCGCCGACGAAGCCGGTGAGGCGCCCGGCTGCGACTGAGAAGGAGACGTCATCGAGGACGCGACGGGCGCCGTAATTTTTCGTGACGCCGGTGAGCTGCAGTGTTCCTGAAGGCATGGCTCCACGCTATTGAGCGCGGGTGGGCGTCGGCATCCCCCACAGGGGGGATCTTCGGCATCCGCCTTGCGGCGCGGCGTCACCGGCGTCGGGTCAGCACCGCGCGGACGAGGAGTCCTGCGGCCAGCGCCCAGAACGCGGCGCTGACGCCGGCGATCGCAAGGCCCGATGCCGCGATGAGGAAGGTCACGACGGCCGCCATGCGCTCGCCGGGCTCGGCGACGGCCTGGTGGATAGCCGAGCCGAGGGCCGTGAACAGGGCGACGCCTGCGACTGCGGGGATGACCGCGGCGGGCGCCAGGATCACGAGGGCGGAGAAGGCCGCCGCGAGTCCGCCGAGCACGATGTAGATGACACCGGTGGATGCTCCGGCCACCCAGCGTCGCCTCGCGTCGGGGTCCGCTTCGGGGGAAGCCGCGAGGGCGGCACTGATCGCGGCGAGGTTGATGCCGTGTCCGCCTGCGGGGGCGCCGAGTGCCGTGCCGATCCCGGTGACGAGCATCGCCGGCCGCCAGGGCACCTCGTATCCGAAGCTGCGCATGATCGCGACGCCGGGGACGTTCTGCGAGGCCATCGTCACGATGAACAGCGGCAGGGCGACGCCGACGAGGGCGCCGACGGTGAAGGTGGGCATGGTGAGTTCGATGCGGGGAATGAGCAGACCGGCATCCAGCGGTGCACCGGTGCGGATGAGTTCGACGGTGATGACGACCGCCGCGGCGACGAAGGCGAGCGGGGTGGCCCAGCGGGGCGCGAGCCTCATGAAGATCAGCCAGGTGATGAGGATGGGCAGAACGCCCCAGGGGTTCTCGGCGAGACCGGTGATCGGCGCGAGACACAGGGGGAGCAGAACGCCTGCGAGCATCGCCTGCGCGATCGATGCCGGAATCCGAGCGATGAGCCGGCCGAACCCCGGCCAGAGCCCGGCGAGCAGAGTGAGGGCCGCGACGACCAGGAATGCGCCGATGACCGCGGACCAACCGCCTTCGACGGCGCCGGTGGCAGCGAGAAGCGCGGCTCCGGGCGTCGACCAGGCGACGGTGATCGGCATCCGATACCGCCAGGCGAGGACGATGCACGCGATGCCCATCGTGAGGCTCAGGATGATGAGTCCGCTCGTTGCCTGGGGGGCTGTGGCGCCCACCGCGTCCAGACCGGTGAGCACGACCGCGAAGGAGCTGGTGAAGCCGACGAGTGCCGTCACGATCCCCGCGGTGATGGGGCGCGACAGCGGGGAGGTCGCGTCGGTCATAGGAATGAGGCTAGCGGTTCCCACCAGATTCTTATATGCGCTGGAATATAATTCTGTCTTCGGCAGTTGACATGATCAGACCGCAATCGGCTCGTCTGAGCCCGAACAGAAGGAATACCCGTGACCCGCACCATCGGATACATCGTCGGCAGCATCTCGAGCACCTCCATCAACCGCCGCCTCGCGCGCGTTCTGGCCAACCTCGCCCCGGAGGGCACCGAGCTCGTCGAGATCCCGATCAAAGATCTGCCCTTCTACTCGCCCGACTTCGACGGCGACTTCCCGCAGGCCGCTCTCGACTACAAGAAGGCCATCGCCGACGTCGACGGCGTGATCATCGTCACCCCTGAGTACAGTCGCTCGATCCCCGGCGTGCTCAAGAATGCTCTCGACTGGTCGACTCGCCCGTACGGTGACATGTCGTTCTTCGGCAAGCCCGTCGCCGTCATCGGCACTTCGGGATCCGGTGTGGCCACCGCCGCAGCTCAGCAGCACCTGCGTGCGATCCTCGGTCACTTCAACGCCATCACCATGGGCCAGCCCGAGGGGTTCATCCAGGATCGCCCCGGCCTGTTCACCGATGAGGGCCAGGTCACCGACGACAGCACCGCAGGCTTCCTCGTCGGCTATCTCGAGGCGTTCAACGGTCTCATCTCGCGCGTGCAGCATTCCGCGGAGCTCGTAGGCGCCTGACGCACCGACCGCACACGAACGCCCGCTCCCCGGAGTGGGCGTTCGTCGTAGAGGCTCAGCGCTGGACGGGCTCGGCACCCGGCATCCGCAGTTCGTCGAGATCAGCACGCGACGGCGCCGTCTCCCAATCGCCCTCGCCCGTGCAGGCGATCGCACCGCACGCGATGGCGGTCGCCAGGCGCGTCTGAAGAGACGCGCCCCGCGCGAGTTCGGTGAGCCAGCCCGCGACGAACGCGTCTCCCGCGCCGACCGTGTCGACCACGTCGACGGCGATCGCCGCGCTCTCGATCCGCTCGTCGTCGTCTGGCATCGAGGTGATCCCGACCGCACCCTCGGCGCCGCGCTTGATCACGACCTCCGTCGGGCCCAGCGCGCGCAGCGCATGCAATTGCGCATCGAGGTCGCTCACGCCGGTCACGAGTGCGGCCTCGTCCTCTCCGGCAAAGACGATGTCAGCCCGTGAGGTGAGTGCACGATAGGCCTCGGCATGGTCGCGGTCATCTCGCCACAGCGCGCTGCGGTGGTTCACGTCGAACGAGACGAGCACTCCGGCAACCTTCGCGCGATCGATCGCCGCATTCACGGTTTTCAGAGGGCCAGGTCCGAGGCCCGCTGAGATGCCGGTGATGTGAAGGATGCGCGCGCGCTCGACGAGCCCTGCAGGGACATCGGTGGGCTGGAGTCTGCTTCCGGCCTGGCCGTCTCGGTAATAGACGATTCGCGTGGTTCCGGTGCGGGGTCGTTCTTTGAGCATCAACGCCGTCGCGGCATCCGGATCGACAGTCGCGGCGATCTCCACGCCCTCGGCACGGATCTCGCGGGTGATCAGAGAACCGATCGCGTCGTCGCCGATCCTGCCGCACCATGCGGCACGACCGCCGAGGCGCGCGACACCGATGGCGACGTTGCTCTCCGCGCCCCCGAAGCCCAGTCGCATATCGCGCGTCAGTGCCAGCTGGCCGGTCCGAGCGGGCACGAGGAGTCCGAGGCTCTCGCCGATCGTGAGGACGTCGAGGCTCATGGCAGCTGCGTCAATGCTGCGCGGGCGGCATCGGCCACGACATCCGCGCCCTCGGCCGCGCGCTTCGTGATCCAGCTGCCGCTCGCGGCGAACACCGCACGATGCGACAGGTGCTCGCGGAGGTTCTCGGCCGTCACTCCGCCTGAGGGCATGAAGCGCACGTCGCGGTACACGTCGGCGTACGCCGACAGCACCGATAGGGCCTGGAACGGCCCCGCCGGGAACAGCTTCAGTCGGTTCAAGCCCAGCCGCATGGCGGCTTGGATCTCGGTGGGAGTCAGCACCCCCGGCACAATCGGGAGACCGGCATCCTGCACGAATCGCACGACATCTTCGTCCAGACCAGGAGTGACCACGAACTGCGCGCCGGCGGCGATCGCCTCTTTCGCCTGTGTGACACTCAGGACAGTGCCTGCGCCGACCAGCAGATCGCCGCGTGCGGCCAGCTTCTCGATCGCGGGCATGCCGTGCTCGCCGCGCAGGGCAACTTCGACGACAGGCAGTCCGCCTGCGACGAGTCCGGCTCCGATCGCGTCGATGTCGGACGCCTGAGCGACGGAGGCGAGGGGGATGATCCGGTGCTCTAACAGGGTGCTCATCCGGGGTCCTCTCTGTCGGCGGACGCAGATTTGGCGCGCGACATGATCCATGTGACGGAACTTAGTTCTATTTTCGCTACTCTAGCGGCTATAAGGAAGATCTGCAGCGCGCTGAGATGATGGGAAGATGATCGATTCGGGGAACAAAGCGCCCTCCGGGGGCGCGAGCCAGAAGACACTGGAGGTGCTCGAGGCTGCGCTGTTGAACGATCGGTTCACCGACATCGTCGCCGACACCGGGCTGCCGAAGTCGACAGTGCACCGGATCCTCGCGACGCTCGTGGCTGAGGGCTTCGTCTTCGGCGACGCCGACCACGGGTTCCGAGCCGGGCCGCGGTTCATGGCACTGGCGGGCCGTGCGATCTCTGAGCTCGACATGTCCGAGATCGCGCAGCCGGTGGTCGACCGGCTCGTAGCCGAGGTCGACTGCACCGTGCACGTGGGCGTCGTCTCCGGCGACGAGATGGTCTACATCATCCGCACGGACTCGTCCAAGCCGTACCGCATGCGCTCGCGCGTGGGGCTTGCCATCCCCCTGCACTCCACGGGGATGGGGAAGGTCGTGTTGGCGGCACGGTCCGACGGCGACGTTGCAGCACTCGCTCAGCGCACGGGGCTGCCCGCGTACACTGACGCGACGATCACTGACCTCGGGCGCCTGCAGGAGGAGTTCGCAAAGATCCGCGAGCGCGGCTATGCCCTGGATCTTGGTGAGAACGAGGTCGGCACGGTGTGTGTGTCGGCGCCGATCCGCGATCACACCGGGCGGGTCACATCGGGGCTGTCGGTCTCATCGATCGCGCTGGAGCACCCTGGGTGCAGCATCGAGGAGCTGGCCCCGTTCGCTGTTGCTGCCGGTAACGAGATCTCCCGGCTGCTCGGCGCTCCGTAGCTCAGCGAGACCCGGCGAGATCGGGGTAGTGGCGCAGCGTCAGCACGACCGCCTGCACGCGATCGCGAGCGCCGAGCTTCTGCAGGATCCGCGAGACGTGCGTCTTCACCGTCGCCTCGCCGATGAACATCGCGGTGGCGATCTCGGCGTTGCTCATCGCCTCGGCCATGAGCGCGAGCACTTCTGCCTCGCGGTCGGTGAGGGGGGCGGTGAGTGAGAGCGTCGGAGGTGCTGTCGACGCGCCGCCCGCGCCGGACGAAACCGCATACCGCTGCATCACGCGCCGGGTCACCTCTGGCGCCAGCATCCCGTCGCCGGCGGCCAGCACGCGGACGGCCGACACGAGATCCTCGGGACTGCTGTTCTTGAGCAGGAAGCCGCTCGCGCCAGCATCCAGCGCGCTGAACAGGTAGTCGTCGCGATCGAAGGTCGTCACGATCGCGATCGTGGCGTGCACCTCGGGATCGGCGACGATGCGCCCCGTCGCCTCGATGCCGTCCATGTCGGGCATCTGCACATCCATGCAGATGACGTCGGGCTTCAGAGCGGATGCCGCCGCCACAGCCTCCGCGCCCGTCGATGCCTCGCCGACCACCGTGATGTCGGGCTGCGCATCGAGGATCGTGCGGAAGCCGGCGCGCAGCATCGCGTGGTCGTCGACGAGGAGCACGCGGATCGGTTCGGTCATGCGGATGCTCCGGTGAGGGAAGCGGCATCCGTCAGCGGCACGCGCACGCGTACCCGCCACCCGCCCTGTTCGCGGGGCGCCGATTCGATCGTTCCGCCCGAAGACAGTGCGCGCTCACGCATCCCGAGCTGGCCCATGCCGGGGCGGGGTGTCAGCACCCGCCTGCCCGTGTTCACGACTTCGAGCTCGACGTCCGCGGCGGTGCGACGCAGGCGCACGTCCGCTGTGGCACCCGGTCCTGCATGACGGCGCGCGTTCGTGAGCGACTCCTGCGCGATGCGGTACAGGTTCACCTGCACGACTGAGGACACGTGACGCTCCTCGCCGACCGTGGTGAAGGTGGTCGGCATGCCTGCGTCATTCGCGGCTTCCACCAACTGAGCGATGTCACAAAGCTCGATCGTGGAGGCATCTTCGGCATCGGCATCCGACGAGCGCAGCGTTTCGAGCAGGTGCCGAAGCTCGCTGATCGCCGTGCGTGCGGACTCTTCGATTCCGGTGAGGATCTGCTTCGACGCGGCGGGGTCCTGGTCGATCACGATGCGGGCGGCTCCCGCCTGCACGCCCATGACCGAGACGTGGTGGGCGACGACATCGTGCAGCTCGCGCGCGATGCGCACCCGGTCGAGAGCCACGGCCTGAGCCGCGGTCACTTCACGTTCGCGCTCGAGGTCGGCCGTGCGCTGCTCGAGAGCCAGACGCTGCATCGCAGCCTTCCATGCGCGCTCACCGAAGTAGTAGGCGCCGGCGAAGTACAGCACGTTCAGAAGAACCTGCAGCATCATGAACGCGACATAGGGCGACATGGCACCTGCGATCACGTCTTCTTCCTGAGCGGTGCTGATCACGTCGTAGTACATCGTGATCATCAGCCAGATGAACATGCCGATGATGATCGCCACGCGCACGAGCATGGCTGCGCGACGGTTCTGCATCCAGGCGCCCACGGTGTACAGGGTGATGAACATCGCGATGTTCCCCGCATACATCTCGGGGATGTGCAGCGTCACCGCCACGAAATATGCGGCGGCGACGATGACGGCCACGATTCCGGGGCGGATGCGACGCCACGCGAGTGGGACAGCGATCACCACGAGGTAGATCAGCGCCTGCCAGAGCGGAGCCTGCAGGTCGCCATAGAGCTCGGAGACCGCAGACAGCGCGGCACTGATCACACCGGCGACGAAGACGATGACGGCGAGCAGGGCGTCAGCCCGTCGCTGGCGTGGGCTCAGCGTGCGGGAGAAGTCAGACATGCTTCAACGGTACGGGGAAGCGGATGCCGCGGCATCCGCCCTGCGACGGATTCTGCCGACGAGAATCAGTGCCGGTCCTCGTTGCCGCGAACCCCATTGACAGCGATACTTGTTTTTTGCAAGTATCGATGTCATCAGGTCCGGCGAGCTCGCCGACCCCGACGATCCGACAAAGGAGTCAGTATGTCAACCAAGGTCTTCGTCAACCTCCCCACCGCCGATCTCGAGCGCAGCAAGGCGTTCTACACCGGGCTCGGCTGTGACATCAGCCCGGAGTTCACCGATGAGAACGCCGCCTGCGTCGTATGGAGCGAGGACATCTATTTCATGGTTCTCAAGCGCGAATACTTCGCCACGTTCACCGACAAGCCGATCGCCGATCCGAATGAATCCGTGCAGGTGTCGGTCTCGTTCAGCCAAGAGTCTCGAGAGGCCGTCGACGCGATCCTCGCCAAGGGGCTCGCGGCCGGCGGTACCGAGCCGAAGCCAGCACAGGACTACGGATTCATGTACTCCCGTGATCTGGATGACCCGGACGGCAACAGTCTCGGCTTCCTCTACATGAGTGAAGAGGCCGTCGAGAAGGGCCCGGAGGCGTACATGGCCGAGCAGAGCGCGGAGTCGGCCTGACGTGGCGGCGCGCAGCTACGGCCAGTACTGCGGGATCACGACGGCCGTGGAACTGATCGGGGAGCGATGGGCGATGCTCATCGTCCGTGATCTGCTCGTGGGGCCGAGGCGTTACACCGATCTCAAAAAGGGCCTCCCGCGCATCCCCACGAACATCCTCTCCACGCGGCTGAGGGAGCTGCAGGAGGGCGGCGTCGTGCGCAGAGTTCCGCTGAAGAACTGCGGGCTCGTCTACGAACTCACCCCCTACGGGCAGGCTCTCGAGCCAATCATGCTCGCGATCGGACGCTGGGGCTTCCCAGCCATGGGAAACCCTTCGGCAGGCGACGTCGTCACTCCCGATTCGCTCACCATGGCACTGCGAACGGCGTTCCGATCTGAGGCGGCGACGGATGCCGACTACGAATTGCACGTCGGCGAGGTCGCGTTGCGCGCGCAGGTGCGCGACGGGATGCTGTCCGTCGCGCAGATCACGCCATCCGCGCCGCCCGTCGGTGGGCGTGCAACGGACGGCGAAGCGGATGCCGTGCTCGTCGCCGGCCCCGGCATCCGCCGCCTGATCGGCGGTGAGATCACGCCTGCTGAAGCGATCGCCCACGATATCGTCGCGGTCGTCCGGGGCGAGGAGTCGTTCCTGGACTCGTTCGCCTCGACATTCCACATCGCGTCATTCGAGTTGCAAGGAGCCGAATCATGACCGGCCGCATCATCATCGATCTGTTCACCACGCTCGACGGCGTCGCCCAGGCGCCAGGTGGCCCGGAGGAGGACACCGCAGACGACTTCCCCTTCGGCGGCTGGCAGGCCGGAGTGCCTGATGATGCCGTCGGCAAGTGGGTCATGGACGGCATGTCCACGCTCGACGCGCTGCTGCTCGGCCGTCGCACGTACGACATCTTCGCGTCGTACTGGCCACACCACATGACCGGTTCTGAGGGACCGATCGGGCAGTTGTTCGATCGGGTGCCGAAGTACGTCGCCTCTCGCGACGCCGACATCGCGCTCGAATGGCAGGGCAGCTCGCGCGTCGGCGGCGACCTTCCGGCTGAGATCACACGGCTGCGCTCGCAGCATGAGGATGTCCACGTGATCGGCAGCGTCGGCCTGGTGCAGACTCTGCTCACCGAGCAGTTGTTCGACGAGCTGCAACTCTGGGTTTACCCGGTCGTTCTCGGCCGGGGCAAGAAAGTGTTCCCCGACGGGGCCGCCGCTGCGAATCTCAGGCTGCTCGGCGCCGAGGCGGGTGAAAGCGGCGCGGTGAGCCTGCGCTACGCGCCCGGGCCCGGTCCGGTGCGCACCGGAGTGATGGGGGAGTGACCCGGCGGGCCCGCGACCGACGCTCCCGCCGGTCGCTGCGCGAACGAAGCGAGACGACTCCGCCGTAGATTCCACGAGGTGTTGAGCGCGGATGCGGTCACCCCTGGACACGGATATTCGGGGTGTCTCATAACTAACGTCGAGCACCTCGAAACCGGTGATCAGTCCCAGACGCCTCGTGTCTCTAGGGCTTTGAGACACTTATTCGCTTGCTCACGTTCGAGCCGGTCGCGCCGAAGTCTCCGACAGTTGTCTTCCAATGGCCTGGTGACCTGGACGCGTTCATCGGTGAAGACACACCTCACCCAGCGGACTCGATGATCTTCGAGGCGGGGAGGCGTCCGGCATCGAGATTGCGGGAGTTGGCGCGGCGTGGGGCCCGATCTGTCGCAGTTCGGTGGCCAGCGGAAGACTAGCTAGCCTGCGTCATCTCACGACGCCAGACTGGGAAGGATGAACAACATTGTCAAGGTGATCGTTGCGGGTTCGGAGGACTGGCAGCTCGTGCGGTCGGCTTTCGGTTCGCGAGGAACGCGGCCGACGTCCTGCTGGTGTCAGCGATTCATCGGGGCGCCGCCCGACGGCGACAAGGAGAGCGCACTCCGCCACCAGATACACGAGAACAAGCCACCATTCGGGCTCGTCGCCCTCATCGACGACGATCCCGTCGGGTGGTCCCGGGTCTCTCGACGACTAGACTTGCCGGGCGTCCGCGCCAACACCGCGTTGCGGAGGGTCCTCCCCCCGGACCCCTTCGCATGGTGGGTTGCATGCTTCACAGTCCAGGCTGCCTTCCGCCATCGGGGGGTCGGGAGAGCGCTGCTTTCCGGAGCGATCGAGCACGCGCGCGTGAACGGCGCGTCCGCTCTGGAAGGGCATCCGGTAGACGTCCAGCGGTTGTCAGCCAGCAAAGTGAGTGGAGCGGCCCTTTTCACCGGAACCTTGGCAACGTTTCAAGACGCGGGCTTCTCAGAAATAGGCCGGACGTTCCCGAGTCGACCTGTGATGAGGTTGAGCTTCGAAGAGCAACCTGGCTCCGCGGAATAGAGCCTTGATTCACCGATGCCCTTCAAGCACCCTCCGGCCGGGGTATCTGCGGTTTCGCTGACCCGAACTCATGTCGGCGACGGGGCTGGTTCCCGATGCGCAGCTCGTGTCTCGTAACCTCCCTGTCTCGTAACGCATGGGTTGCGGGACATCTGCCGTCGCCTCGCCGCCGCATGTATAGCGCTTGTTCATGAGATCAGCAACCGTCTGCCAGCGAGTCTGTGACGCCTCGTGCGCGGCAGGGTCTGGAATGCGGAACGGCTGCGCCGCATTGGCTTTCTGCAGCGACGACCACGATGAGGCCCGTCAAGCCGTGGTGCTGATCACCGAAGACATCTTCGGCACTGAGCGCGACTCGTACTCAACCACGAGCTCTATACGCTAGCCGCTCGCGAGGCGTCTTATCGCGAGCTCACCAGCATATGGATGGCGCGGAGCCGCGACGCCCTCGAGCGGCACTTCGATCCGCTGACGACGGGGATGCTGGACTCCTTGATCGAGGGGTGACCATTCTTCGCGCGTGCTGTTCGTCGGCGAGATGCCATAAGCGGCCGTGCTGCGTCAAGGGCCAGGTTTTAACCCCGAAAGACACATACGTTGAGTCGGCATGGACAGTTTCATTTTCCTCTGCTTCGCGATCGCATACATCGCCCTGCTCGTCTGGGGTGTTGCTCTGCTGTTCAAACGGCGCAGGGCGACCGCTTCTGATTTGGCTCTGCTCGTCGTGCTCGGCCTCGTCTACGACAACACCGTGATCGGACTCGGTGCCATCATCGGTGAAGGTGCCGCGCTCGAAGTGCTGAACTCGGCGCGGTACTGGTTGCACGCGCTCCTCACGCCACTGCTGGTTCTTGTCGCCTGGCATGTGCTGAGACGCACCGGCCTCCGTTGGGCGCGCACCGTTTGGGCCGCCGTAGTGGCGCTCGGGGTAACGGCGGCACTCGTGATTTACGAGGCCATCGTCGGCCCGCTGCAGATGTGGCTCGTGGCCGATCGTGAATATGGGGCACTCAGCTACAACAACGAGAATGCCCCGGATGGGCCCCCGATCATGGTTCTCATCGTCGCCCTCGCTCTGCTGCTCGCGGGCACATTCGCATGGGTGCGCACGCGCTGGCCGTGGCTGACCGTCGTGACGGTGATCATGGTGGCGGGTAGCTCCATCACATTGCCAGTTCCCAGTACTGCGATCGTCAACGCCTTCGAGCTGATTTTGCTCATCGGCATCGTGGCGACGATCGCGTTCCAAGACCGGACCTCGGCTCGCCGCATGCCCGAGTCCCGGTATCCGGATCGTTGATCTACATGCGTTGTGGGATGGGCGCCTGCTGGTTGAATATGGAGGTCTACGCCCAATTCCTCTGTCTTCGTGGGCATCGCTCGCGTAGGGTGCGAGCATGGCCGGTTCACCTCAGACCTCTGACCGTGTGAGACAAGTCATCGTCTTCGTTCTTGCGCTCGTGGCGATCGCTGGTGCCTTCTTCGGTTCCGGCGCGCTTGGCGGTACACCGATTCAAGACGCGGCCGGCGGCGCGCTTGCATCTGATTCGACGCTGATCGCGCCGGCGGGTCCGGCATTCAGTGTCTGGTCGGTCATCTACCTCGGGCTGATGGCATATGCCGTGTGGCAGTTGTTCCCCAGCCAGGCGGCGCGAGCGGTGCACCGTCGCGTCGGGTACCTCATCGCTCTGTCTATGCTGCTCAACGCCGCATGGATCGGAGTCATACAGCTCGGCCAGGTCGGATTGTCCGTGCTCGTCATTTTCGTCCTACTCACCGTGCTCGGCGTCACGTTCAGTCTGTTGCTGCGCACGCCCCGGAATGCTGATTCGAAGGCGGCAGTCGTCGTCGAGTCCATCGTTCTTGACGGCACGGTCGGGTTGTATTTGGGGTGGGTGACGATCGCGACCGCTGCGAACGTGGCTGCGTGGTTGACTGCCCTTGGGTTCCGTGGCTTCGGTATCGACCCTGACGCCTGGGGTGTGGGTGTCGTTGTCGTCGCTGCACTGTGTGGCGTGGCCACGGCGATCTCGGGGCGCGGACGCTTGACGCCGGCGATCGCTTTGGCATGGGGACTGTGCTGGGTTGCTGTCGCCAGAATCACTGACGAACCTGCGTCTCAACTGGTCGGGATCGCGGCTGTTGTTGCGGCGTGCGTCGTTGTCGTCGCAGCGGTTGTGTACCGCGTCGTCGCTCAGCACGCTGATAGCCGCTCTGCCGTGGCGTAAGCCGCGGTCTCCACTCGATACTCGCGCCGTCAAGCAGCCGGCTACGGTTGCAGACCTGCGATCGCGGGTTTGAATCCCAGGCGAGGGTTTTCGCAGCATCCTGGACGACACACGTCGAACCACGGCCCGATGGCGGTCGTGTTCGCGCGCTGTCCGGTGGGACGACCAGAGATCCTCTCCTGTACGAGGTCCACGAGCGCGTCTATGAAGTCTGGCTGCGTGCCCGGCGTCGGGGTTCGTGTGAACCACAGGCCCAGGCGAGCCGCCGTTTCGCGAGCTTCGGTATCGAGATCCCACATGACTTCCATGTGGTCGCTCACGAAACCGAGCGGGACGATCAGCACGGCGGTGCGTTCTTCGAGCGCTTCGAGCGCATCGTTGATGTCAGGCTCGAGCCAGGGCTGCGATGGCGGGCCGGAACGCGACTGGTAGACGAGTTGCCATGAGATCCCGGGCGCAGCCTCAGCGACGACGTGCGCTGCGACAGCGAGCTGCTGTGCGGCGTAGCCGCCCCCTTCGACGTCGGTGAACAGACCCGCACCGGATCGCGCGGCATCGTCGATCGGGATGCTGTGCGTGGAGAACAGCACCTCGATGGCCGACCGGTCGTGGCCCGCCTGCATCGCCGCGGCGACACCACTCTGCACCCCGTCGATGAATGGCTGGATGAAACCGGGATGCGAGAAGAACTGACGGACCTTGTCGATCTGAAGCGTCGTCTGCAGACCGCTCGCTTCGAGGGCATCGGCCCAATCCTCGCGGTATTGGCGGCACGACGAGTACGAGGAGTATGCGCTCGTCGGAATCGCGATCATCGTGCGGATGCCATCCTTCGCGGCCTGCTCGAGTGCCTCATCGAGATACGGCGCCCAGTTGCGGTTGCCCCAGTACACGGGAATGTCGAGACCTGCCTGTGTGAGCGCGGCCTGCAGAGCACGCTTGAGGTCACGGTTCTGCTCGTTGATGGGGCTGACACCGCCGAACGCACGATAGTGATGCGCGACCTCCTCGAGCCGTTCGTCCGGGATCCCCCGCCCGCGCGTGACGTTTCTGAGGAAAGGCAGCACGTCCTCCTGCCCTTCGGGACCGCCGAAGCCCGACAGCAGCACGGCGTCGTAACTCATCGGCTGTGTGGCGTGTTCGGGTCCGCTCCGTGTCGCCTCTGTCGCTCCGGGAACGACCGCCCCCTCTTCCAAATGCGCGCTGGAAGCGGTGGGCGGCTTTGTGTCGCGCCGGGGTGATCGATCGGGTGCGGTGCTCATCGTGATGAATCCTCCGATTCACTGGTAGTTCTCTGTTCCGAAGGCTGGTTTGTCGCAGGGGCGATCTTCTCCCAGTCGGCGATCGGTCCGTCGATCACGACGAAGCTCGGATGCGGGTCGGGGAAGGTGAGAGTGTGCCAGTGTGCCCAGGCGTCCGGACTGCGAAGTTGCAGCTTGCTGCGAAGGTGCGCCCATTCGTAGACGAGCTGACCGTCATTGAGCGTCAGTCGTTCCGCCGCCCCGGTGACGCGGATCTTCTCTCTCGCGAAGTGATACCCGCGCGCATCTGCCTCGTCGACAATTGCGCTGAGATAGTCCCCGATCGCGGCTCGAGGGTCGTCCGTGTGCTGGAACCGTCGCAGCTGGGGATGGTGGGAGTATCCCCTGCCGGGTTCAGTGATCACTGCTTGGGCGAGGAGCCCCTCGCGCCAGCATGCCGTGAGGGCCTGGCGGTCGAAGTAGCGAGGATGCATCGACCACAGTCTCATTGCGCCTTCTCGGTCGAGCGCTCAGCTTCGCGAAGGATACTGGCGGCCATTCCGGGGAAGATGATGCCGTGGAACGGCAGCAGCACCGCCCAGTACAACCGCCCGGACAGCCCCTTGGGGAAATAGACCGCGCGCTGGCGGTAGCGGCTTCCCGTCTCGGTCGGCTCGACGCTCAGCTCGAGCCACGCGCGGCCAGGCAGCCGCATCTCGGCCCGCAGCCGCAGCATGCGTCCGCGTTCGATGGATTCCACGCGCCACACGTCGATGACGTCGCCGCTGTTCACCCGGGACGGGTGTCGTCGTCCGCGACTCATGCCGACGCCGCCGACCAGTCGATCGATCCACCCGCGCGCGGCCCATGCCAGAGGGAAGGAATGCCACCCCTTCTCTCCGCCGATCGCTTCGATCACGTCCCATACAGCGTTGGTGGATGCGGTGCTCTCCCGCTCGCGCAGATCGATGAAGACGGTATGACCTGACCACTCCGGGTCGCTCGGGAGCGGATCGCTGGGCGCGCCGGCCACCGTGGCACTCTGCCAACTCGTCTCGACCTGTCCTTCAGCCTCACGCGTGAGCGCCAGACGCACGGCGGTGCGATACGGCAGCAGGCCTTCCGCCGGCGGCGGGATGTATCCGTCGATGTCCTGCTCGCGCACGACGCAGTCGTTCTGGAGGGACGCGATGATCGGCACCGCGAGTTGGCGTGGAACAGGGCTGACGAGGCTCACCCATTGTGAGGCCAACCATGGGGTGAGTACGGGAAGTGCCGCAATGTGTCGTTGCGGAAGCCCAGCCTCGACGGCATATCCGTTCATCATCTGTCCGTAGCGCAGGATGTCCGGACCGCCGATGTCGAAAGTGCGATTGAGCTCTTCCTGCACCGTGACGGCGTGCACCAGATAACGCAGTACATCGCGAACGGCGATGGGTTGCACGCGGTTGCGTACCCAGCGCGGCGCGGGCATGTACGGCAGCACCTCGGTGAGGTGGCGGATCATCTCGAACGACGCCGAGCCGGATCCGATCACGATGCCCGCTTGGAACACGATGGCCGGCACCGGACAGTCCAGGAAGACCTGTCCGACAGCGGCGCGCGAAGCCAGATGTTCCGACAGCTCGGCGCCGTCCGGATGCAGCCCACCGAGGTAGACGATGCGTTCCACTTTCGCGGCCTCGGCTGAGTGGGTGAAGGTGCGCGCTGCCTCCTCCTCGGAGCGCATGAAGTCATGACCTGCGCTCATCGAGTGCACCAGGTAGAACGCGACGTCCACGCCGTTCATCGCACGGCGGGTTGCGACAGCATTCGACAGATCACCCTTGAAGACGCGCACGCGGTTGCGCCAGGGCACATCATGGAGCTTCCACGGAGAGCGGACGTACACGCTCACTTCGTGCCCTGCCTCGAGCAGCTGGGGCACGAGACGGCCGCCGATGTAGCCCGTCGCGCCGGTCACGAGCACGCGTGTCATGAGAAAAGCCCTTCCGCCACACAGAGGATCAGCAGCAAGGTGACCACGAAACCCACCGCATAGTTGATCACCAGGAACCGGCGCCACGCGCGGTTGGCGGTTCCCGAGCGTGCGTCGTCGACGTTCAGATACGGGGCGACGCTGATGATGTACGGCAGCGCGGCGATCGCGGCGAGGTTCGCGGGCCACGGGGTGAAGAGCATGAGGATGCCGGCCACGGCCCAGAGCGCGACCGCGATCTTGACCGTCGCCGCAGCGCCGAAAACAGTGGCGATCGATCCGATACCCGCATCCCGGTCGGGCGCGATATCTTGCACGGCACCGAACGCGTGGCTGGCCATGCCCCAGCAGAAGAACGCGACCATGGTCAAGACGATCGCCGGGGTGATGGTCGTTCCCGCGAGAGCGAGCGCATAGAGCGCCGGCGTGACGAAATGGGTGCTCGAGGTGATCGAGTCGAGCACCGGGATCTCTTTGAAACGGAGTCCGCGCACGGAGTACGCGAGCACTGCGAACAGGCTCACGGCGAGGACGGCCCATGACAACGGTCGCTGTGCACCGAGGATGACGAGCGCGACCACGAACGGCACCGCCAGCACCGCAGCCGACACGAGCGTCGCTCGGTGCAGCCGGGGCGGGAGCTTTGCACCCTCGGCACCGCCCTTGCGGGGGTTGGCGAGGTCGGACTCGTAGTCGAACACATCGTTCACGCCATACATCGCCAGGTTGTACGGCACGAGGAAGAAGATCGTCCCGACCACCAACGACACATCGATGCGCCCCGTCGTCAGTACGTAGACCGCGGCAAACGGGTACGCGGTGTTGATCCAGCTCAGCGGCCGCGATGCGACGAAAAGGGTGCGGATCAGAGACGTGCGCTCAGCCATCGCTGTGTCCTCTCGTCTCGCGGGGGCCATTCAGCAGCTGCCAGACGCCAGAAAGCAGCAACGCACCGGCGAGGGGGTACAGGAAGTCCTCCACCGGCATGAGTCCGAGCCGGAGTCCGGAGATCTGCTCGGTGCCGTAGTCGAAGAATCCGGCTGCCATCATCACGTTGTCGAACACCGCCGTGAGAATGAGCAGGGCCACCGTCGCCGCCGCCCACGATGAGATGTAGCGTCGCGCGGTGTCACGCCGACGCGCGTGGACGGCGCCGATGGCGAAAACGATGAGACCGATTCCGAGGAAGGGCAGCGACATGAGCAGATATGTCATCGTGGGTTCACGTTCTCCCGCCAGCGTTGCCAACCGCTCAGAAGAATGAGCGTGAGATAGGTGAGGAAGACCAGGAAGAGCAACTCCTCGATGGGAAACTCCGGCGCGAGCAGGACGCCGCTGGCCCACCGCGAGTCGAGGTGCCGGAACACTCCGAGGCCGATGCCCACGGCATCCCATGCGGCGAAGAACACGACGCCGACGATGAGGGCGACCATGCTCGCCACCGCCCGGCGTCGAAAGACCAACGCAAAACGCATGTCGAGCAGCACGAGACATGCGGTGCTGACGAGCAGGCATGCCGCGTAGACGCCACTCATGACTCCTCCAAGGGCCCGGGTGAGTGGTCTCCTCGCAGGTGTTTCAGCACCAGTTCCGCGCTGATGAGACACATGGGCAGGCCAACACCCGGCACTGAGGTTGCGCCGGCGTAGAAGAGACCATCGATGCGGCGGGACTTCGTGACCCCACGGAAGAAGGCGCTCTGGCGCAACGTATGTGCGGGGCCGAGCGCGCTGCCGCGGAAGGTGTTGAACTGCGCGGCGAAGTCCGCAGGCCCCACGGTGCGTCGCACGACGATGCGGGAGGCGAGATCGGGGATGCCCGCCCAGGCGGCGACCTGCTCGATCGCGCTGTCCGCCACGGCGTTCACGAGCTCGTCGCCCGACCTGTCGAGCCCGCCGTGTCCGATGTTCGTATCGGGTGGCAGCGGAACGAGCACGAACAGGTTCTCATGGCCGTCCGGGGCGACGCCGTCATCGGTCGCGCTCGGCTTGCAGACATAGAGCGATGGCGCCTCCGGGATGCGCGTCGGAGACCCGAAGATCGCATCGAAATTCTCGTGCCAGTCGTTGGAGAAGAACAGGGTGTGGTGCAGCAATTGCGGCAGCTCACCCTGCACGCCGAGCATGATGAGCACGGCGCTCGGTCCGGAGATCTGCTTGTCCCACCGGTTCGGCGCATATGAACGGTCGGACTTCTCGAGCAGCTCTGCCTCGGTGTGGTGCTCGTCGATCGCCGAGACGACGACATCCGCATCGAGTTCGACCACCTTGCCGTCGCGGTTGTACTTGACCGAGCGCACCGCGCCGTTTTCGCTCGAGATGGCGATGACATCGCTGTCGGTGAGAAGTTCGACGTTGTTCTCTCGTGCGACGTCGACCAGCGAGGTCACGAACCTGCGGAAGCCGCCGACGGGGTACTTCACGCCGTCGACCAGGTCCATGTGGCTCATCAGATGGTAAAGAGCGGGCGCGTCGAACGGCGACGTGCCGAGGAAGACGGCGGGGTAGCCAAGGATCTGACGAAGACGATTGTCCGCGAAGCGGCTCGCGACGAACGTCCAGAGCGACCGTGTCAGCAAGGGAAGAACCGCAGGGGCGGAGGTGAGAACCCGCAGTGATGCGAAATCACGCCAGGACGAGAACGGGTTGTAGAGGAAGGACCTTACTGCCGCGCGATACGTCTTGGTCGAGGATCGGAGGTAGGTGCGGGCTCGGTCGCCGGCCCCGCTCTCGCGCGCTTCGAAGGCTTCAGCGACGGCTTCCGCACCGGAACGCACATCAATCGGATTCTCGGGCGTCTTGCCCACTGGCTCGCCATAGACCCGGTATCCGGGTTGCAACGGCACCAGGTCGAGCTGTTCGGCGGTCGTCGTGCCCATCATGCGGTAGAAGTGGTCGAAGACCTCGGGCATCAGGTACCAGGAGGGCCCGGTGTCGAAGGTGAACCCGTCCTGCTCCCAAGACCCTGCCCTGCCGCCGAGTTCACTGTTCTTCTCCAGAACGGTGACTTGGTGTCCGTCGCGAGCGAGCAGGCATGCGGTTGCAAGCCCGCTGACACCTCCGCCGATGACGATGACGCGCGATGCCTTCACCGGGCCACCTTCATTCCGAGCGCACGGGCGAGGATTCGTGCCTTGACGGGATTCGGCACTCGTACGCGGGTGTGTGTCAGGACAGAGACCGGTGCTGCTTCGATGCGATCCGTCAGTTCACCGAAAATCGCGCGCGCAGCCCATACGGATGCCCGGCATCCCGGAGCAAGAAGTGGAATCGATCGGTCGGCGACCCGAAGGTCTTCCCGAATGGATGCGACGATGTCTGCCTTCGAGCGCTCCGTCAGTGCCTTCTCCGTACCCGGGAAATACGCGCGGCCAAGGTCATCATGATCATCGGCGAAATCTCGAAGGAAGTTCACCTTCTGAAACGCCGCTCCGAGGTGCCGAGCGCCATCGTTCAATCGCTCACGCTCCCCGTTCTCACGAATCACTCCGGATTCGAAGACGGCCAAACACATCAGGCCAACCACCTCGGCGGAGCCGTAGATGTACTCGTTGAGCTCCTGCGCGTCGAACGACGTGACCTCAAGATCTCGTCTCATCGATGCGAAGAACGGCTGACACAGGTCCATGCCGATCCCATGTTCGCGCCCTGTCAAAGCGAACGCGTGCACGACCAGGTTCGTGCTGAAGCCCAGCCGAAGAGCTCGCTCTGTTTCTGCTTCGAGCTCGTCGAGCAGCACTCCTCGCGTCGCCCTGTCGATTCCGGCGATCTCGGCTGGCCCGTCGACCAGCTCGTCTGCGATGCGTACGAGTGCGTAGATGCGGGCGATGTGGTCTCGCACGGGAACGTCGAGCAGGCGGCTGGCCCACCCGAATGATGTCGAGTACCGACGGATGACGACGGCTGCACTTGCTTTCGCTGTCGCGTTGTAAAGGTCAAGATCAGTGGTGTTCATGAGTTTCGCGAGTTGCAGGCGGTGGTCAAAGTGGTCAGCTGGTCTCGCAGCGCTGCGGGCAGAGTCGCTTCTTCGATCAGCTGGTTGACGGTAGCGCAGCGTTCGGTGATGAGTGATTCCACGAACATAAGTGCTCCCGATTCCTCGATGACGCGTCGCAGGCGATGACCGTCAGCGATGCTGAGCGCATCGTCTCCGAAGAGGGACTCGACCTCGTTCCAGGCGGGGTCAGAGCGGGCGTAGTCGATCAGGAGAGTTTCCTTCCCTTCGCGCAGGTCGCTGAGTACGGACTTTCCCGTGTCTCGCTCATCGCCGAACAAGCCGAGAACATCATCGCGCAGCTGGTAGATGACGCCGATCTGGCGAGCGATGACTGTGAGTTCTTCTATCAGTCTCGTCGTAGCGCCGGCAAGAACCGCGGCGAGCACGAGGGGAGCTTGGAAGGAGTAGGCGGCCGTTTTCTGGTCGATCATCGCCAGGACATCGTGCGAGTCCGCCGGCTCGAGATGCATGCTGAGCCACACGTCGGAGTGCTCTCCGGCCGCGCTCTCAAAGACGGTGGCATCGAAGATGTCGAGAACCGCCTGTCGTTGGTCTTCCGGGATCTCGAGTCGGGCGAGGAGGGAATGAGCCAGGGTGAGGATGAGATCGCCCGCGAGAAGCGATGATGCCTCCCCCCACGCGTGCGCGTCGCGTCTGGCCGCGCCTCGCAGCATCGCTTCCGATGCGAATCGCCCCGATATATTCATCTCGCCACGACGCATCAGATCTTTGTCGATCACATCGTCGTGAATCACGAGTGCGATGTGGAGTAGTTCGACCGCGCATGCAGCATCGACGGCCACGCGCTCATCGATGCCGCCGAGGGCCTGATATGCGTCCATCAGCACGCGTGGGCGGATCTTCTTTCCGCGTCTCGCCATCCGCTCCAACGATTCCCACAGCTGCGTGTACGGAACGGAGAACGAAAGCGAACGTTCCCTCCTTTGCGCCAGTACTTCCATCAGCCTCGTCTCGAACGTGAGCGCGACGTCGTCGAGTCGTGACGCCGAGTCAGACATCTCTACCCGACTCGATGGTGAGATTTGCCAAGGAGGAGAGAAGCTCAGGCAAATGCTCGATGAGCCACGGGCTGAAAGCCCAGGGCGCAGCTTTCGTCGCCGTCGACAGTGCTGACACGCTGGTCCACTGGATCTCGGCGACCTCATCCGGGTTCGGAGCCAGCGGCGACGCGGCCTTCGCGATGAAGACCGGGCAATGCTCGTTCTCTTCGATTCCTGACGCGTCACGCGCGACGTATCCGAAATCGGGAAGCGCGCAGGCGATGC
Source organism: Microbacterium zouquanmingi (assembly GCF_052266695.1). Lineage (NCBI taxonomy): Bacteria > Bacillati > Actinomycetota > Actinomycetes > Micrococcales > Microbacteriaceae > Microbacterium > Microbacterium zouquanmingi. The sequence continues at coordinate 120,221 of NZ_JBQPQZ010000003.1, forward strand.
TGTCGACAGTGAGCCCGAGTTCGAAAGCCGCCCGACGGCGCACCGCATCCTCGAAGGTCTCGCCCGGACCCGGGTGGCCACAAAACGCATTCGTCCACACGCCGGGCCATGTCCTCTTCTCGAGTGCGCGCCTGGTTACGAGAAGTCGACCCTCGGAATCGATGACGTGGCAGGAGAACGCAAGGTGGCGAGGTGTGGTGACACCGTGCACGCTCTCTTTGCTCTGCACGCCCACAGGCGAACCCTCGCTGTCGACGAGAACAACCATCTCCACTGCGTGACCTCATTTCGTTAGCTTGGCGAGAGTTCAACGTAGCATACGAAAGAGTATGCTGTCATCGTGTCCGAAGCAGAACGAAGAGCCCCGTCGAGAACGGACGTACGCTATTTCGCGAATGATTCCGACCTCATCGATCGCGCTGAACTGTCCGATGAGGACGTAGACCAATGCGTTCGCGTGATGGAAGCGTTGCGGGAATGGCACGAGGCAGCGCGAACACTTTCCGAAGCATCCAAGCGCTATATGAAGCTCAACGAAAGCGATATGCGTACTATCCGCATGCTCATACGCGCCCAGCAGCAGCAGCAGATCGTGACGCCGAAAGACATCGCCCGCGAGGTCGGGATCTCCAGCGCATCCACGACGAAGCTGGTCGACCGCCTCCTTGCCGGTGGGCACGTCGTTCGTGTTCCGCATCCGAGCGACCGCAGAACGACCTGTATCGAAGTCACCGCGCACACAAGACTTGCCGCGCACGAAACCATCGGCCGCCAGCACGCCCGAAGATTCACCGCGGCCGCATCCATGAGCCGAGAAGATCGTGACGCAGTGATCCGCTTTCTCGGAGCCCTGGTCGATGCTGACACGCCCCAGGGCGTGCTCGACGAGTTCTCGAGCACGGCGGAGTAACAAGATAAAGCTCGCACTCACGGTGCATGTCCAAGAGTCGCGCCTCGAAGGAGCGGCACAAATGCAACTACGAAGCCAGCACCTGCCGCGCCAAGGCCCCCAGCAGCCATGTCGGCGATCGTGTCTTCGTATCCCACGAAGATCTCATCGCTGATGTAGGTGTAACCGAGCCACTCGATCATCTCCCAGACGGCGCTCAACGCCAGCCCCAACATTGTCGTGATCAGAACGGTGGCGATCACTGCCCATCGGGGAGCAACCGGGACCGTGACCACCTCAGCACGACGCAAAAACACATACGACACCGTTGCCAATGCCGCGGTACATGCGAAATGCACGAGCAGATCCCACCCCACGATGCGGGTATACAGGTCGAAGACATTGCTCCATGCGGCGACGAGCAGCGTTGCGCCGAAAGTAATGTCCACCCAGGCTCGGACGCCGACGAAACGTGGGATGAGCAGCCCTGGTAAAGCGAAGGCGAGTAGGCCCGCATCCGTCAGGTCGAACCAGACTGCTGCGATGATGACGCTGAGGGCGCCCACTCCCCGAACCGCATCCGCACACGCCTCGGCGACGGTCTGTGGTCGACGCAGGAAGTTCTCGATCATGGCCTCTGAGTCGCTAACCGGTACCACCTCGATGGCGGGAAATCATGCGGCCAATGCACAAGGACAGTCCGAAAGCCGCGGTACATGCGGCGACGGAACGAGATTACGCTGCGGAATGGTCGCATGGAGATACCCATCGGCTCACCACCCAGACGGCCGACTGGATGATGTTCTCCGAGATGAAACGACAGGTCAAGATCGTCGTGCAGCTCTGGATCATGGCGGTGCACCGCCGAGCGGATCGCGTGCCAGGCTTCTCGTCGCATGGCAAAGTTCGAGCCGAACAACGGACGATGCCCCAAGGCGGGCGCTGCAGCGAGGACGTAAGCGAGCAGGTAAATTCGCGACAACACTGCACGCAGCGGGCGCGGTCCGTCGATGAAGTACGCGCCTCCGGTGAAAGCCGCCACGTCAGGGTGATCTGCGAATGCCGCCTCAACATGCTCAACCCACGACGTCGGTGGTACACAGTCGGCGTCCAGCCGGAGGATCAGGTCGCCCGCCGATAGATCGTATCCGCGCGAACTCGCTGCGGGGATGCCCGGTTCCGAACACTCAATCACCGTCACTCCCGCCGCGATGGCCACCTTCGCCGACGCATCTGACGATGCGTTGTTCACCACGATGATCTCGTCAGCGAGTCGCGTTTGTAACCGAAGGGCAGACAAGCACCTCGCCAGCTCGACGGCGTCGTTTTTGACAGGGATGACCACCGTGATTTGGACTCGCTCTGGCGACTCGATGTGCGTGTCAGGCGTCAACATCCCCTCGCCATGCGCCCGTCTCACGCCCCCGGCTTTCGACGCGCGTCGATGAGTCGGTGAGCTTATGGAACGTAACCGCTCCCGCATGATGCGTCTCTCCGCCAGTGCTGACCCAGGCGACCCGCTCATCAGGATGCTGTTCGGTGATCTCCGCTTCGAGCTCCCGATCAGCTCCGTCGACGTCGAAGGTCTCGATGATCTGCACCATGGCCGGCTCCTCGCTGATCGATTGAATCTGGCTTCCATTCACCACAGATTCTGGAGATCTCCACAGGGGGTTGACTGTTCCAACGCGGCGTGCGCTGAGGACGGTTCGAACTCAATGTGCGTCAGGGGTATGGGATAACTTTCGGCATCTGAATCGTTGTCTGGGACGATCCGCTCGACACATCGAGGACATGGCCGCCGAGCGAGAGCACAAGATCCGTTCGGAGCTCATTCGCGAAGCGCTGGCGATGTACGCCGCGTGAGTTGATGAGATCCGAGACAGCCGCCGCTGCGCTACGAGAAGATCATCGGCATGTCGTCGTCTTCTTCGGCGCCGCCGAAGTCGAGGTCGACGACGACCGGGACGTGGTCGCTGGGCTGTTCACCCTTGCGCTCGTTGCGATGAATGGATGCTCCGGTGACGGCATCGGCCAGGGCGCGCGAGCCGAGCACGAAGTCGATGCGCACGCCCTCGTTGCGGGGGAACTTCAGGCGCTGGTAGTCCCAGTAGGTGAAGCCCTCCGGGATCAGCGGCCGCACGACATCGGTCACACCGGCATCCTGGAAGGCGAAGAACGCGGCGCGCTCTTCGGGCGAGACGTGCGTGGAGACTCCTTCGACGATATCGGGATCGCCGTTGTCGGAGTCGAACGGAATGATGTTGAAGTCGCCGACCAGGGCCAGTGGCAGATCGGGCTTCGACTGAAGCTCGGCGGCCGTGGCCTGACGCAGCTCATCGAGCCAGTGCAGCTTGTATCGGTAGTGCGGGTCATCAAGTGAGCGACCGTTGGGAACGTAGAGGCTCCACACCTTCACGCCCTCGATCATCGCGCCCAGCGCGCGTGCTTCGAGCGGAGCATCCGGCCCCTCATGCCCCTTTGCGAAGCCCGGCATCCCGGCAAAAGACGTCTCGACGTCGGTGATCGGCAGGCGGCTCGCGATCGCGACGCCGTTCCACTGATTCAGGCCGTGCGCCTCGACGTGGTACCCGGCTTCTTCGAACGGTGCGTAGGGGAACTGCTCCGGCTTGCACTTGATCTCCTGCAGCGCGAGCACGTCGATGTCTTCACGGACGGCGAAGTCGACGGCGCGGCCGACGCGGGTGCGGATCGAGTTGATGTTCCAGGTGGCCAGACGCATGCTTCCAGCCTACGGGTGGGTGGGGACAGACGGAGTCGGCATCAGCGCTCCGACGGGTCGGCCCTCCCCATGAGCACGCCCCGCGCGAGCGTGTGGAAATGACGATTGAAGCCGAGCGTCGCTGGTGTGGCCTCGTCGTCGATGTCGAGAGTGGGCACGTCGAGCGCGTCGACCACGAAGAAATAGCGGTGGATTCCGGTGCCAGCAGGCGGAGCGGCACCGATGAAACGCTTGAGTCGTTCCTCGTTCGGCAGGACGCGCGCGCCGGGCGGCAACGCCGCAGCCGTGCCTTCGCCGCTCGCGAGCGTCGAAGTGTCAGCAGGCAGGTCGAAAGCCGCCCAGTGCCAGAATCCAGATCCGGTCGGAGCATCCGGATCGAAGCACGAGACCGCGAAGCTCTTCGTCCCCGCGGGGGCCTGCGACCACTGCAGTCCGGGGGAGCGGTCCTCGCCGCCGCGATCGGTCGACCAGGCGAACAGCGGGAGCGGGCCACCGCCCTCGAAGTCCGGACTCGTCAGTTCGAGAGGTGCGAACTCGCGGAGCGCGGCCAATTCGGCATAGGGGTCGAAAGAGAACACGGGCCTCCCTGCATTGCGGATCTCCCGTCACGATAGGCGAAATGCGCAGGCGTGGCCAGGGCCGGAGCGCCATACACTGGATGCCGTGACTCTCGAAGCCGACCGCCAGTCCCTGCTCGCCCTGATCAAGGATGAGGCGGTGTTCCACGGTGACTTCACGCTCTCGAGCGGCAAGAAGGCGACGTACTACGTCGATATGCGAAAGCTCACCCTCGATCACCGGGCGGCCCCCGCGATCGGCCGCATCATGCTCGACCTGATCGATGGCCTCGGCGCCGTCTCGGTCGGCGGTCTCACACTCGGCGCTGACCCGATCGCCAACTCGGTCATGCACGCCTCTGTCGCAGCTGATAAGCCGGTGGATGCCTTCGTCGTCCGCAAGGAGCCCAAGGACCACGGCCGCGGCCGTCAGGTCGAGGGCGCGGATGTCGCCGGCAAGCGCGTCGTCGTTCTCGAAGACACCTCGACCACCGGGCAGTCCGCGCTGAAGGCCGTCGAAGTGCTGCGCCGTGAGGGCGCGGAAGTCGTTGCCGTCGCCGTGATCGTCGACCGCAAGACCGGAGCCCAGGCCGCGATCGAAGCCGAGGGCCTGCAGTGGCTGGCCGCCTTCGACCTTGACGACCTCGGCCTCGATCCGCAGTGATCCGGTACGCGCTGGCCGTCGATGTCGGCGGCACCAAGATGGAGGCCGCCCTCGTCTCTGCTGACGGCCAGGTCGCAGCCGGGAGCCGCAGCCGTCGGGCGACCGGGCGCGAATCGACGCCGTCCTCCCTCGACGCGGCAGTGAGTGCCGTTGTCACACACGCGCTTGCCGCACTGCCCCCTGATGCTGAGCTGATCGGCGCGGGTATCGGCAGCGCAGGGCCAGTCGATCGCCATGCCGGAAGAATCTTCCCGGTGAACATGCCGCTCGCGCATGGCTACGCACTGGCGGATGCTGTGCGCGCCGCGGCATCCGATGTTCTCGGTCGTGACGTGCGCACCGTGTTCGGTCATGACGGTGGTGCGCTCGCGCTCGCCGAATCCTGGCTCGGCGCGACGCGCGAGGCGCGCGCATCACTGTCGATCGTCGTCTCGACCGGCGTCGGTGGCGGGTTCGTCGTCGCAGGACAGTACATGCCCGGCGCGAGTGGAAACGCCGGCCACCTCGGACAGATGCGTCGCGAGGGTGGGCTGACTCTCGAAGAGATCGCGTCGGGGCCGGCGAGTGCCGCCTGGGCGCGGTCGCAGGGTTGGGCAGGGTCTACCGGTGAAGATCTCGCACGTTCTGCGGCTGACGGCGACCAGGTCGCGCGGGCGGCCATCGAACGCTCAGCCCGCGAGGTGGGTCAGGCGCTGGCGGATGCCGCGACCCTCCTCGATCTCGACCTCATCGCGGTAGGTGGCGGGTTCTCCCGGGTCTCCGATGACTACATCGATCTCGTGCAGCAGGCACTCGCGGCATCCGCGGCGCACGACTATTCGCGCGCCGCACGCGTGGTGCGCTCCGGGCTCGGCGATGAGGGGCCGCTGATCGGGGCCGCGGCGTTCGTCCTGCGGTAGCGGTGGGCCGGGGCGCCGCGCCCGGCCCGATCTGGCGTGCCTGACCCGACTCGACAGTTAGGGGGCCGACACGCCAGATGTCGGTCGATTCGCCGCAAACGGTCCGACATCTGGCGTGTCGGCCCCCAGAGTGTCGGGCCGCGAACGTCGTAGGCTCGACGGATGCGCGTACTCGGCCTGCTCTCCGGCACCTCTCATGACGGAATCGACGTCGCTGTCGTCGAATTCACCGAATCGGACGGCGATCTGCACGGAACTGTCCTGCATGAAGACAGCGTCCCGTACGCACCGGAGCTGCGCGCACGACTTGTGGCAGCCCTTCCGCCAACGCCGACGACTCTTGCCGAGGTGTGTGAACTCGACACCCTGATCGGGCAGGCCTTCGCCGACGTCGCGCGGGATGCCGCGGCATCCGTGGGCGGTATCGATGCGGTCTGCACTCACGGCCAGACCGTCTACCACTGGGTCGAAGATGATCATGCACGGGGAACGCTGCAGATCGGGCAGCCGGCATGGATCGCCGAGGCCGTCGGCGCGCCGGTCGTCTCGGATGTGCGCATCCGCGATATCACCGCCGGAGGCCACGGCGCCCCGCTCGTGTCGTTCCTCGACGAGCTGCTCCTGCGTGGTCGGGGCGGTGTCTCGGCGGCACTGAATCTCGGCGGAATCGCGAACATCACGATCGTCGGCGACGCTGTCTCGGCGTTTGACGTGGGTCCGGCGAACGCACTGGTGGATGCTGTGATCACCAAGTACGGCCTCAATCCTCTCGGCTATGACGAGGACGCCAAGATCGCCCGTGCGGGAAACGTCGACCCAGAACTGCTGGAGCGGTTGCTCGCCGACCCGTACTACTCACTGGCCGCACCGAAGAGCACGGGCAAGGAGCACTTCCACCTCGAGTATGTGCGTCAACACGTCGATTCGCTCGGTCGCGACATCCCGATCGCCGATCTGGTGCGGACGCTGACGGAGCTGACGGTGCAGACCGTCGCTGCGGATGTGCGTGCCGCCGGGGTGGAGTTCCTGGCCGTCTCGGGCGGTGGATGCCACAATCCGCTCATCATGGGCGGCCTCCGCTCGGCGCTGCCCTACACCGAGGTCGTGCTCGCCGATGTGCTCGGTGCTTCGACGGATGCGAAGGAGGCGATCCTGTTCGCCTTGATCGGCTGGTGCACGATGCATGGCATTCCCGCGGTGATGCCGGGGGTGACCGGTGCGCGCGCCCCCCGCATCCTCGGCACGATCACGCCCGGTGCAGGACCGCTTCGGATGCCTGAGCCTGTCGCCCAGCTGCGTGGACTGGTGCTCTCGGCGAGCTGAGCCGACCGGGCGGGTCAGCCCTTGCGGTCGTCGTCCCACGGGCCTTCCCACCAGTTGCCCGATCTCCCGTCGCCGCGGCCGCGGCGCGAGCGCACGAACTGCCAGATGACGATCGTGATCGATGACAGGCCGATCAGGATCAGCACGAGGAACAGCAGGTCGTTCTGATTCATGGTCGCTTCCCTTCTGCGGCATCCGCGACGATTTTGGGGACAGCATCCAGAGCCGCGGCGAACTCGTCGGGCTCGATGTCGGCCTCCGGACCGTCGAGCATCGTCCAGGTTCCGTTCGCCTTGGCAGTCTCGATCGCTCGGATGCCGGCCGGTGCGAGCAGTCCCGCGACCTCGAGCTCGGCAAGCCGCACCTTGTTCGTCGCAGCCCATCCGCTCGAGACACGTCGGGGCGAGAACCACTGACCGTTGCCCTCGGGGAACGTTCTGGTCGGGCCATCGATCCATCCGAAGCACAGGGCCTGGCGCACGGCATCGTCGTACTCCATCGACCCATTCGCACCGCGGACGTTCAGCAGCCACACACCCGCAGTGGTTGCGTGGTGGGCCTCGAGCCAGGCGCGCCAGACCAAAGCATCCGCTGCGGTGATCCGCTCGCCGTCGTCGAGAACGCCCATCGATCCTTCCTCAGTCAGTCCTTGATCGTCGTGATCGTCTCGGTGATGGTGGGGAGCAGATCGGCGACAGAATCGACGATCTCGTCGGGGCGGAACGGGTACTTCTCGATCTCGGCCTGATCGCTGATGCCGGTGAGGACGAGCACCGTGTGCAGGCCCGCTTCGATGCCGGCGACGATATCGGTGTCCATGCGGTCACCGATCATGCCGGTCTTCTTCGAGTGCGCACCGATCTTGTTCAGAGCAGAGCGGAACATCATCGGGTTCGGCTTGCCGACGACGTACGGCTCCATGCCGGTGGCCTTCGTGATGAGAGCGGCGACAGCGCCGGTTGCCGGCAGCGCGCCCTCGGCGCTGGGACCGGTGGCATCAGGGTTGGTGATGATGAACCGCGCGCCCTTGTTGATCAGGCGGATCGCCTTGGTGATCGCCTCGAAGGAGTAGGTGCGAGTCTCGCCGACGACGACGAAATCAGGATCCGTCTCGGTCATGATGTACCCGGCGTCGTGGAGCGCGGTGAGAATGCCGGCCTCGCCGATCACGAACGCAGAACCGCCGGGCAGCTGCTGCTTCAAGAACGATGCCGTCGCGAGCGCCGACGTCCAGATGCGGTCTTCGGGAACGTTCAGGCCGCTCGCGCGCAGTCGGGCGGAGAGGTCGCGCGCGGTGAAGATCGAGTTGTTCGTCAGCACCAGATACGGGATGCCGTTGCTCTCCCAGCCGGCGAGCATGTCGGATGCTCCGGGGATCGGGACGTTCTCATGGACGAGAACCCCGTCCATATCGGTGAGCCAGCATTCGATGTCATCGCGGTGTGCCATGTGCTCAGCCTATTGGCTGAGCCACACCACACCAGCGGCGCCGTCGGGCAGCGCGACATTCTTTCCGTCGAGGGCGATGCCACCGATGGTGACGCGGATCTCCGACCCCACAGCGAGGCCCAGCGCGTCCAGCGCCCGGAGCAGATCCGGATCGGTGTCCGCGACGCGCAGCACGCGGCCGATGTGACCGGTCGCCGCGTCAGCGAGCAGCACGAAGGGCTCGCGGATGACTTCACCCGCGGCATCTGGAATCGCATCTCCGTGCGGGTCGAAACGAGGGTGTCCGAGACGGGCGTCGATGCCCTCGAGCAGTCGATCGCTGATGGTGTGCTCGAGAACTTCGGCCTCATCGTGGACTTCGTCCCAGGAGTAGTCGAACTCCTGCACCAGCCACGTCTCGATGAGGCGATGGCGGCGCACCATCTGCAGCGCCCTGGTCTCGCCTGCCGGCGTCAGGCGCACCGCGCCGTACGGCACATGCGAGACGAGGCCTGCGGCTGCGAGCTTCTTGACCATCTCGGTCACGCTCGAGGGAGCGATGCCGAGCCCCGCGGCCAGCTGCGACGGAGTGATCGGAGCATCCTGCCATTCGGTGTGCGCGTAGACGGTCTTCAGGTAGTCGTCTGCTGCCGGGGATGCCACCGCTCCAGACTACGCTGAAGCAGTGACCGAGACTCCAGAGCGCAGCACCCACGGCCTCGGCCCCTGGGAAGGCGAATGGCCCACCGGTGACCAGTACGATCCGGAACTGCTCGAGAACGGCGACACCCGCAACGTCATCGATCGTTACCGCTATTGGCGGATGGATGCGATCGTCGCCGACCTCGACACGCACCGGCATCCGTTCCATGTCGCGATCGAGAACTGGCAGCACGACATGAACATCGGATCCATCGTGCGCAGCGCCAACGCGTTCCTCGCCGACACCGTGCACATCGTCGGCCGACGCCGCTGGAACAAGCGCGGTGCCATGGTCACCGACCGCTATCAGCACGTCGTGCACCACGAGGATGTCGCCTCGTTCGCGGCATGGGCTGAGAGTGAAGGCATCCCGATCATCGCCGTCGATAACGTCACAGGCGCCGTGCCCGTCGACAAGGCAGAGCTGCCCGAACGCTGCGTGCTGCTATTCGGACAGGAGGGGCCGGGCCTGACGGACGAGGCGATCGCCGCGGCATCCGGACACATCGAGATCACCCAGTACGGCTCGACCCGGTCGATCAACGCGAGCGCCGCGGGCGCGGTGATCATGTACGAATGGTGCCGCCGCTACGCGGGGTGAGTCACCCGAGCGGCGATCGTCGTCGCATGCGCGATCAGTCGCGCTGGATGCCGAAGGTGTGCCGCATGAGCGCGTTGACGTCTGAATCGAGGCGATCCAGACGGTGATGCACGCCCTGGACCTCGGTGCGGATGATCCGCACGAACATCGTCGACATGAGCGTGATCATGCCGAACAGGCCTGCGGCGAATACGCCGATCAGCATCCATACCTGCGGTTCGCTCATGGTCAGCATCTCTCCATTCTCGCCGTCGTGAGACCAGGACGCCAGGGGACGCAGACAGTTCGTGCGGCAGAGCCGACAAACCTGGATTGCCGTCCGTCGCGCAGTGTTGTGCAGAACGAGTCGTCTACGCGTCCTGCCGCAGCCAACCGCCGGTCTTGACACGCCAGCCGAGGGTCGCGAACCGGGCGAGCAGGTAGACGCCGAAGAAGGCGACGGCGAGCCAGGTGACTCCGGGCATTCCGCTGACCCCGACCATCGCGATGATCACGAGCGTCGGGATGAACGGCACGAGGTTCAGGCCGCCGGCGATCGCGAGATAGCGCACGTCGCCTGACCCCATCAGCACTCCGTCGAGCACGAACACGACCCCTGCGATCGGTTGAGCGACCGCAAGCACGATCAGCGCAGGCTGGATCAGTGCGGCAAGCTCTGGATCCCCGGTGAAGGCGAGCCCGATCACGCCGGAAAGCGCGCCGATGATGAGCCCGACGACCACGCCGAACCAGGCGCCCCACGCAACCGTTCGGGCCAGCACGAGACGCACGCCGGGAACGTCGCCGGAGCCCAGCCCCTTGCCGATCAGCGCCTGTGCGGCGATGGCGAGGGCATCCAGAGCGAAAGCCGCCGCCGAGAAGATCGTGAAGACGACCTGCCAGCCGGCGAGCTCTTCCGTGCCGAGGGCCGTCGCGACGCCGACCGTGAGCAGCAGGGCGACCCGCAGACTCACCGTGCGCAGGAACAGCCAGCCGCCGGCCCTCGCCGAACCGCGCACCCCGTCTCGCTGCGGCCGCACCGAGGCGGAGTGAGTGCGGGCCAGCCTGCCGACGATGATGACGTACGCGGCGACCATCGCCCACTGCGCGGTGACAGTTCCGATCGCGGAACCGGCGATGCCCCAGCCGAACCCGTAGATGAAGAGCCAGTTCAGCAGAGCGTTCGCACCGAACCCGAAGCCGGCGATCCAGAGCGGTGTGACAGTGTTCTGCATGCCGCGCAGAAGGCCTGTCGCCGCGAACACGATCAGCATCGCAGGCAGGCCCCACATGCTGATCACGAGATAGGTATCGGCCTGCTCGGCGACCTCTGGAGTTGCGCCGAAGAGCGACACGAGCCATGGCGAAGAGAACGCGCCGAGAGCGGCGAGCACGGCGCCGAGCCCGAGCGCCAGCCACATGCCGTCGATCCCGATCGAGACGGCATCCTTGTGATCACCCGCGCCGAAGCGTCGAGCAACCGCTGGTGTCGTCGAATACGCGAGGAACACCATCAGTCCCACGATCGTCTGCAGCACGGCGCTGGCGATGCCCAGACCCGCAAGCGGAACAGTTCCGAGGTGGCCGACGAGCGCGGCATCCACCATCAGGAACGCTGGCTCTGCGACCAGGGCGCCCAGGGCAGGGACCGCGAGCCGCAGGATCTCCCGGTTCAGGGTCATCGCGCCTCTCACCTCTTGAGACTATGCGTTGGCACTGACGTTCAGAGCAGCTCTGCGCGCAGCTGCTCCGGTGATTTCGGCGAGAGCAGGCCGGGGGCGACATCGAACACCGTGCGGGCGCCGATCTGACCATCAGCATTCATGCGGTGCACAGCGCGAGCGTAGGCGACCAGCACGCTGGCGGTGAACTCCGGGTTGCTGCCGAGGTTCAGGCCGTACTCGATCGTCTGGGTTGCGCCGTCACCGGTCACACCACTGCGGATCACGAACCCGCCGTGCGGCATGGCTGCGTGGTCGCGGGCGAGCTCGTCGGCCGAGATGAAGGTCACGGCGGTGTCGTAGTCGGCGAAGTAGTCGGGCATCGTCACGATCGCCTCGCGCACGGCATCGGCATCGGCGCCGTCAGCGAGCACGACGAAGCACTCGCGCGTGTGCTTCTGCCTGGTGGTGAGGGTCGGTCGCTCGCCCGATCGAACGGATGCCACCGCATCTGCACTCGGGACGGTGTACTGCACTCCGCCTGCGACGCCGTCGACCCGGCGGATCGCGTCGGAGTGGCCCTGGCTGAGACCGCGGCCCCAGAACGTGTAGGTGTCGCCTTCGGGCAGCAGTGCCTCTCCGAAGACGCGGTTCAGCGAGAACATCCCGGGGTCCCACCCGGCCGAGATGAGTGCGGTCGTCCCGGCAGCGCGCGCGGTCGCATCCACTGCCGCGAAGTGCTCCGGAATGCGGGCGTGCGTGTCGAAGCTGTCGACGACGCTGAAGCGCCCGGCGAGCTCCGGCGTCTGCGCGGGCAGATCGTTCTTGGACCCGCCGCAGAGGATGAGCACGTCGAGAGCGTCTGCGTGCTGGTCGAGATCGTCCATTCGGTGCGCGGCAGCTCCGGCCGTGCGCACATCTGCGGGATCGCGCCGGGTGAAGACGCCGACGAGTTCCATATCTTCGCTACGGTCGATCGCGGCCTCGACGCCGCGTCCGAGGTTTCCATAACCGACGATTCCGATGCGGATCGGCGTACTCATGCGGGGACTCCTTGGACGAGGGGCAGAGTACCCCAGCGTATCGAAGCCGGAGCGGGTGGCGACCGGCGGCGTAGGCTTATCACGAACCATGCCGGAGGTGCGCCATGTCTGACGAGAGACCACCGCAACAGCCCCGCGAACCGGCCGCGCCCTCCGCGCTCACAGCGCAGAACAAGCACGAGTTCGTCGAGAGCGCTATTCAGGTCGCCATGCGCCGCGGCGAGTTCGACAACCTTCCCGGCGCCGGCAAGCCACTCGAGGATCTCGGGACCCACCATGATCCCGACTGGTGGATCCGGCGCAAGATCGAGACCGAGAACCTCTCCGGGCTCGGCCCGCCCGCCATCCTGCTGCGCACCGAGGACCGCGAGCTCGACGCGAACCTCGACGCGCTCTCTCGCGAGAGCGACGTGCGCGATGTGCTCGAGGACTTCAACAGTCGAGTGATCGCCGCCCGGCGCCAGTTGCAGGGCGGCCCACCGGTGGTGACGAAGACGCGAGATGCGGATGCGGAGGTCGCAGCCTGGCGCGAGCGACGGGCTGCGCGGGCTACCGTCGTTCCGTCCGAGCCCACGACGGATTCGCGCGGCGGGGTGCGGCGCCGGTTCCGCGGATGGCGGAAGGAAAACACGGCTTAGGACGCGTCCGCAGCCGCGAAAGTCTTCTCGCATCGGTCGGACGGCGCCGATCCGCGCGCATTGTCGCACCGCGCGCATCGGCACGCGGCGCATAGGGTGGACGCATGACTGATGTGCTTCCCGCCGGTCTCGCGACCGAAGAATTCAGCTCCGACATCCGCCCGCAGGACGATCTTTACCGCTACGTCAACGGTGCGTGGCTCGAGCGCACCGAGATCCCCGGCGACAAGGCGCGCTGGGGCTCCTTCCATCTGCTCGCCGAGCAGGCCGAGAAGGACGTCCGCACGATCATCGAAGAGTCGCAGGGCGCTGACGCCGGCAGTCTCGCGCGCAAGATCGGTGACCTCTTCACGAGCTTCATGGACACGGCGAGCATCGATGCCGCCGGCGCCCGGCCGCTGCAGGAGACCCTCGCAGAGATCGACCGGATTGACAGCATCCCGGCCCTTCTCGCCACCGCCGGTGCCTACGAGCGCGATGGCCGCGCCCACCTGATCGGGTTCTACGTCGATGGCGACCCGGGTGACCCCGAGCGCTATGTGCCCGTTCTCGTGCAGTCCGGCCTCTCGCTCCCCGACGAGAGCTATTACCGCCTCGACAACTTCGCCGACACCCGCACCGCCTACCGCGCGCACCTCGAGCGTCTGCTCGCGCTCGCCGGCATTGCGGATGCTGCCGGTGACGCCGAGCGTGCTTTCGCGCTCGAGACCGAGATCGCCTCGCACCACTGGGACAACGTCCGCAGCCGCGACGCCGTCGAAACCTACAACCTGAAGACTTGGGATGAGCTGCAGGCGCTCGTCGACGTCGACCTCGCACCCTGGCGGGACGCGGTCGGGCCCACGAACCCGGATGCTTTCGCCGAACTGGTCGTCAGCCAGCCGAGCGCTTTCGAGGGTCTCGGCGCGCTGCTGAGCGCAGAGCGCCTCGACGACTGGAAGGCCTGGCTGCGCTCGCAGGTCGTGCATGCTGCGGCGGCGTTCCTTACCGATGACTTCGTGCAGGAGAACTTCTCGTTCTACGGCACCGAGCTCACCGGCGTCCCCACGATCCGTGAGCGCTGGAAGCGCGGCGTCTCGGTCACCGAAGGCGCCCTCAGTGAGGCGATCGGCAAGGTCTACGTCGAGCGCCACTACCCGCCGACGGCGAAGGCGGCCATGGACGAACTCGTCGCGAATCTCATCGCGGCGTACCGCCAGAGCATCACGACGCTGGAGTGGATGAGCCCAGAGACCCGCGAGCGCGCGCTCACGAAGCTCGACTCGTTCACCCCGAAGATCGGCCACCCCGAAGTGTGGCGCGACTATTCGACACTCGAGATCGATGCATCCGACATCTTCGGCAACGTCCGCCGGGCGAACGTCTTCGAGCACGACCGCAACGTCGACAAGGTCGGAAAGCCCATCGATCGGAACGAGTGGCACATGCCGCCGCAGATGGTCAATGCGTACTACAACCCGTCCATGAATGAGATCGTGTTCCCCGCGGCGATCCTGCAGTACCCGTTCTTCGACGCATCTCGCGACGCCGCCGCGAACTACGGCGGAATCGGTGCCGTCATCGGGCACGAGATCGGACACGGATTCGATGACCAGGGCAGTCGCTACGACGGCACGGGCAAGCTCGATGATTGGTGGACGGATGCTGACCGCGCTGCCTTCGAGGAGCGCACCAAGGCCCTCATTGCACAGTACGACGCGCTCGTCCCTGTGGGGCTGGGAGACGAGAACCACGTCAACGGTGCACTCACGATCGGCGAGAACATCGGGGATCTCGGTGGTCTCGGCATCGCGCTGAAGGCCTACGAGCTGTCTCTCGGCGGCGCGGATGCCCCGGTCATCGACGGACTCACCGGCGTGCAGCGTCTGCTGCTGAGCTGGGCCCAGGTCTGGCAGCAGAAGAGCCGCGATGCTGAGACGATCCGTCTGCTGACGATTGACCCGCACTCCCCGAACGAGTTCCGCTGCAACCAGATCGTGCGCAACATCGATGCTTTCTACGAGGCATTCGGGGTGACCGAAGACGACGCGCTGCACCTTCCGACTGAAGAGCGGGTGACGATCTGGTGACGGTTACTTACCGGCGCCCAGCGGGGAGTCGGTAGGCGGGGTTACGATAGCCAATGCCGTCTCGGCTGTGCCGATGAAGGCAACACCCAAAACCTTCGCGGGAAGGAACATGTGTGGGCACCCCCCAGCCCTCTGAACCGGCCAAAACGACGGCGATGCTGCGTCGATCCCACCGCAAGACTCGTCGACTGCCGCGTCGAGCGGCAATCGGACGCAGGTCGTTCGCGGCGACCATGCGTGCGCTGGAAGGGCTGGCGGATGCTGGGGCTCAGGTCTCCGTGCACGTCAAGGATCTCGATACCGGCGCGCCGGTACTGACCGGTGACGATCATGTGACCCTTCCCATTGCTGGACTCGGCGTCGTGCCGCTGCTCATCGAGGTAGCGGCACGATTCGAGGCCGGAAGCCTCGATCCGCTCGAGATCGTCGAGCGTTCGGCGGGAGAACCAGTGGCGGCGTCCGGGGTGTGGCGTCATCTGCGCACTCCGGTCCTCCCGCTGGCTGATCTCGCAACTCTTGCCGCAGCAACCGGCGATCCGCTGGCGGTGAATCTGCTGCTGGAGCGCGTCGGGCATAACAGCGTTCGCGAGCGCATCGATGCGCTCGGGCTGCGGCGAACCGCCATGCTCGACCGTTTCCGCGATGAGCGCGGCCCCGATGACGCACCGCACGTCGCAGTCGGCACCACTCGCGAGCTGGCCGGGCTGTTCTCGGCGCTGGTCAACTCCAAGGTCGTCGATCCTGCAGTGAGCGCTCAGGTCTCGGAGTGGCTGAGCCTGAACCATGACCTGAGTCTGGTCGCGGCATCCACTGGTCTTGATCCCTTCGCGCACGACCATGACGCGCACGGTCTGCTGTTCATCAACAAGACCGGTCGTGATCGTGGCGCCCGCGCCGAGGCCGGGGTGCTCGCGGGTCCGCGGGCGGGGATCTCCTATGCGATGATCGTCGGCTTCGATGATCTATCGATCGCGCACCGTCTTCGCGTGCACGAGGCGTTCCGCATCCTCGGCATCGAACTCATGGAGTACGCGCACTGACCGGCGCGGGCCGCTCAGAACGGTCCGAACCTCCGGTGCGGATCGAGCGCTTCGACGACGGGGCCGAGCGCATCGGCGAGGTTCTCCAGCTGCTCTTCGGTGACGCGGTCGAGCACCAGGCGGTGCGCCATGTCGAAGTGGCCTGGGGTTGCGAGCACGAGCTGTCGGCGCCCCTCTTTCGTGAGAGCCAGCAGCACGCTGCGGCGGTCCTTCGTGCTCTCTTCGCGTTCGATGAGATCGCGCTGCTGCAGCCGGCTCACGACCTTGGAGGTGCGGGGGAGCGTCGCGTTGGTCGCGCTTGCGAGATCGCTCAGGCGCAATGCTCCCTGACGCTGCAGCACGCTGAGCAGGATGAACTCGTAGTGCGTCATGGACGAGTCTCGCTGCAACTGAGCGTCGAGAGCGGCCGGCAAGAGCTCTGCAGTACCGATCAGGGCGAGCCAGGCCGCTGACTGCTGCGGCGTCATGCGCGAGAGAGGTGCGGACATGTCTCCATTCTGCCGGGAATAGTTGCCGAGGCAAGCGCGCCCGACACTCGTCAGTCCCGATCACAAAGGTTGGTCGAGAACGTGCGTTTCAGTCCGACCTCTGTATTTCAGGCCGACATCTGTCGTCGAGGTACCCTCGTCGGATGAATGATTGGACCCCGCATCGCCGCGACGACGGCGAATTGCTCGGCTGGATCCACCCATCGGGCGATGACTGGGTGGCAGTGGACGTGTTCGGACGCACCATCTCGGATGCTGTCGACTGGCTCGTTGCCGAGGAGCTGCTGGAAGAGCACGGGCTCGCATGGCTCGCCGAGCCGTGGATGCTGGAAGACGAGGGGCGCCCGATCCGGGTCCGCATTGTCGAAGTGGCCCCCGAGCATGACGGCATCCGCGGACGCATCGTCGTGAAGATCGACGATTACGGGGACATCACCCGACCGGCGGCGGAGTCGATCGTGCTGCCGTGGCCGGTCCCCGAGAACTTGCGCCCGCCGCGACGAGGAGACCCGGACGGATACACGCTCTGAGGCCGGCTCGGCCGAACTCAGCTGGGGAGTGACGGATGCTTCTCGAGTGGGGTGGTCTTCGGGATGAACAGCGACAGCACAAGGGCGACGGCAGCGGCGACGATCGCGAGCCAGAAGCAGACGTTGAAGGCCTCGCGAGTGGGAACGGCCACGCCGTCGATATCGATGCTCATCGCTGCGAGCACGGCGCCCATGACGGCCGAGGCACTGGACGTGCCCACGGAGCGGAACAGCGCGTTCAGGCCGTTCGAGACGCCCGTCTCATTGGCCGGAACCGAGCGCATGATGATCATCGGCATGGCGGCGAAGGTGAAGCCGATCCCGACGCCGATCAGTGCATTGGCGACGAGGATGTGCACCCATTCCGAGGACCAGAGGAGCACATAGACGTATGCGACGACGATCGCGGCGCTGCCGACGGCGAACAGCGGTTTCGGTCCGATCGAGCGTTCGAGAAGGCCGGACAGCGGCGAAAGCACCATCATCACCAGGCCTGCCGGCATGATGACGAACGATGCGGCGAGCATGTCGAGCCCGAAGCCTGACCCTGTCTCGACGGGAAGCTCGAGGATCTGCGGGAACGTGACGTTCGATGAGAACAGTGCGAACCCCATGCCGATCGCTGCGATGTTCGTCAGGAGCACTGCGGGCCGTGCGGCAACCCTCAGATCCACCAGCGGATCGGTTACTCGCAGCTCGTACCAGCCCCACAGCAGCAGCACGACGATGCCACCGATGAGGAGGCCCAGTCCGAGCGGCGATGCCCATCCCCACTGGGCTCCGCGAGAGATGTAGAGCAGGAGGCCGGTGAGGCCGACGGCGAGACCGATGGTGCCGACGACGTCGAGGCGGCCGGGGGAGAGCAGCACGTCCTCTGGCACGAACATCAGCACCAGGATGAGCACGGTGATGCCGAGCCCCGCCGAGAGCCAGAACAGCGAGTGCCAGTCGGCGTTGAGCGCGAGGTACGCGGCCAGCGGCATCCCGACAGCGCCGCCGACGCCCATCGTCGCGCTCATCAGTGCGACCGAGGTGCCGACGCGCTTAGGGGGCAGGATGTCGCGCATGATCGCGATGCCGAGCGGGATGACGCCAGTGACGGCGCCCTGCAGCGCCCGGCCGATGACCACACCGACGATCGAGGCCGAAGCCGCCGCGATGACCGAGCCGAGAGCGAGCAGCACCAGAAGCACGACCACGATCCGGCGTTTGCCGTACATGTCGCCGAGGCGCCCAGAGATCGGCGTCGCGACCGCGGCGACGAGCAGCGTGATCGTGACGACCCATGAGGTGTCTTCACGCGAGGCGTTGAGGAGGGTGGGCAGCTCGGCCTGGAGCGGCACGACGAGCGTGAACATGAACGATGAGCAGAGGCCCGCAAGAGCGAGGACGGCGACTGTCATCCCTCGATTGGGGGTACGGGAGAGCCGTTTTCTGGCTCTCTCGTCGTCATTTCCCACTTGACCAGGCTAGTGGGCGATTGCGACGGTCGGCGCCCGGTCAGTCCTGTGGCAGATGGGGAGGCGCGGTCGAGGAGCGCAGAATCAGAGTCGGCTCCACGCGCGGCATCTCACCGCGCGGCTCTGTTCCCTCGATCTGCGCGATCACCCGCCGGGCAGCGCCCGCACCCACAGACTCGAACGGCTGGCGCACTGTCGTGAGTGCCGGTGATGCGTACGCTGCCAGAGCGATGTCGTCGACGCTGACGATCGACACGTCATCCGGCACGCTGCGTCCTGCTTCGTGCAGCGCGCGGATCACGCCGAATGCCATCTCGTCACTGCTCACGAAAACGGCTGTGGCGCCGGGGATCGCGGCGATCGTGCGTCCGGCGCGGTAGCCGGACTCAGAGGTCCAGTCCGCGGGAATCACCGGTGGAGGTTCGATGCCGTGCTCGCGCAGCACGCGTTCCCACATCTCGCGACGCTGCACGCTCTCTGACCAGTACTCGTCACCGCTGACATGCCACACGGTCTCGTGTCCGAGGTCGAGCAGGTGCTCGACGGCGAGGCGGGCGACTTCGCCCTGATCGACGGAGAATTCGGACTCCTCCTCCGGGGAGGTTCGCACGTTGCGCGTGGAGGGTGTCCGCTCTGTTCGCGCACGCATGAGCGGGTGATCGAGCGAGACCGGAACGCCGAGGATGATGCCCTCGGCGCCCTGGCGCTCGAGGAGATCGAAGGCCGCGGCGATGTCTTCGATGGTGGCGTGGTCAGAAACGGATGCCGTGGTCACCGTGTAGTTGTTCTCGGCAGCCACGCGTTCGATGCCGACGCCCAGGGCCGCTGTCGAGTAGCGGTTGGTGCTCAGCACGATGACGCCGAGGATGCGGGTGCGGCCGGATGCCAACGACGCGGCCGCGGCATGCACGCGGTAGCCGAGCTCTTCGACGGCATTGAGCACTTTCCGTGCGGTGTCGGGGCGCACATTGCTCTGCCCGGACATCACCCGTGACACAGTCTGGGCAGAAACCCCCGCGAGTCGAGCGACGTCATTCTGATTGGGAGCGCGATCAGCGGGGTCTCGACGGGGAGGCATGCCCTCCATGCTAGTGATCGCGATGCGGCTGAGCGAGTACTTGCCGTGTTCTTGATGAGATAATGTGAACGCAAACAATTTTGAGATTCATGCCAGAGGAGTCCATGATGAACGACGCATTCTCGCCAGCATCAGGCGGCGAGTCCGCGCTTGTCTGGCAAGGCGGCCAGCTGATCCGCGACGGTCGTCCCCATCGCATCCTCGCCGGCGCGCTGCACTACTTCCGGGTGCACCCCGGGCAGTGGGAGGACCGCTTGCGCCGCCTGGCCGCTATGGGCGCAAACACCGTCGACACCTACGTGCCCTGGAACTTCCACGAACGCGTCGAGGGTGACGTTCGTTTCGACGGCTGGCAGGACATCGAGGCATTCATCCGTCTCGCGGGAGAGGTCGGACTCGACGTCTTCCTACGCCCCAGCCCCTACATCTGTGCGGAGTGGTCCAACGGCGGGCTGCCGGTGTGGCTGACCGGCCGGGTCTCGGCACTGCGCACGAGCGATCCGGAGTTCCTCGCGGCCGTCGATCGCTGGTTCGACGCGCTCATACCTCGGATGGTGCCGCTGCAGGCGGTCAACGGCGGACCCATCATCGCCGTGCAGGTCGAGAACGAGTACGGCTCCTTCGGAAGCGACCACGCGTACCTCGAGCACCAGCGTGATGCGCTGCGCTCGCGCGGGATCGTCGAGCTGCTCACGACTGCCGACGGGATCACCTCCGACATGGTCGCGCACGGGTCCGTGGGCGGCGCCATGGGAACCTTCACATTCGGCACGGGAGTCCCGGCGGCCGAAGAGCTTCTCGTCCCCGGACAGGCTCTGATGTGCAGTGAGCTCTGGGGTGGATGGTTCGACCACTGGGGCGAGCAGCATCACGTGCGCTCGGCCGCGAGCATGATCGGCACGGTCGACGAGCTGCTCGCCGCCGGCGGTTCGGTCAGCATCTACATGGCGCACGGCGGCACGAACTTCGGGCTGTGGAACGGTGCCAACCATTTCGGCATGATCGAGCCGACCATCACCAGCTACGACTCGGATGCTCCGATCCATGAAGACGGATCACTCGGCGACAAGTTCGATGCCCTGCGGGCGGCATTCGCCCCGTTCCATGACGGTGAGCTTTCCGAACCGCCCGCGCCGAACCCCGTGCAGCCTGCCCAGACGGTCCGTCTGCAGCAGGCCGCATCCCTGCGTGCACTCGTGGAGACGCTCCCCGTGATAGGCGAGCGCACCCCCGCACCGCAGAGCTTCGAGCAGCTCGGTGTCGAGGACGGGATCGTCGTCTATCAGGCATCCATCGACATTCCCGCCGAATCCACGATCACGATCGCCGATCTGCGTGACCGCGCAACGGTGTTCGTCGACGATGAGCGCATCGGCACGATGGAGCACGACGGCGAGCACGCGCTCGCCATTCCCGGCGGTGCACGCAAGGGCGCGCTGACGATCGTCGTCGAGAGCCTCGGGCGCATCAACTACGGCCCGCAGACCGGGGCGCACAAGGGCATCCTCGGTGGCGTCCTCGTGGGCGGTCGCCGCTTCGTGCACGGCTGGACCCATCGTGCGCTCCCGCTCGACGCGCCGCAGGCTGCGGCGGGTGCCGGCGCAAGCAGGACTGAACGCGCAGACGACGCCGACGGCGTCGCCGTGGCGAGCATTCAGGTCGAGACTCCGGCTGATTCCTGGCTCGCCTTCCGCGGCGGAGTCAAGGGCATGGTGTGGCTGAACGGCTTCCTGCTCGGACGCTACTGGGACCGCGGCCCGCAGGTCACGCTCTACGCTCCTGCACCGCTGTGGAAGCCCGGCGCGAACGAGATCGTCGTGCTCGACACTGACGCGCTTCCCGCTATGGTCGAGCTCCGGGAGACGCCGGAGTACGGCGCCGTCGAGGAATTCATCGGGTCCTGACCCGCGACCGGAGACACGAAGAAGGGCTCGCGACCGAAGTCGCGAGCCCTTCTTCGTGAGGGCGATCAGCCCTTGACCGCGCCGGCCGCCAGACCGGACTGCCAGAAGCGCTGCAGACCGAAGAACAGGACGATCAGCGGCACGACGCCCAGCAGAGCGCCCAGCATCACGGCGCCCTTGTCCGGGGCGAAATAGCTCATCATGCCGTAGAGGCCCAGAGTGACCGGCTTCAGCTCGGCACTGGAGAGCATCATCAGTGGCAGCAGGAAGTTGTTCCAGGTCGCGACGAAGATGAACAGGAAGATCGTCACCATCGCCGGCGCCAGCAGACGCAGGACGATCGTGAAGAAGATCCGCGCTTCGCTCGCGCCGTCAATGCGCGCGGCCTCGAGCAGCTCGGTAGGCACTGAAGTCTCGGCGTAGACCATCCCGAGGAAGACGCCGAACGGCGAGACCGCAGAGGGGATGATAATCGCCCACATGGTGTTGGCAAGGCCCAGCGCCTGGAACTCCATGTAGAGCGGCACTGTCAGCAGCGCGACCGGCAGCAGGAGGCCCGCCATGATGATCGCGACGGCGATCTTCTTGCCGGGGAAGACGAACTTCGCGATGGCGTAGCCGGCCATGATGGCGAACAGCGTGCCGATGATTCCGGCGGCAGTCGAGTACAGGATCGAGTTGCCGACCCAGCGCCAGAACATGCCCTGCGTCCAGTCCATGAGGCTGGCGTAGTTGGTGTCGAGGTTCCAGTTCGCGAACCAGAACCCGAAGGTGTTCGTGAGGTCGGCGTTGGACTTCGTGGATGCCACGATGACCCAGTACACGGGCATGAGGAAGTAGACCAGCGCCACGATCAGGGCGATGATGCCGAAGGTCTTGGCGACAGGGCCGGGTGCGACCGAGCGCGGCGGCAGATCCGCGGCTGCGGGCGCACGCCGTGCCCGGCGTGGGGTTTCTGCGGGAGCGGTGATGAGTGTCGTGGTGCTCATGTCAGACGGCCTTCTTACGCTGCAGGAGTGCATAGACAACGGCGAGGGCGCCGGCGATGACGGCCATCAGCAGTGAGTATGCGGATGCAGGACCGCTGCCTGACGGCGACAGCTCGCCCATCATCGAGTTGTAGGTGAGCATCATCGGGGTGTAGTCCAAGCCCATCCAGGAGTTCGAGCTCTCCATGATCATGGGTTCGTTGAACAGCTGGATCGTGCCGATGATCGACAGCAGCACGGCCAGCAGCGCCGCACCGCGCACCATCGGCACCTTGATTTTCAGCGAGATCTGGAAGCCGCTCGCACCGTCCAGGCGCGCCGCCTCGTACAGCTCGCGCGGGATGGACTGGAGGGCTGCGAGGAAGATCAGCATGTTGTACCCGGTGTAGGTCCAGGTGGTCATGTTGGCCATCGAGGCGAGGATCGTGCCGGGCGCCATGAAGTTCGTGCCCTCGGGGAGGAACTGCATGAACGGCGAGACCTCTGGGGTGTACATGTACATCCAGATCATCGCCGCGATCACGCCGGGGATCGCGAAAGGCAGGAAGAAGGAGAGCCGAAAGAAGGCAGGGCGCCGCACGAGGAACGAGTCGAGCAGCAGGGCGAGCGCGAGAGCGACGATGATCATGACCGGGATCTGGAACGCGGCGTAGATGACCACGCGACCCATGCCCGACCAGAAGGCGCCGTTACTCGCGGCCGCAGTGAGGTTGTCGAAGCCGACGAAGGTGTCGATGAGCTCGCCTCCGCCGTACAGGCCTTCGCCTGCGGGAACCTGCGCGAAGAACGCCGACCGGACCGAGATGATGATCGGCACCAGGAAGACGATGATGAACAGGATCGAGAACGGTGCCATGAACAGCCAGCCGTTTCGGGCTTCCTGGCGCGCGCGGAAGCCCCTTCTCGGGCGCGGCCGGTGGCCGGTGGTCTCAGCGGTTGTCATGGCGGCGTGATCTCATCCTTCGGGAGAAAGAGGCCGGTGGAGGGCATCCGAATCGAATACCCTCCACCGAGCGCGTGCTCGGTACGGGCGTGGAGCTTACTTGGCGACGGGCAGACCGAGGTCTGTCAGCGCCTTGACTGCGGTGTCCTGAGCGGTCGTGAAGACGTCTGCGACGGTGGCGTCACCGGCGACGACTGCCGCTGCGGTCTCGGTCATCGAGGACAGCGTGGAGAAACCGGGAGCGTACGGGAAGTCCGGGTTCAGGTTCGCGGTCGCGGTCGCGAGCTCGGCGAGGACATCCTGGTCGCCGAACTGGCGCAGCATCTTCTCCGGGGTCTCGGGCGTGCCGTTGGCTGCAACGACGAGGCCCTGCGAGGAGAGGTCATCGATCTGGGTATTGAACCAGTTGTTGAACTCCATGGCCTCGGCCGGGTGGTCACAGCCCTTGAGTACGGCGACACCAGAACCACCGTCAGGACCGGTCATGGCGCCGGCGCCGAAGTCGGGCAGCTGCGCGATGCGCCACTGGCCCTCGGCAGGGGTGCCGTCGAGCGAGTCGAGCAGGAAGCCTGCCTCCCACGCAGCGCCGATGTGGCCGATCAGGGAGCCGTCGTTCAGCGCGATCGTGAAGGGCTCGCCCCAGCGGTCAGCCTTGAGGGTCTGGTTGTTGTCGAGCAGGCCCTGCCAGAGAGCTGCGACCTTCTGCGAGCCTTCGCCCTCGGCGTTCACGACCCACTCGTCGCCCTCGGTCGAGAACCAGGTGTCACCGGCTGCGGCAGACTGCGCCGCGAGCCAGTGGGTCGCCTCATCTGCCGAGAAAGCGCTGAGGTACTTGCCGGCGGCGGCGGCGGTCGCCGACTCTGCCGTCAGGTCTTCGATCGTCGCAGGTGCGGTCAGTCCGAGCTTGTCGAATTCGGCCTCGTTGTAGAAGTAGACGAGCGGGCCGACATCCTGGGGGAGGCCGACGACGACATCGCCCACGCGCATGCCGGCGTATGCGCCGCTGGAGAAGTTCTCTGCGTACTTCTCTGCCTCGGTCGTGACGTCCTCGAGGAGACCCTTCACATACAGCTGCGGTGCCTCGGAGTATCCGACCTGGGCGAGGCACGGTGCGTTGCCGGCCTTCACGTCGGTCTCGAGCTTGAGGATCATGTCGGTCGCGGCACCGTCGAACTTGGTCGTCTTGACCTGGATTTCGGGGTGCTCTTCGTTC
This sequence comes from Microbacterium zouquanmingi, assembly GCF_052266695.1. Taxonomy (NCBI): domain Bacteria; kingdom Bacillati; phylum Actinomycetota; class Actinomycetes; order Micrococcales; family Microbacteriaceae; genus Microbacterium; species Microbacterium zouquanmingi. The sequence goes on from NZ_JBQPQZ010000003.1 coordinate 145,062, forward strand.
CAGCGCTCGGTGATCTCTGCGACCGTCGCCATATCAGCGCCGTTGTCGAGACGATGCATGTACTCGATCGTGACGGATTCATCGCTCGAACTGCCGGCGTTGTCGCTGGAGGTGCTGCAGGCGGCGAGGCCGAATGCAGAGATGGCGCCGACGGTGACGACCGCCGCGGTGCGGATGATGCGTGTATTGGCCATGAAAAGTGATTCTCCCCTTTGAGGGTCAGGTGACTGACGGACAGTGCGGATGCCGTGATGCACACGCGCTGGTGGAACCATTAAACGCCCAAATGTTTGCGTTCACAAGCTGAAGAACGTTGTCACGGTAACGTTTTACGATCGGGAGTGTCGTGCGCTGACATTCGGTGTGGCCCGTAGCGAACCCGGAGAGGATTCCCCAGACGCGCAGGAGAGGGGCAGACTGGGATCGTGCGAACCATCCGTGACCTCGACACCGTTGAACTGATCATCGACGCGCAGAGCCTGCTGGATTCCATCCGGGGGCCTGAGCGCGTCATCGACGCAGGGACGCTGCGTGCGCTGCAGCAGTCCGGCAATTACGTCGTCGGGCTCTTCGACGGCGAAGACGGGCAGGAGCAGATGGTCGGAGCATCCATCGCCTTCTTCGGCGCACCCGCGAAGCGGCGGATGCATTCCCACATCACCGCCCTGCTTCCGGACTATCGCGGACGCGGCTGGGGACGCGAGCTCAAGGAGCACCAACGCCAGTGGGCGTTCTCCCGCGATGTCGGATGCATCACCTGGACCTTCGATCCGCTGGTCGCGCGCAACGCGCACTTCTTCCTCACCGTGCTCGGTGCGAGAGCGACCGGTTACACCGTGAACAACTACGGAATCTTCGGTGGCGGGGATGCCGGTGACGAGAGCGACCGGCTCGACGTCGAGTGGGCGCTCGCCGACATCGCCAAGCCGCCGGCGGATGCTGCCGTGGTGGCGACCCTCGAGATCCCCTCCGATGTCGAGTCCATGCGCACCTCTGATCCGGATGCTGCCCACGAATGGCGCATGCGCCTGCGCGGAGAGATGGAAGAGCTGTTCGGTCGGGGCCTGCGCCTCGCCGGTTTCGACGTGACGCGCGGCTATCTGTTCACCGAGTGAGCTTCAGCCCTCGCGGGTCGGCGGATCCTCGCCGATCTCGGTGATGAGGCTCAGTTCTGCAACGGCTCTCTGAGGCGACCACGGCGATTCCCGCAGTCGCACGATGCCACTTCTCGCGCTGGAACGACGGTTCGGCGCACCTGCATCTGTGGGCCTATGCGCGGCCAGCAGGGATGATGCAGGGGCGCGGCGCGATCCTTCCGTACTGGGAGCAGAGCATGCCGGCGATGCCGGAGGCGATGATGAACGAGTACATCGGGATCGTTGCGGCCGCGCTCGCCGCGGGTGGAGGAGAAGCCTTCCCGAACCGCTGAACGGATGTCGGATGCTCGTGTCATTCTGATCGCATGGATGATGAGGCGGGGCAGGCAGGCGGTTCGGCGGAGAAGCCCGCGGTGTTCTTCCGTGACGCGGCCGAGTTCCGCGCATGGCTGGAGCGCTATCACGCCTCCGAGTCGGAGCTGTGGATGGAGATGCGTAAGGCGCATGTCACGAACCAGGGTCTGACGTGGGCGGATGCCGTTCCCGTGGGCCTGTGCTTCGGATGGATCGATTCGGTGTCTCAACCCGTCGACGAGGACCGGCGTCGGCAACGGTGGACCCCGCGAAAGCGGGGCAGCACCTGGTCAAAGATCAACGTGGCGCACATCGAGCGCTTGCAGGCAGAGGGCCGGATGGCGCCTGCCGGCCTCGCTGCGTTCGAGGCGCGCAGCGCGGAGCGCACCGGGACGTATTCATACGAGAACGGCGATGCAGAACTCGAACCTGAGGTACAGGCCGTGCTCGATCGCTCGGCAGCGGCACAGGCATTCCTCGATGCCGCGGCTCCCGGGTACCGCAAAGCTGTGCGGCATTGGATCGCCACAGCCAAGCGCCCTGCCACCCGCATCGCGCGCGCCGAGCAGTTCGTGACCGATAGCGCAGCCGGGCGGCTCGTGCCGTTCGCACGTGCGGGCAAGACGCCGGCGTGGCTGGGGCGCGCCGCCGCCGCTGCGGCGGCTGCGGCGGAGGGCTGATTCCGACGCATCCGCGCGGATAGGATGGAGGATGCCGCGGCATGTCCGCGCAGCATCCAAATCTCTCCCGACCATTGGAGCCACCGTGGCCGAACAGTCCCGTCTTGACAAGGTCATCAGCCTCGCCCGCCACCGCGGGTTCGTGTTCCAAGCGGGTGAGATCTACGGCGGTTCGCGCTCCGCGTGGGACTACGGGCCCCTCGGCACCGAGCTGAAGGAGAACATCCGTCGCCAGTGGTGGCAGACCTTCGTCCGCGGCCGTGGCGACATGGTGGGTCTTGACTCCTCGATCATCCTGCCCAAGCGCGTGTGGGAGGCATCCGGCCACGTCGCCACCTTCAGCGACCCGCTCGTCGAGTGCCTGCAGTGCCACAAGCGCCACCGCGAAGACCACCTGCTCGAGGCGTTCGAGGCGAAGAAGGGGCGCAAGCCCGAGAACGGCATGGCCGACATCGCCTGCCCCGACTGCGGCACCCGCGGCAAATGGACCGAGCCCCGCTCGTTCTCCGGCCTCGTGAAGACTTACCTCGGCGTCGTCGATGACGAGTCGGGCCTGTACTATCTGCGCCCCGAGACCGCGCAGGGCATCTTCGTGAACTTCGCTAACGTGCTCACCGCGAGCCGCAAGAAGCCGCCATTCGGTATCGGCCAGGTCGGCAAGGCGTTCCGCAACGAGATCACGCCCGGAAACTTCATCTTCCGCACTCGCGAGTTCGAGCAGATGGAGATCGAGTTCTTCGTGCCGCCGGCTGAGGCTCAGGAGTGGTTCGACCACTGGGTCGAGACCTGTTGGGCGTGGTTCATCGACCTCGGCATCGAGCCCGAGAACATGCGTCAGTTCGACGTTCCTGAGGATGAGCGCGCGCACTATTCCGCCGGAACGATCGACTTCGAGTACCGCTTCGGTTTCGCGGGCTCCGAGTGGGGCGAGCTCATGGGTGTCGCCAACCGCACCGATTACGACCTGAACAGCCACTCCGAGGCATCCGGCCAGAGCCTGACGTATTTCGACCAGGCATCCGGTGAGCGCTACACACCGTACGTGATCGAGCCCTCGTTCGGCCTCACTCGCTCGATGATGGCGTTCCTCGTCGACTCGTACGTCGAAGAAGAGGTGCCCAACGCGAAGGGCGGCACCGACACTCGCACTGTGCTCAAGCTCGACCCGCGTCTGGCTCCGGTCAAGGTGGCCGTGCTTCCCCTGTCGCGCAACGAGAAGCTCTCGCCGCTCGCGCGCGAGGTCGCTGACTCGCTGCGTGGCCGCTGGGCGATCGACTTCGACGACGCTGGCGCCATCGGTCGCCGCTACCGTCGTCAGGACGAGATCGGCACCCCGTTCTGCGTCACGGTCGACTTCGACTCGCTCGATGACAACGCTGTGACCGTGCGTGACCGCGACACCATGGCGCAGGAGCGCGTGCCGGTCGCCGAGCTGAACGAGTACCTCGCCGCACGGCTCAAGGGCGCGTAAGACAGAGCCGTGGAGACGACGACTTTCGCCGCGACCGACGGCTTCCCGCACACCGCTCTCGTAGGGGTCACCGGTCCTGAGCAGACCATCGCCGTGCAGGGCGACCCGCACGCCGCGCTCGCACTCGCGTCTGTGAGCAAGCCGCTCACAGCGTGGGGCGCGCTGATCGCTGTCGAGCGCGGGCTGATCGACCTTGATGAGCCGGCAGGGCCTGAGGGATCGACGCTGCTCAACCTGCTCGATCACACCAGCGGACTGCCGTTCGAGGGCGAGCCGGTGCAGGCGGCCCCCGGTACTCGGCGCATCTACTCGAACGCCGGTTTCGATGCCCTCGGCGCGCATGTTGCCGCCGCAGCTGGCATGGAGTTCTCCGAGTGGATGACCCGCGAGGTCGTCCAGCCGCTCGGGATGCGTGAGGTCGATGTAGCCGGCCGGCCCTCGGCCGGCTACAAGGCCTCTATCGCCGACCTGCTGATCTTCGGTCGCGAAGTGCTGCGGCCGACCCTGATCCCCGCCGCTCTGCGCGACCTCGCACTGATGGTCTCGCGTGAAGGGCTGAAGGGCGTCGTCCCCGGCTACGGGTCCTTCGATGACAACCAGTGGGGCCTCGGGTTCGAGCTCAAGGGCGTGAAGAGCCCGCACTGGTTGAGCGACTCGTTCCCACTCGAGACGGCGGGCCACTTCGGTGGTCAGGGGAGCTTCTTCTTCGTCGACCGCTCTCGCGACATCGCCGCAGCATTTCTGTCAGGTGTGCCCTTCGGTGACGAGCACAAGCGCATCTGGCCGCCGCTCACCGACGAGATCCTCGCACGGTACGGCGGGCGCTGACCCGGTCTTCGGTCTCGGCCGGGATCCCCGTTCAGGTCGCAATTTCTGCCGCTTCGACGAGGCGAAAGCGGCACGAATCGCGACCTGGGTGTCCAGTTGGCGGCCTTCGCAGCACGGGGCGAGCCCGCGCGTCGGTAAACTTCGTCTGTTCGTAAGACCGCTGGAGGGCAACGTTGGAAGCTGAAGCAGTGAAGAAGCACCAGGATTACAACCCTGGTCCGCGTGTGGGGATCACGTTCTCGACGTTCGATCTGCTGCACGCGGGCCACATCATGATGCTTGCCGAGGCCAAGCGGCAATGCGACTACCTGATCTGCGGGCTGCAGATGGACCCGACGCTCGACCGCCCGGAGAAGAACGCGCCGACGCAGACCGTCGTCGAGCGCTACATCCAACTGCGCGGCTGCGAGTCCGTCGACGAGATCGTGCCGTACTCCACCGAACAGGACCTCGAGGACATTCTTCGCTCGTTCAAGCTCGACGTGCGCATCGTCGGCGACGAGTACGAGAATCGCGACTTCACGGGTCGTGAGTACTGCGAAGAGGCCGGCATCGAGCTGTACTTCAACAGCCGCCACCACCGGTTCTCCAGCTCGGGTCTGCGGAAGATCGTCGCAGCCAAAGAGGCAGAGCGTCTCTCGCGGGGCTGAACCACGTTCAGGTCGCAAACTGTGCTGCTTACGCCCCGCGAAAGCGGCACAAATTGCGACCTGGGCGTCACTTGGCGGCTTTCGCCGCCGCCTTCATCGCACGCTTGTGCGCGCGCACGAGGCTGAGCGACTCGGGTGAGACGATGTCAGCGACGCTGCGCAGGGCGCCTTCTTCTCCGTAGGGGGCGGATGCTTCGCGCCAGTCTGCACCGGTGAATCCGTACTGCTTGCCGAGCAGAGCGAGGAAGATCTTCGCCTTCTGCTCACCGAACCCGGGAAGCTTCTTCAGGCGTCGCAGCACTTCGGCACCGTCTGGGTCGCCCCGCGTCCAGAGGGCTGCGGCATCGCCGCCCCAGGATGCGACGAGCTCCCGGCACAGTGTCTGTACGCGGGCCGCCATGGAACCCGGGAACCGGTGCACGGCGGGAGTCTGCTTGAACGCCTCGAGGAACTCCTCGGGGTCCATCGCGGCGATTTCCGCGGCATCCACAGCGCCGGTGCGCTGTTCGATCTTGAGCGGGCCGGCGAAGGCGGTCTCCATCGGCACCTGCTGGTCCAGCAGCATGCCGACCAGAAGTGCGAGCGGGTTGTCGGTGAGCAGCGCGTCGGCGGCGGTGTCTCCGGTGATGTGAAGGGCCATGCCTCCAGTCTGGCACCTATGTGAAACGGTGCCCCGGGAATCCCCGGAGCACCGTTTCGCGTACGTGTCAGTGCTCAGGCGCCCTGGCGGCGACGTGCCAGGAACGCGAGCGCGATGCCTGCGGCGAGGAGCAACGCCCCACCTGCCGTCAGCGGAAGGGCGCTGTCTGCACCGGTCACCGCGAGCTCGCCGTGCGCGGCGGATTCATCGCCAGCAGTGGTCCCGTTCTCGACCGGGTTGGTGGGCGTGTTCTCGCTCGGGTTGGTGGGGGCGTTCTCGACCGGGCCGGTGGGCGTGTTCTCGCTCGGGTTGGTGGGCGTGTTCTCGTTCTCGTCGACGGGAGCGGCGAAGGCGATGCTCGCGGATGCCGTGAACGGCGTGCTGCTCTCCGAAGCAGTCGTGTACACCTGGCAGAAAGTGCCGTCCGGCGCCGCGAACGGCGACTGGGCCCAGGTCGCTGCGCCAAGTGCCTCAGCCGTTGCTTGGATTGAGACATCAGTGCCGGCCGCGCCGGTGGTGCACAGGTCGACAGTCGTCGTCACCGGGGCGGAGCCAGTCACGATTATGGCGCCGTTCTCGAGCTCCACGCCATCCTGAGGTGCACACAGCTCGATGGTGCCGGTAGCTGCGGTGAGCGCGATGGGCTGGTTCAGCAGGTTGGTGGTGAGCGTCAGCGGGGCGACCTCGTCGGCTGCCGCTTCCGAGGTCACCGGCGCGAGCTCCAGGACTGGCTCGACGGGCGCGGATGCCAGGATCCTTGCACGAACGTCGTCGCCGATGTTATCCGGGCACCACAAGTCCATGCCTGGGTACCACTGCATCAGGTCAGCATCCGAAACGCACCAGATCATCTGCTGCCTCACGGAACGGTTCTTCTCGGAATCGTTCGATGCGAGCGTTTCCCCTGCGCCGCTGTAGCCCTCGGGCATCGGTGTGGTGGTCAAATCGTTGGCGGCGATGTACTCGATCACGCGCTGTTGCTCGGCCGTGAGGTCGCCGTTGCCATCGACGAGCTCAGGAGTGCCCACGTAGCCGCCGTCGTGCGTCAGCTCTCCCTGCTCATCAGTGACGCTGCAGGTGTGGTTGGTCATGTCGGTGCAGTACATCCACTCCGATACAGGACCCACGCCTTCGACAAACCGCACACCGCAGTTGGGCGTGCTGGGTTCGTTCTTGCCGCTGGTGCCGTAGAGCGTCACGACGTGACCGGCGTTGTAGGCGGTGAGGCGTTCGCCGAAGACGCGGTTCAGCGGATTTCCGCCGACGGTCTCTGCTGTCGGGTCGGCGGGGGTGGAGCCGGCACAGAGATCTGCGGTGAACTCCTCTACCGCGGCTGGAGGCGCATCGGCAAGTGCCGGAGCGCTTGAGACGGCGACGAAACCAGCGCTCACCAGAGCGCTGAGCGCGAGAAGTGGGATGATCCCCTTACGACGCATGAAGTACCTTTCAGGATGGACGCGAAAAGCGCAGCCCACGCCGAATAGAGCAGCATCGATGATGCCGCGAGCGCAACCGGCGTCAGCCGCGAAGAGGCAACCGACGACGGTTGCTAACAGCCGCGCAGTCCCAGCGCGGAAGATCCTCAAATCTCCAGGTTACCCGATGAGCCTTTCGGTTCTCAGGGGGAATACTCAGGCGGTCGCGGCCTCTTGAGACTCGCCAGTATCAGGTGTCAGTCCGTAGAGCGTCTCGAGTGCGTCCGTGAAATCACTCGCGCGACCATCGGCGGCGAGTTCGTGCGCGCGCACCGTGGGCGTGTGCAGGAGCACACCGGCCAGGTGACGCATCGCCTGCTCGACGAGGCCTTGCTCGTCGCCGCGGCGGCGCGCGCGGTCGATCTCGTCCTCAAGCAGGCTGAAGATGTGCGTGCGCAGGGCGACGACGGCCGGCGTGACGCTCCGCCGGTCGCCGACGACGTTGAAGGTGTCTGCGGCCTCGCGCACGACAGACCTCGCGGCATCCGTCGCCTGCAGCTCTTCGAGCGGGGCGTGCAAGCGGATGGTATCGAGATCCAGCAGTGCGACGCGTTCGATGTTCGCGACGGCCGGGTCGACGTTGCGGGGCATCCCGAGATCGATCACCAACTGCGACGATGCGGATGACGCGCCGATCGGGCATCCGCCCGTGGTCGCTCCGGTCGCACCAGCTGGTGCCTGCAGATGATGCGGGCGCAGCACAGGCTCCTCAGCCGCATTCGTGCACGTGATCAGCAGAGTCGATTGCGTCGCGACGCGCGTGTACTCGTCGTCGTGCACTGCGGCGATGCCGTGCTTCTTCGCGAACAGCTCTGCACGGCCAGATGGTGAATATACGGCGATGTTCGTCGCCCCGCGTTCGCGCAGCGTCGCAAGGGTCACCGCGGCGTACGCCCCGGTGCCGACCAGAAGAACGCGCTCTGCGGACCAGTCGGCGATGCGGCTGTCTGCGAGTTCGAGAGAGAGGCGCACGAGTGAGCGCCCGGCGCGTCCGATGGCGGTGACGTTCTTCACCTTGCGCTGCGCCTGGCTCGCACGCTGGAACAGGCGCTCGAGCTCGGGCGAGGTCGTGCCTTCCTCGTGCGCCGTCTTCAGCGCGCGACGCACCTGGCCGGCGATCTCTCCCTCTCCGGGGACGACGGATTCCAGACCGGATGCCACGGCGAACAGGTGTTCGGCAACGCGACGACCGGAGTGCACGGCATAAGCGCCGTCGAGTTCGGATGCGGGGATGCCGGTGGACTGCTCGATGGCCTCGAGCACTGCTTCCACTCCCACCGCACCCGCGGCAGTCACCGGCTCATCGACCTCGACGTACGCCTCGAAGCGGTTACAAGTGGAGAGCACAACGGCCCCCTGCACGCACGAAGCGATGCGCAGAAGATTCGGCGCGACGTCGTCAGGGGTGCGGCTCAATCGCTCGAGCATGTTGAAGGAGGCGGTCTTGTGACTCGCCGTCACGCACAGCAGCACGCTGACCAGTTTACCCGTCTCTCGCTGACAGGCCATTCATGAGCGCAAATGGGAGGATGGAAGCATGCCTGACTCGAACGCCCCGCTGCTTCGCGCCCTCGCCGGTGATCGCCCAGAACGGACCCCCGTCTGGTTCATGCGCCAGGCCGGACGCTCTCTCCCCGAGTACCGCGAGCTTCGCGTCGGCACGCGGATGCTGGATGCCTGCCTGACTCCGGATCTCGCGGCTGAGATCACCCTGCAGCCGGTGCGGCGGCACAAGGTGGACGCCGCAGTGTTCTTCAGCGACATCGTGATCCCGCTGCGTCTGGCAGGTGTCGACGTCGTCATCGAACCTGGCCGCGGCCCCGTGTTCGCTGAGCCGGTGCGCACCCGTGCCGATGTCGATCGGATCACGGCGATCGATCCGGATGCTCTGGACACGACGGCGATCGCCGAAGCGGTGCGCATCGTGACCGCAGAGCTCGGCGACACCCCGCTCATTGGTTTCGCTGGGGCGCCGTTCACCCTTGCCGCCTACCTTGTCGAGGGCGGCCCGTCGAAGGAGCATCTTCGCGCGCGTGCCATGATGCACGCCGATCCCGAAGCCTGGGGGCGCCTCGCAGGATGGCTCTCACGCGTCTCCCGCCGGTTCCTCGAAGCGCAGCGCGACGCGGGAGCGGCGACAGTGCAGCTGTTCGACTCGTGGGCAGGGTCGCTGAGTCCTGCCGACTACCGTGCGCACGTCGCCCCCCACTCGAAGGCGGCCGTCGCCGGCCTCGGAGTTCCCGTCATCCACTTCGGTGTCGGCACCGGCCCCTTCCTCGCCGACATGCGACTGGATGGCGAAGCATCCGCCGTCGGCGTCGACTGGCGCCAGCCCCTCGATGAGGCCGCACGAATCCTCGGTCCCGACGTCACCGTCCAGGGCAACATCAACCCGGCGATGCTGCAGGCGCCGTGGCCGGTGCTCGAGGCTCACGTTCGCGACGTCATCGAGCGCGGCCGCACCGCCCGCGCGCACATCCTCAACCTCGGCCACGGCGTGCCGCCCGAGACCGACCCCGACCAGCTCACCCGCATCGTGGAGCTCGCGCATTCATGAGCCAGAACAACACTGCGGGGCTTGCCGAACGCGCAGCTGAACGCCACGTCATCGTGGTGGGCGGTGGCATTGGCGGACTCGTTGCCGCTCGCGAATGCGCGAAGGTCGGCATGCAGGTCACCCTGCTCGAGGAGGCGAACGAGCTCGGCGGAGCGATCCAGCGCGCCGACCTCGACGGCGTGACGGTGGATGCCGGAGCTGAGAGCTACGCGACCCGAGGTGGGCACGTGCGAAAGATCCTCGCCGAGCTCGACCTCACCGACCGCATCGTCACCCCGAATCCCGCCGGCGCCTGGCTCGTCGGCGCCCCCGGAGTGAAAGCCGCGCCGCTGCCCAAGGGCGGCATTCTCGGCATTCCCGCCAACCCATTCGCCGACGACGTGCGCCGCATCATCGGCTGGAGCGGTGCGTGGCGTGCGTATGTCGACCGTCTGCGCCCGCCGCTGACGATCGGACAGGAGCACAGTCTCGGCAACCTGGTCGCCAAGCGCATGGGCGCCAAAGTGCGCGACCTGCTTGTCGCCCCGGTCACCGCTGGTGTCTACTCGGCGAGCCCCGATGACGTCGACACCGAGATGGCGGCTCCTGGCCTCAACGAAGCGCTCACCCGCACTGGATCGCTTTCTGGCGGCGTTGCCCAGCTGCTCGCCGAGCGAACCGATCGCGCCGAGCGCACGAAGAAGGCGCCCGGATCGGCCGTCGAAGCGCTCGCGGGGGGCATGAGCGGACTCGTCGACGCGCTGGTGGCAGACCTGGAGGAGCTCGGCGCGGTCGTCCGCACTGGCGTGACCGTCGAGACAGTCGCACGCGACGGCGATAGCTGGAAGGTCTCCTTTCCGACAGCATCCGACGACGATGACCTCGAGTCTGAGCCTGAGAACGAGAACGAGACGCTCACTGCGGACGCCCTCATCGTCGCCACGGCCGAGCCGAGTGCCCGCCTGCTGCTGACCGGTCACGTCACAGGTCTCGCCGCCGGGGGAGATGCCCCGCAGATCGAGATCGTCAGCCTGCTCCTTGACTCTCCCGAGCTGGATGCCGCGCCCCGCGGCACCGGGGTCCTCACGGTCCCCGGCAGTCACACGGCGAAGGCACTCACCCACGCGACCGCCAAGTGGGAGTGGCTCCGCAAGACGGCAGCAGGCCGCCACGTCGTGCGCGTCTCGTTCGGTGCGCAGGGCGAACCGGCAGCCACTGCGAACCTCGATGACGATGCTGCAGCTTCGCTGGCACTGAGCGAAGCATCCGCTCTTCTCGGTCTGCCTCTGCCCGAATCGGCCCTCGTCGCGGCGCACCGCGCGCGCTTCACGCAATCGCAGCCCGCATCGCTGATCGGTGCCGCCGAGCGGCGCGATGAGGTGCGCGCCGCGGTGCGCAAAACGCACGGGCTCGGTGTGGTCGGCGCATGGCTGTCGGGCACCGGTCTCGCGCAGGTGATTCCGGATGCTGCGGCCGAGGCCGATCGCGTTCGCCGCACGCTGCTCTGGGGAGAAGGCGGGCCGCTGTCAACCCCTTGAGGCATTGATGCCGTTTTCGGCATATGGCGTTACGCTGGTACCCCTGGCCGACGGCATCCATCGCCTGCGGCTCGACCGGAACAACGTGAGGAGACCCCATGAAGGGGAAGATCGGACTCGTCGTCGGACTCGGCGTCGGATACGTGCTCGGAACACGCGCCGGACGTGAGCGCTACGAACAGATCAAGACGCAGTGGCTGAAGCTGTGGAACACCGATCCGGTGCAGAACCAGGTCATCAAGGCCAAGGCGTTCGTGGGGGCGAAGGCCTCTGCGGTGCCCGGTGCGATCTGGAACGGCGTCGTCAAGGTGGCCAAGGCCGCCGGTGACGGCAGCACCCCCGGCGAGAAGCTCGACTCCGCGATCGCCACGGGCAAGAAGGCTGTCGACAATGTCGAAGACGCCGTCGAAGATGCCGTCGATGCCGCGAAGAAGGCAGCATCGAAGAAGACGAGCTCACCCAGCAAGACCGGTTCGTCCAGCACGAAGAGCTCGTCGACGGGGTCAGCGAACAAGACGAACGGAAAGTGACATGTTCCGCGGATACCGTGACCGCGCAGACGACAGTCTTCTGACGCTGCTCGGAGACCTTCCCGAGCTCGTGACCAAACTGGTCAAGGCCGAGATCGACTCCGCGAAGGCGTGGGTGTCGCGCACAGCGAAGGACGCCGGCATCGGCAGCGTATGGTTCATCCTCGCGCTGTTCTTCCTGTTCTGGCTGGTGCCGATGATCCTCGTGTTCGCGATCGTCGGGCTTTCCTCCTGGTGGCCGGTGTGGGTCTCCGTACTGGCCGTGCTCGGACTCCTGCTGGTGTGCGTGCTGGTGTGCGTCGTGATCGGCGCACTGAAATTCCGCAAGGTCCTCAGCCGGGAGAATCCTGGCCAGGCTGTCGCAACCGACGTTCGAATCGTGAAGGAGGCTGGCAATGAGCACGCCTGATTCCGCTCTGCCCCGCACCGCTGTTCCTGCCGGAATCACCGATCCGGTGGCATCCGCTCGCGCCGAACTGAAGGCCGCGCTCGCCGCGATCGAGATCAAGGGCAATGTGCCGCGCCGCGTCGAGAAGGCCTCGCAGCGGGGGATCGCGAAGGCCCGCGCCTTCGCCGACCGCAATCCCACGGGAGCCATCGCCGCGGCCATCGGCATCGCCGCCACGGCAGGCGGACTGGTCTGGATGATCGCCCGCACGATCTCTCGTTGAGGGACCGCGGAATCGCCCGCTGAGCGTCTGCATTCGCTCCTTGGTCCCGAAAGGGGCACACTGGAAGAATGTCCGAAGCGAGTGAACAGAACCCGTCCGGTTTCACCCTCTGGGCCGTCTGGCGACGCAATCCTGATGCGCCTGTCGCCGAGACGGATGCCACGGAGCTTGAGACGATCGTCGGGCACATCGAGGACTCCGGCGTCACCGTCCGGGGCTTCTACGATGTGTCCGGTTTGAAGGCTGAAGCCGACCTTCTGGTCTGGCTGCACGGACCCACCGCCGAAGGATTGCAGAAGGCGCTTCGCCGCCTGCGCCGCACCGAGCTGCTCCGCTCGCTCCTTCCGGTCTGGAACGTCATGGGCGTGCACCGCGACGCGGAGTTCAACCGTGCGCACGTGCCGGGATTCCTGCGCGGCATCGAGCCGAAGAGCTGGCTGTGCCTGTATCCCTTCGTGCGCACGCCGGAGTGGTACCTGATCGATGACGCCGACCGTCGCAAGATGCTCGCAGACCACGGCCGCAAGGGCGCCGCATTCACGGGCGTCACCGCCAACACCGTGGCGGCATTCGCACTCGGCGACTACGAATGGCTGCTTCCGCTCGAGGCTGATGACCCCGCCGAGCTCGTCGATCTGATGCGCGACCTGCGCTACACCGATGCGCGCCGCTATGTGAAAGAAGAGGTCCCGTTCTACACGGGACGGCGTCTGCGCTTCGACGAGATCGCCGACGTTCTGCAGTAGGTCACGATGTCTGCTCCTATCCGTCTCGGCACACGCCGAAGCGCACTCGCCCAAGCCCAGTCCGGGCACGTCGCCACTGCTCTCGAGAAGATCTCGGGCCGCAGAGTCGAACTCGTTCCAATCGTCTCCGAGGGTGACACGAACCGTGCGTCTCTCTCTGAGATCGGCGGCCTCGGTGTTTTCGCCACCAGGCTGCGTGAAGCGCTGCTCGCGGGCGAGTGCGACATCCTCGTCCATTCGCTGAAGGACCTGCCCACCGCCATTCCGGAAGGACTCGTGATCGCCGCGACACCGGTGCGCGAGGACGCTCGCGACGTCGTCATCACGCGCGACGGGGTGCCGCTTCACGCGCTGCGTGCCGGCGCGAAGGTCGGAACGGGATCGCCGCGCCGCATCGCGCAGGTGCGCATCCGCGCCCCTCGCGCTGAGGTGATCGACATCCGCGGCAACGTCGACTCGCGTCTGGCGCGGGTGGAGTCGGGCGAACTGGATGCTGTCATCCTCGCCGCAGCCGGACTCTCACGCCTCGGATCCGAGACCAGACTGAAGCGGGAGGATCTCGGCCTCGCCGAATGGCCGACTGCGCCGGGACAAGGTTCGCTGGCCGTCGAGACGACAGCGAATGCGGCATCCGATCTGCGTGCGGCGCTTGCCGAACTCGACGATGCCGACACGCGTCTGGCCATCACCGTCGAACGCGGCGTCCTCGAAGGATTGGACGCCGGATGCCAGGCGCCGATGGCTGCGCATGCCGTCGTCACCGGTGACTCCGTGCGGGTGCGAAGCATCGTCTACGACCCCGTCGGCGACCGCCGAATCGGACTTGACGTCACTGAATCCCTGAACGGGGGGTATATTCGTCAGAACGGCAGTGGCAACGATGCGGATGCTGCCGATGGTGCGGACCCGAATCACGCAGCGCGCGAGATCGGACTTTCTGTCGCCCGTCGGCTGCTCGAACAAGGGGCGGCCGAACTCGTACCCCGAGAGCAACCCTGATGACCAGCACACCCGAATTGAAACATGAGAAGCCGTTGACCGGCTGGCGCGTCCTCGTTCCGCGAGGAGGCCCGTGGGGCGACGGTGTCGCAGCGTCCCTGCGCTCCCAGGGCGCTGTCCCCGTCGTGGCGCCGTTGATCAACTTCGGCCCGACCACCGATCAGGAAGCGCTTGACGACGCGCTCGAGAAGCTCGCCGCAGGCAGCTTCGACTGGCTGACCGTGACGAGCGCGACGACGGTCGACGTTCTCTTCGCGCACCGCGCCGTCGTCCCGAAGTCGACGAAGATCGCCGCGGTCGGTGAGACGACTGCCGCCGCGCTTCAGGCGGTCGGCTATGAAGTCGCTCTCGTTCCTGACCGAGACAATTCTGCAGCAGGCATGGCAGAGCAGCTCATCGCCCTCGAGCCGGAGCCGCGTCGCGTTCTGACCTTGCGCAGTGAGATCGCCAAGCCCGTGCTGACGCGTTCTCTCATCGAAGCAGGCCACGACGTCTCGAGCATCGTCGCCTACCGCACCGTGGGGGTGCCTGTCACCGACCGCATCCGCCGTGATGTCGACAGCGGACGCATCAACGCCATCCTGATCACCAGTGGTTCGGTGGCGCAGCAGGTGCGCGAGCAGTTCCCCGATATCCCCGACGGCACGCTGCTTGCGGCAATCGGGCCTCGCACCGCGAAGGATGCGCGCAAGGCCGGCCTTCCGATTACGGTGGTCGCCGACAAGCAGACCGTCGATGCGCTCATCGACGCGGTGTCGCACTTCACGCTTCCACATGCAGCAGACGAGTTCGCTCCGTGAGCTTCCCCGAGGTGAGGCCGCGACGGCTGCGTCAATCCGCGGCTGTGCGGACGCTCGTGCGCGAGACGTCGCTTTCGCCGCGGCACCTCGTGCTGCCGATGTTCGTCCGCGAGGGCATCACCGACCCCGTCGCGATCTCCTCGATGCCGGGCGTGCTCCAGCACACCATGGACTCGCTGCGCCGGGCGGCTGCAGAAGCCGCAGAGGTCGGGGTCGGCGGTGTGATGCTGTTCGGCGTTCCCGCAGTTCGGGATGCCGTGGGCTCTGGAGCCGACGACCCTGACGGCATCCTCAATGTCGCCACGCGCGCGCTGGCATCCGAGATCGGCGATGCGCTTGTCGTGCAGACCGATCTGTGCCTGGACGAGTTCACCGACCACGGTCACTGCGGGGTTCTCTCGGGCGACGGGTCGGTCGACAACGATGCCACCCTCGAGCGCTACGTCTCGATGGCGCTCGCGCAGGCGCGCGCCGGCTCTCAGCTGCTCGGGCTCTCCGGAATGATGGACGGCCAGGTCGCCGCCATCCGCCAGGGGCTGGACGCCGAGGGCTTCACCGACACTCTGCTGCTCGGCTACGCCGCCAAGTACGCCAGCGCGTTCTACGGACCCTTCCGCGAAGCGGTCGACTCGCAGCTGCAGGGCGATCGCCGCACCTATCAGCTCGATCCGGGCAATC
Source organism: Microbacterium zouquanmingi (assembly GCF_052266695.1). NCBI lineage: Bacteria > Bacillati > Actinomycetota > Actinomycetes > Micrococcales > Microbacteriaceae > Microbacterium > Microbacterium zouquanmingi. The sequence goes on from NZ_JBQPQZ010000003.1 coordinate 160,755, forward strand.
GCCGCGAGGGACTGCGCGAGGCGCTGATCGACGAGGCCGAAGGCGCTGATGTCGTGATGGTGAAGCCCGCCATGGGCTTCCTCGATGTGCTGCGCGAGGTGCGTGACGCTGTGCACGTGCCGGTGTGGGCATACCAGATCTCCGGCGAGTACGCGATGATCGAGGCGGCTGCAGCCAATGGCTGGATCGATCGCCGTGCGGCCGTGCTGGAGTCTCTGCTGTCGATTCGCCGCGCCGGCGCCGACGCGGTGCTGACGTACTGGGCGGCCGAGGCCGCCGGATGGCTGCGCGAGCGCTGAGCACTACAGGAGGCATCATGACCGACCGCAACGATGAGCTGTTCGCCGCCGCGCGAGCCGTCACCCCAGGAGGGGTGAACTCGCCCGTGCGGGCATATGGCTCCGTCGGCGGGACGCCGCGCTTCCTCGCATCCGCTCGTGGCGCGTACGTCACGGATGCCGCGGGCGACGAATACGTCGACCTGGTCGCGTCGTGGGGCCCCGCTCTGCTGGGTCACGCGCACCCCGAGGTCGTTCAGGCGGTTCAGGATGCCGCGACGCGCGGTCTCTCGTTCGGCGCACCCACCGAGGGTGAGGTCGCGCTCGCGCACGAGATCACCGAGCGCGTGCGCTTCGGCGACCTCGCACCCATCGAACGCGTGCGTCTGGTGTCCACCGGCACCGAGGCGACGATGACCGCGATCCGTCTTGCCCGCGGTGTGACCGGACGCGACCTGCTTGTGAAGTTCGCCGGGCACTACCACGGGCACTCCGACGGGCTGCTCGCCGAGGCGGGATCGGGCGTCGCAACACTTGCCCTGCCAGGGTCAGCTGGAGTGCCCGCGCCGATCGCGGCGCAGACGCTGGTGATCGGCTACAACGACCGAGAAGCTCTTCAGGCAGTGTTCGCCGAGCACGGCGACCGCATCGCCGCCGTCATCGTCGAGGCAGCCGCCGCGAACATGGGCGTCGTCGCTCCGGATGCTGGTTTCAACCGCTTCATCGCCGACACTGCCCACGCGCATGGGGCACTGATGATTCTCGACGAGGTGCTGACAGGATTCCGCGTGCACCAGGCAGGCTACTGGGCGCTGCAGGCGGCTGCGGGTGAGGAATACCTCCCCGACATCATCACCTTCGGCAAGGTCATCGGTGGCGGTATGCCGCTGGCGGCGCTCGGCGGTCGCGCCGAGGTCATGGACCAGCTCGCTCCGACCGGCCCTGTCTACCAGGCCGGCACTCTGTCGGGGAACCCGCTCTCGGTCGCTGCGGGCCTCGTGACGCTGCGGCTGGCCACGCCCGCCGTCTACGCCCGCGTGGATGAGGCTGCGGCGCGCGTGGCATCCGCTCTTGACGCGGCGCTCACCGACGCCGGTGTCGTGCACTCGATCCCGCGCGCAGGAAACCTGTTCGGCGTTGCGTTCGCGGCCACCGCTCCGCGCACGTACGCCGAGGCTCAGGCGCAGGAGTCGTTCCGCTACGCGCCGTTCTTCCACTCCATGCGCGAGCAGGGCGTGGCGCTGCCGCCGAGCGTGTTCGAGGCCTGGTTCCTCACCGCGGCGCACGACGATGACGCGATCGGCCGCATCGAGGCGGCGCTTCCTGCTGCGGCGCGTGCCGCAGCATCCGCTCAGCCTGCCTGAATTCGCGCGGCACAGGGTGATTGTTGTCGTCCTGTGAGGAAGTCGCAGACAGTTTGCAGGTCGACGCTGGCAGACTGGACGAATGGTCACCCTGCTCCTGGATCAGACGCAGCTTGAGGTCGTACTGTCTCCGTTCGAGCGCGCGGTGACGTTTCACCGTGAGAACCTGCGGGTTGCGCGCGAGACGATCATCAAGGTGCAGCTGACGGACGATGCGTGGACCTGGCTGCGCGGAGTTCCCGGTCGTGGAACGCAGGTCCCCGGGATCCTCGCGGCAGGAACCTGGAAGGCCGCCGCAACGACGGACTTCGTCCTCATCCGTCGTCACCGTCCTGGCGTCGTCATCGACCTAGAGGGAGACGAGCAGTTCCAGCGGCTGATCTTCACCACGCGTCACGGGCTCGCGCTGACTCAGGCGCTGCGCCTCGACGTCTCTGAGGAGCCGGTCGACGTCACAGAGATCACCGGAACGATCCCGGTCTCCGTGCAGAAGGGGCGCAAACGGCCGGTCGTCCGTCCGCGACCGGCCTGAGCTACGTTCAGCGCTGTTCCGGCGCCGAGTGATCAGCGGTTCCGGCCTGCTCGCCGGCTTCTTCGGCCTCTTCGACCGCTTCGGCCTCTTCGGCCTCGATGGCTGCTGCAGCGCTGTTCGGCTCGGTCATCGGGTTCGCGAACATGCTCGCGACGGCCGCCAAGTCGGCTAGCCCGGGAAGGGGGCGGTCGTCAAGGTTGAGCGCGAATTCGTCGTGCGAGTCTTCGTCTTCGGCATCCGCTGCGGTCTCTGCGACCGGCTCTGCCGCGGCCGGCTCTGGCGTGACCAGCTCTGGCGCATCCACATCAGGCAGGTCGAAGAGTGCGGTCTCTTCCACCACTGGCGCGGGTGTCGGCGGAACGTAGCGGTCGTGCACGAGGTCGAGGAAGACGTCTTCGAGCGTCGGGCCGCGCTGCTGCAGTGTCGTCAGCGCAACTCCGGCGCGGGTCGTGATGCTGCCGATGGTCGCAGCATCGCTGCCGCGCACGGTGAGGCCCGAGCGCAGGATTTCGAAGTCGTATCCGGCGTCCTGCAGGGTCTTGGAGAGGGCTTCGCGGTCTGCGGCATCCACCACGACCGGCCCGGTGCGCGGGTCGGCGAGGTCTTCCATGGTGCCTGCGAACTTCAGTTCGCCGCGCGAGATCACGAGGATCTCATCGGCGATCTGCTCGACCTCGCTCAGCACGTGCGACGAGACCAGAACAGTGCGCCCTTCGTCGGCGAGGCCGCGGATGAGTGTGCGCATCCAGCGGATGCCTTCGGGGTCGAGCCCGTTCGCCGGCTCGTCGAGGACGAGCACGCCCGGGTCGCCGATCAGAGCGGTTGCGGCGCTGAGGCGCTGGCGCATGCCGAGCGACAGCGCAGCAATGCGCGTGTCGACGTCGTCGCCGAGGCCGACGAAAGCGATGAGTTCACCCACGCGGGAGAGTGGGATGTCATTCGCCTTTGCCGCCTGGATGAGGTGGCGCTCGACCGTGCGGCGCTGGCGGAAGCCAGGGTCCTCGAGCATGGCGCCGATGACACGTGCGGGGCTGCGCAGTTCCGCGTAGCGGGTTCCGCCGATCGTGGCGGTTCCGCTGGTGGGGCGCTCGAGCCCGAGCAGCATGCGAAGCGTGGTCGTCTTTCCCGCGCCGTTGGGCCCGAGGAAGCCGGTCACCACTCCCGGGCGGACGCGCGCCGATAGATCCGACACTGCCGCGACAGCGCCGAAGCGCTTGGTCGCGTGGTCGAATTCGATCAGCTGTCCGTCTGGCATCTGCTGCCTTTCCTGCATAGGTCCGCCTCTATCCTGCCGGAAAATGCGCAGAATCCCGCATCGGGCGTGCGGATAAAGGCCAGAACAGGCCCATGTAACGTGGCTTCCGTGACTGACTTCGACATCGCCGCAACGGTTCTGGTTCGCACTGAGGGCTCGCTCGGGCGTCTCAGCCTCAACCGACCGAAGGCGATCAATGCCCTCGACATCGACATGATCGGTCAGATCACCGCCGCGCTGGACGCCTGGCGTGACGACACCGACATCGACATCGTCCTCATCGATGGAGAGGGCGAGCGAGGGCTCTGCGCGGGCGGTGATGTGCGCGCGCTGTACGACCAGATCACTGCAGGTCATCCTGAGCGTGCCGCGGAGTTCTTCCGCGCCGAGTACGCCCTCAACCTGATGATCGCTGAATACCCGAAGATGGTCGTCGCGATCGCCGACGGCATCACGATGGGCGGGGGCATCGGGCTGGCCGGCCACGCCCACATCCGCATCGTCACCGAACGCAGCCGGCTGGCGATGCCGGAGACCAGGATCGGCTTCACTCCCGACGTCGGGGGCACCTACCTTCTCGGCCGCGCGCCAGGGCGCCTGGGGGAGTACCTCGGTCTCACCGGCAGCACGATGTCGGCATCGGATGCTGTGTACGCAGGGTTTGCGGATCACTATGTACCTTCGCAGCGCATCGACGAACTTCGCGAGGCGCTGGGCAAGCGCGCCGACCCATCGAGCCCCTCGGAGCTGGTGCTGCTGTTCGATGAGACTCCGGAGCCCGCCGCTCTTGCGAACGAGCGCGCGTGGATCGACGAGGTCTTCTCCGCCGACACCGTGGGCGAGATCGCACAGCGCCTCGCCACTCGATCAGAGGTCTCAGCATCCGCCACTGCCGTGCTGCTATCAGAGCTCGCCCCGACTGGCCTCGCCGTCACGCTGGATGCGGTGCGCGAGGCGCGCGAAGGAAACCTGCGCGATGCGCTGATCGGGGAGTATCGCCGCGTGATGTGGTTCGCCGGTCACCACCCCGATCTCGCAGAGGGCATTCGCGCGCAACTCGTCGATAAGGATCGCTCGCCTCGTTGGCAGCCGGCGACCATCGCCGAGCTGAAACCGGATGCTGGTGCGGGAGCCCGTGCGTTCGTTCCAGAGCGGCCGCTCTTCGACCGAGGGTGATTTCTGCACCGGGGTGAAAAATCTGATCTCATCTGCGGATCGTTCGCCGTGAGCGGATTAGTCCATTCGGGGGATGTGCAATGTCGGTGGGGCGTGGCACGCTATCTGGTGGCCCACTTCGGCCCGCTCCCCAAAAGGACTCCTCATGCTTGGCAAGCTTCTCTTCCGCTATCTGTCCAGATACTGGCCGTTGCTGGTGGGCGTGCTCGTCTTCCAGTTCGCCAGTGCGCTGGCTACGCTCTACCTTCCTCGGCTGAACGCCGACATCATCAACCAGGGCGTCGCGACGGCCGACACCGGCTACATCTGGCGCACCGGCGCCTGGATGCTGGTCGTCTCGCTCGGCCAGATTGTCTGCGCGATCATCGCGACGTATTTCGCCGCGAAGGCGGCGATGAGCATCGGTCGCGATATCCGCAATGACGTATTCGCACGGGTCAGCGCCTTCTCCGAGCGCGAGGTCTCGCAGTTCGGCGCAGGCTCGCTGATCACCCGCAACACCAACGATGTGCAGCAGGTGCAGATGCTGGCGATGATGGGCGCGACGATGTTCGTCACCGCTCCGCTGCTCGCCATCGGCGGCATCATCATGGCCGTGCAGCAGGACGTCGGCCTCAGCTGGCTGATCGCCATCTCTGTTCCGATTCTGCTCATCGCCGCGGCGATCATCATCGGCCAGATGGTGCCGCTGTTCCGCCGCAACCAGGGCAAGCTCGATGCAATCAACCGCGTCATGCGAGAGCAGCTCACCGGCGTGCGCGTCGTCCGTGCGTTCGTGCGCGAGCGCGTCGAAGAAGAACGATTTCGTGAGACCAACACCGACCTCATGATTCTCGGCCGCAAGATCGGTTCGCTGTTCGTGCTGCTGTTCCCGCTGTTCATGCTGATCCTCAACGTCACCGTGGTCGGCGTGATCTGGTTCGGCGGTCTCGAAGTGCAGAACGGCAATGTCGAGGTCGGCACGCTGTTCGCGTTCATGCAGTACATCGGTCAGATCATGATGGGCGTCATCATGTCGAGCTTCATGGCGATGATGATTCCGCGTGCCGCGGTCTCCGCAGAGCGCGTCGGCGAGGTCCTCGATGCCGAATCGAGCCTGGAGCGGCCGGTCGACGGCGCGACGGACTTCCCGCTTCCCGGCACCGTGATGTTCGAGAACGTCGAGTTCACCTACCCGGGTGCGGAGTCGCCCGTGCTGCGGAACATCTCGTTCGGAGCCGAGCGCGGCGAGACGGTGGCGATCGTCGGATCGACGGGAGCCGGAAAGACGACGCTGATCTCGCTCATTCCGCGCCTGTTCGACGTGACAGGTGGCGCAGCACGCGTCGGCGGCGTCGACGTGCGCGAAGCCGACATGGATGCACTGTGGAAGACCATCGGGCTCGTGCCGCAGCGTCCGTTCCTGTTCACCGGCACGATCGCGTCGAACCTCCGATACGGTCGGTCGGACGCCACAGACGAAGAGCTCTGGCACGCCCTCGAGATCGCGCAGGGCAGAGACTTCGTCGAGGCTATGCCAGAGGGACTCGAAACCCGCATCGCGCAGGGCGGAACGAACGTCTCCGGCGGTCAGCGTCAGCGACTCGCAATTGCGCGAGCCCTGGTGCATCAGCCCGAGATCCTCATCTTCGATGACTCGTTCTCGGCACTCGACCTGACGACAGACGCGCGACTGCGGCAGGCACTCTGGCGAGAGCTGCCTGACGTGACGAAGATCGTCGTCGCTCAGCGCGTGTCCACAATCACCGATGCTGATCGCATCGTGGTCCTCGAAGGAGGAGAGATGGTCGGCGTCGGAACACATGACGAACTTCTCGCGAGCAATGAGACCTACCGAGAGATCGTCGAATCGCAGCTGGGGGTGGACGCATGAGCTCCTCGATGCCTGAACCATCGTCGTCGATCCCCGAGTCTGTCGGTGGGGCCGAGGTCGGGCCCACCGCAACGCTGACGGTCGATGAGCAGTACGAAGCCGAGCTCGCAGAGGCGGCACGCCTCGAGGGCGGCGGCTGGGATGGCCCTGCCGCCGGCAAGGCCGACAACTTCGGCAAGAGCTTCGCTCGAATGATCGGTCTGCTCAAGCCTTCGGCGCTCTGGTTCGTGCTGGTGTCGTTCTTCGGCGCGATCGGAGTCGTGCTGACCGTCGCTGCGCCGAAGGTGCTCGGCGAGGCCACCAACCTCATCTACGAGGGTTTCATCTCGAAGCAGCTCGGTGACAACGGCGTTCCTGCCGGAACCTCGCAGGAGCAGGTCGTCGAGATGCTGCGCTCGCAGGGTCAAGACGACTTCGCCAATATGGTCGCTGCCTTCGACCACTTCCAGGTCGGTGCGGGCATCGACTTCGATCGGCTGCGCTGGGTCATCATCTCGGTGCTGGTGATCTACGTGGGTGCTGCGCTCCTCAGCTGGCTGCAGGGTTACGTCATCAACGTCATCATGGTGCGCACCATGTGGCGGCTGCGTGAATCCGTCGAGGCGAAGATCAACCGCCTGCCGCTGTCGTACTTCGACAAGGTGCAGCGCGGCGAGCTCATCTCGCGCGTCACGAACGACATCGACAACATCACGCAGGCGATGCAGCAGTCGCTCTCCGGCGCGCTGACCTCTGTGCTGACCGTGATCGGCGTGCTGGTCATGATGTTCTCCATCTCCTGGCAGCTCGCTCTGGTGGCTCTGGTCGCACTGCCGCTGATGGGCATCATCTTCGGCGTGATCGGTCCGCGCTCGCAGAAGGCGTTCGGAACGCAGTGGCGCAAGGTCGGGCGCCTCAATGCACGTGTCGAGGAATCCTTCTCCGGTCACGCGCTGGTGAAGGTCTTCGGTCGTGAGCAGGAGGCCCTCGAGAGCTTCAAAGACGAGAACGAGGAGCTGTACCAGGCGAGCTTCAAGGCCCAGTTCCTGTCGGGCGTCATCATGCCCGCCATGACGTTCATCGGCAGCCTGACCTTCGTCGGGATCGCTGTGCTCGGCGGGCTCATGGTCGCCGGCGGCCAACTGCGTCTCGGCGACGTGCAGGCATTCATCCAGTACTCGCAGCAGTTCACGCAGCCGCTGTCTGAGCTCGGCGGCATGGCGGCGGTCGTGCAGTCTGGAACCGCCTCGGCTGAGCGGGTGTTCGACTTCCTCGATGCCGACGAGCAGGACGCCGACGCAGAGGACGCGCCTCCGCTGCCAGACGCTGATGCCGCCGGTCGCGGTGTCATCGAGTTCCAGGATGTGTCGTTCGCGTACACACCGGATCATCCGCTGATCAAGGACCTGTCGTTCAAGGTGCAGCCGGGGCAGACGGTCGCGATCGTCGGTCCGACGGGTGCGGGCAAGACCACCCTGGTCAACCTGGTCATGCGCTTCTACGAGCTGAGCTCTGGCCGCATCCTCATCGACGGTCAGGACATCGCCGAAGTCACCCGGGCAGAATTGCGTTCCCGCACGGGAATGGTGCTGCAGGACCCGTGGCTGTTCGCAGGCTCCATCCTCGAGAACATCCGCTACGGCCGAGCCACCGCCACCGATGAAGAGGTCATCGACGCGGCGACCGCAACCTACGTCGACAGATTCGTGCGCTCGCTGCCAGAAGGCTACGAGACCGTCCTCGACGAAGACGCCTCGAACGTGTCGGCCGGTGAACGCCAGCTCATCACGATCGCCAGGGCGTTCGTGTCGAAACCGTCGATCCTGATCCTCGATGAGGCGACGAGCGCGGTCGACACGCGTACCGAGCTGCTGCTGCAGCACGCCATGGCGGCGCTCCGACAGGGACGCACCTCGTTCGTGATCGCGCATCGGCTCTCGACGATCCGTGACGCAGACCTCATCCTCGTGATGGAGCACGGTGACATCGTCGAGAAGGGCACGCACGATGAGCTCATCGCCGCACAGGGGGCGTACTGGCGGCTGTACCAGTCCCAGTTCGAGCAGGCGGCGACCGACATCGACGCAGAAGAAGCGATGACCGACGCGGTTCCGGTGGTCGCCTCCGGTGCACCCGAGGCTGCCGACGACGCGCCGGTCGAAGGCTGACGAACTCACGGCTGACACAGGAACGGGCGGGTGGCGTTGGCCGCCCGCCCGTTCCTGTGCAGGGCTTACTTCTCGTTGATGCCGAGAAGATCCATCGGGTGAGTCAGTCGCCACCACGGGCTGGGGTCACCGATGTCGTCGGCCAGCGAGACACTTCCGGTCGCTGTGTTGATCGGGCCGTCGACGGTGAGTGTGCCCACTGTGTCGCCCTCGGCGCGCTCATCGCCCAGGTCGAGCACGACAGCGGCGTCGGCGGTTGCGCCGTTCCACAGTACGACCGCGGCATCCTCATCAGTGACGACGTCGATCTTCGTGCCCCAGAGCGTGCTCACCTCGCCCACCACGGTCCCGGCCGATACGGCCGGTGTGATGTCGGCGAGCGCGGTCTCGACCTGGGAGAACAGGGAGCGGGTGACCGCAAGACGCTCATCGTTGTCAGTCTGGTTCAGGACCGAGGCGTACAGGTGCACCGTGGTGTCGCCGATGGTGACGTCCTTGGCAGTCAGAAGACACCAACCGACCAATGTTCCGGTCTTGATGCCGACCACTCCCGGGTCGGCCAGCATTCCGTTGGTGTTCGTGACGTAACCGGCACCGGGGATCTCGGCCCCGGGCGATCCGACGATCTCCGCGAAGACGGGGTTCTGCATAGCGCGCTCGCCGAGGCGAAGGAGCGCCGCCGGCGTGGCGACATTGCCCTCATCGAATCCGGACGGGGTGACGATCGTGATGTCAGAGAGCCCGCGCTCTGCCAGCCAGACTGCCGCCGCTTCGGCGAACTGAGCGTCTGAGCCCCAGATGTCACGGGCGAGGCGGTCGATGTAGTTGTTGGCGGAGCCCAGCAGCGTTCCCTGCAGCAGCTGATACTCGGTGAGCACTCCGTCGACCGGAACATCGAGAGCCGACTGATTCGCGCGGCGGTAATCCCAGTAGTCGACGCTGTCACGGTAGGTGAAGGAGAACTCCGGCCCCTGCTCGCCGACCTGCAACGGCATGCGGTCAAGCACCATCAGAGTGCTGACGACCTTCGTGATGCTCGCGATCGATGCGGCATCCGCGGTCGATGAGCTTGCGGAGACGCCGGCGATGCTCACGCCGGCGCTGCCAGCGACCGGCCACGCGATCTCGACGGCCGGCGCGGAAACGGTCGTGAACTCGACCGCCTCCACTGTGGGAGGCACTGCGTGCAGCGGCCAGAGCAGCGTCGTCGCGCTGTAGGCGATGGCCAGCGCCGAGAGCGTTCCCAGCGGGGCCAGCCACCGTCCGCTCAGCAGCGCGGGGCGCAGTTTCGCGTCGGCGAAGATGTCGGGGCCAGGGTCGGCCATCGTTATGGCATTGAGATCCGCAGGGAGTGTGGACTCCTCCACATCGGCGGTTTCCAGCCAGGCGAGGGCCGTGGCAGGGCGCTCCTCGTCAGCCCATTCCCTGAGCGACTCGTCCACGTCGAGGTCGTCCTCGAACACGATCTCGTCAGCATCCTGGTCTGTCTCCGGCGCGTCCGAAAGGTCGAGGACGCCTGTCTGAGCAGCATCCGCGGCGTCACTGAACGGCAAGGTCGGCGTGCGCGACGAATCTGTCACACCGCCGTGCGCGCGCAGTGCGCGTCGAGTCGTCCCGCCGGTCAACGGGGCCTGGTCTTCAGAGGTCACCTGATCACGCTACCCAATAGAGCGTCCAGAGCGAGAGCGGACACAGCGGTCCTGGTGCGGGTAGGATCGTCTGCACAACCACGGGAGTCCGGGCATGCCGGGCTGAGAGGGAGCGAAAAGCGCTTCGACCGTCGAACCTGATCTGGGTCATGCCAGCGCAGGGAGGAGCAATATGAACACGTCTACACGCACGCCCGCAATCACGCGCACCGGCCTGCGACGTCCTGAGATCTGGCGTTGGCGCATCGTCGATATCGTCGTCGCCAGCGTTCTCGGAGTCGCCTGCGGTTTTCTGTTCCTTGCCTGGAACGTCGGCTACCTCGGGCCGAAGGCCCTGCTCGAGCCGCTGTTGCCGGGGATGCAGGGGCTCCTTGACGGGCCCTGGCTGATCGCCGGTGTGCTGGGCGGTTTGATCATCCGCAAGGCGGGGGCGGCGATCTACGTCGAGACCATCGCCGCCGTCGTCTCGGCGCTCGCCGGAGCGCAATGGGGCGGGTTCCTCACGATCGAGGCGGGACTCGTGCAGGGCCTCGGCGCCGAACTGATCTTCCTGCTGTTCGCGTACCGCGTCTGGAAGTTGCCTGTCGCAATGCTCGCCGGTGCGGGCTCCGCCCTCCTCGGCGGCATCAACAACCTGATTCTGTGGTTTGCTGGGGCCGACATCACCTTCACCGCCATCTACCTGATCAGCACGGTCGTCTCCGGCGCGGTGCTGGCCGGAGCTCTCGGCTGGGCGCTGGCGCGCGGTATCGCGGCGACGGGGGCCCTGGATCGTTTCGGATCCGGGCGAGAGGTACGGGCGCGCGTCTGACATGACAGACAAGAACGGTCCCGCGGCGGTCGAGGCGCGCGGCTGGGGCTGGCGGCATGCCAGCCGCGTTGCGTGGGCGCTCCGCGACGTCACGTTCCGGATCGAGCCCGGAGAGCGCGTGCTCGTCCTGGGAGCATCCGGGGCCGGCAAGTCGACCCTGCTGCACGGTCTCGCGGGGGTGCTCGGCGGAGATGAGGAGGGCGAGAGCGCGGGAGGGCTGCTCGTCGACTCGGAGCCCGCCGCCGCCACCCGCGGGCGGTCAGGGCTAGTGCTGCAGGATCCGGACTCGCAGGTCATCCTCGCTCGCGTCGGTGATGACGTTGCGTTCGGCTGCGAGAACCTCGGCATCCCACGCGAACAGATCTGGTCGCGGGCGCGAGCCGCGCTCGACGCAGTCGGGCTCGACGTGCCACTGGATCGGTCGACCAAGGCGCTGTCGGGAGGACAGAAGCAGCGGCTGGCGCTCGCCGGCATCCTCGCGATGCGGCCGGGGCTCGTGCTGCTGGATGAGCCGACAGCCAACCTTGACCCGGAGGGCGTCGTGGAGGTCCGCGATGCTGTCCGGCGGATGCTGGAGGCCCGACCGGCGACGCTTATCGTCGTCGAGCATCGACTCGATGTTTGGCTGCCGCTGATCACGCGAGTGATCGTCGTCGGAGACGGAGGAGTGGTTGCCGATGGGACACCGGATGCCGTGCTGGGCAGCCGCGGTGCGGAGCTGGCCGCCGCGGGGGTCTGGGTTCCCGGGCATCCGCCTGCCCTGCCATCTGCGCCTCGCGCCGTCGGCGAGACCTTGATGACCACAGATGATCTGGCCGTGGCCCGCGTGAAGGATCGGCCGGTGACAGCCGGCATCTCATTGCAGGTGCGCGCCGGAGCGGCCCTGGCCGTCACCGGGCCGAACGGAGCGGGAAAGTCGACGTTGGCGCTCACGCTGGCCGGTCTCCTGCCCCCGGCCGCGGGGAGTGTCGTCGCCGAGCCCGCTCTGGCGGATGGCGCAGGGCCGACGCCGATCGCCTGGTCGTCCCGCCGACTGCTGACCAGGATCGGGATGGTGTTCCAGGAGCCGGAGCATCAGCTGCTCTCGAAGACCGTGCGTGACGAGCTCGCCGTCGGTCCGCGCGCGCTCGGCCTGGGTGAGGCGGAGATAGAAGGGCGCATCGAAGAGCTCCTTTTCCGTCTGCGCCTCGATCGTCTCGCGCGCGCGAATCCATACACGCTGTCGGGTGGCGAGAAGCGGCGACTGACCGTCGCGGCGGCGCTGGCCACGAAACCTCGGATGCTCGTTCTCGACGAGCCGACCTTCGGGCAGGACGCTCGCACATGGGCCGAGCTCATGGCCATGCTGGCGGCGTTGCGTGACGATGGCACGGCAATCGTGACCGTGACCCATGACCCCGGCGTCGTCGAGGCGCTGCATGCCGAACGATTCGAGATCGGCCGATGACCCTTCTGGATAGCCCTGCGCGCAACGGAGTGGTTGCCAAGATCAACCCTGTCGCGAAACTCGGCGTCAGCGCGCTGATCGCGATCCCGCTGATCCTGACGCTGGACGTCGTCTCGGCGGCGGTGGCTCTGGGGTTGGAGTGCGTGCTCTTCCTGTTCGCCGGCGTCGGCTGGCGGGAGTTCTGGCGTCGCACCTGGCCGGTGTGGATCGCGGCACCGCTGACCGGCGTCACGATCGCGCTGTACGGAGAAGCGAGCGGTGCGATCTACTTCGAGTGGTTCGTCGTGAGAGTGAGCGAGGGGTCTCTGACGCTGGCGCTGGCGACGATGTTCCGCGTGCTCGCGATCGCGCTTCCTTCAGTCGTTCTGTTCATCACGGTCGATCCCACCGATCTTGCCGACGGACTCGCGCAGATCGTGAAGCTGCCGGCCCGGTTCGTTCTCGGCGCGCTCGCGGGACTGCGCATGGTGGGGCTGTTCATCGATGACTGGCGCGCGCTCGAGCTCGCACGACGCGCGCGCGGGGTCGCCGATCGCGGGCGCGTGCGCCGTTTCGCGGGAATGGTGTTCGCGCTGCTCGTTCTGTCGATCCGCCGAGGTGCGAAGCTCGCGACCGCGATGGAAGCCCGTGGCTTCGGAGCGCCGGTCTCGCGCACGTGGGCGCGCGAATCGAAGTTCGGCAGCAGGGAGTGGGCTCTCCTGCTCGTCGGCGCGCTGATCTCGGCGGTCGCGGTGACCTCTGCCGTGATGACCGGCTCGTGGAACTTCATCCTCGGACCGGAATAACAACCCGATCAGCCCCCGTCCAGTTCCTGCACGAGCCGGCGCGGTGCCGTCACGCGGTAGGAGGCATCGATGAGCTCGGCGATCTCCTGCCAGTCGGTATCACCGTCGAGGTCGATGCCGAGCCAACCGGAGGGGCCGAGATAAGCGGGGACCCAGAACCGGGGGTCTTGACGCAGGGCGGGTTCATCCGCAGGGTCAGGGCGCACCGTCATCGCCGCGTCGTGGGCGATCCACTCGCCGTCCCGCCGCATCGAGCCGCCGAAGTGGCAGAACACCTTCTGCGTGAAGAACGTCGGGCGTCCGTGGCTGATCTTCTCCGCGGCCTCGGGCAGCGCGAGAGCGATGGTGCGAACCCGCGCGAGTAGCGGGTCATCGTCTCTGAACATCATCGGGTGGGCCATGTGATGCTCCGTTCAGAGTTGTGCAGTGGGGGGCGAGGTCACAGCAACTCGCGGAGGGCCTCTTCGAGCACGATCGCGTGCGTGTGCTCCTCGTCATGCAAGGCGTAGATGAGCGTGACGACCGGATGCTCCTTCGCCTCTGCCGCGAGCTCTTCGAGTGCCGCGACGGATTCGCCAGCGAGTTCGGCTCGATAGCGACTGACGCAGACGTCCCATTCGTCGCCGGATGCTGCGTGCCAGGCCTTGCGCAACTCGGGGCTCGGCGCGACGCCCTTCGCCCACAGATCGATCTGGGCGCGATCCTTCGAGACGCCTCGGGGCCACAGTCGGTCGACTAGAACGCGGAAACCATCGTCGGGTTCAGCGGTGTCGTAGGCTCGCTTGCGACGCAGTTCCATAGCTCCAGCCAACACCTCGTGATCCATCTGCACCAGTGGTGGAACTGAAGCCCGCGTATGCTGAGACTGAGTTGCAGAACCGTTCGAAGGAGAACTTATGCAGATCCAAGGATCCGGCGCTCTGATCACCGGTGGCGCCTCTGGCCTCGGCCTGGCCACTGCCCGTGCACTCGCCGCGGCTGGCGCACACATCACTCTGCTCGACCTTCCGTCGTCTGCGGGCGCTGCGATGGCCGCTGAACTCGGTGGCACGTTCGCCCAGGGCGACGTCACCAGCCCCGAGGATGCTGCGGCCGCTGTCGCCGCCGCGAACGAGAGAGTGCCGCTGCGCATCGTCGTCAACTGCGCTGGCATCGCCCCGCCCGCCAAGGTCCTCGACCGCGACGGAAACCCGGCAGTGCTCGCGGACTTCGAACGCATCGTCCGCATCAACCTCGTCGGCACGTTCAACGTCATCTCCCAGGCATCCGCCATCATCGCGAAGAATGCGCAGACTGAAAGTGGCGACCGCGGTGTGATCATCAGCACGGCATCCGTTGCGGCATTCGACGGACAGATCGGGCAACCCGCGTACTCCGCGTCGAAGGGCGGCGTGCACGCCATGACCCTGCCGATCGCGCGAGAGCTTGCGCGTTACGGCATCCGGGTGTGCACGATCGCTCCAGGAATCATGGAGACCCCGATGCTCACCGGCCTCCCGGAGGCTGCGCAGGCCTCTCTCGGTCAGCAGGTGCCGTACCCCGCGCGTCTCGGTAGGCCCACCGAGTACGCCGCGCTGGTTCAGAGCATCGTCGAGAACGGCTACCTGAACGGCGAGACGATCCGCCTCGACGGCGCCATCCGCATGGCGCCGAAGTAACGGCGCGCACCGACCCGTCGTTCAGGTCGCAATCTGTGCCGCTCTGAGCGTGCAAAAGCGGCACAAATCGCGACCCGAACGCACACCACAACGTAAGGAGCACGAATGACCAACCTCGCCGGAAAGACCATCCTGATGTCGGGCGGCAGCCGCGGCATCGGCCTCGCGATCGCGCTGCGGGCTGCAGCGGACGGCGCGAACATCGCGATGCTCGCGAAGACCGACACCCCGCATCCGAAGCTCGAGGGTACGATCCACACGGCCGCGGAGCAGATCCGTGCAGCCGGTGGCCAGGCGCTGCCCATCGTCGGCGACGTGCGCGACGATGACGACATCACCGGTGCCGTCATGAAGACGCAGGGCGAGTTCGGCGGCATCGACATCGTCATCAACAACGCCAGTGTCATCGACCTGTCGCGCTCGCTCGACCTCGGCGCCAAGAAGTACGACCTCATGCAGGACGTCAACGTCCGCGGTACGTTCATGCTCTCGCGGGCGGCGATCCCGCAGCTGCGCGAGGCAGCGAACCCGCACATCCTCTCGCTCTCGCCGCCGCTGAACCCCACCCCGAAGTGGCTCGGCGCGCACACCGGATACTCGCTTGCGAAGTTCGGCATGACCATGGCCACTCTCGGCCTCGCCGCCGAGTTCGCCGCCGACGGCATCGCCGCGAACACCCTGTGGCCGCGCACGACGATCGCAACGGCTGCGGTGCAGAACCTCCTCGGCGGAGACCAGGTCATGGCAGCCAGCCGCACGCCGGATATCTACGCGGATGCTGCATACGCCGTGCTCACGAAGCAGGCGAGCGGCTACACCGGACAGACGCTCATCGTCGAGGAAGTCCTCGAGGCCGACGGCGTCACGGACTTTTCGAAGTACGCGGCAGTCCCCGGCACCCCGGATGACCGCCTGTTCCCCGACATCTTCCTCGATTAGGCCCCCGCTTTCTCGAGCCTGCAAAACCACGCCGAGCCGGCGACGGGTCGCCGATGTTTCGGCGTGGTTTTGCAGGCTTGTGAAGAGTCTGGTCAGAACAGCAGGTAGATCGCACCGATGATCGTCAGCACGATCACGATGCGGTCGAACACCTGCTGCTTCATGCGTCGCGCGAGCCAGAGCCCTGCGAAGGCGCCGACGATGACGAGCGGAACGAACACGGCATCCATCAGCAGGGTCTGGGTGTCGAAGAGTCCGATTCCGGCGAGGAACGGCACCTTGGCGACGTTGACGATCGCGAAGAACCACGCGGACGTCCCGAGGAACACCTGCACCGGCGTGCGCTTGGCGAGGAAATACATCGACATGACCGGCCCCGCCGCATTGGCGACCATGGTCGTGAACCCGGCGAGAGAGCCATAGGTGGATGCCGCGATGATTCCGTGTTCTGCGGACGCGGCATCCGCTCTTCCCCGCCTCGATCTGCGCCACAGCGTCACCGCGATCATGGCCAGCAGGATGACGCCGATCGCGCGGCGCACGACCTGATCATCGCCGAGCGCGAGGAACGCGAAGCCGATGAGAAGCCCCGCCACCACCGCGGGCGCGAGTCGCAGGAGCGTCGGCCAGTGCGCGTGGCGTCGATAGGCGATTAGCGCGAAGGCATCGCCGACGATCAGCAGCAGTAGAAGCGCCGCTGTCGAGGTGCGCGCGGGCAGAACAGCGGCGAAGATCGCGACAGGCAGGATGCCACCGCCGGGGATCGCGGTCTTGGCGAGCCCGACGAACAGCGCCGCGAGGCCGAGCAGCAGCCACGCCCACGGCGCAAGATCGATCATGGATCAATCATGCCGTTGCCGCCGGCTCCATTCGTCGTGAGAGGTCAGCGGGACAAGAGGGGGACGCTCGGCCGTGGTGGTGAGGGCGATGCGCTGGTGGTGTGCGGGTCGACGGCGCCAGCGGCAGGGGGCGACCCAGCCTCTTCTCACCCGTAGACCCGTACCCTGGAAGCATGACCGAGACTTCTCCTGCGCGCCCTGCGAACACGGGTGTGCGCCAGACGCGCCCGCGCACCGAGGGCTGGACGCAGAAGAAGGATGCCGAAGGGCGCCCGCTGCTGCAGTTTGCGAGCCCGAAGCGCGGCAAGCCTCCCGTGCACCTCGCCGACATGACGCCGGCCGAGCGCATCGAGAAGGTCAAGGAGCTCGGCCTGCCCGGTTTCCGCGCGAAGCAACTGGCCACCCACTATTTCACGCACTACACGTCCGACCCCGCCGAGATGACCGACCTCCCCGCAGCTCAGCGCGACGAGCTCGTCGCCGGGATGCTCCCGCCGCTGCTCACCGAGGTGCGCAGGCTCGAGACCGACAAGGGCGACACGATCAAGTTCCTGTGGCGCCTGCACGACGGCGCGCTGGTCGAGTCGGTGCTCATGCGCTACCCGGGGCGCATCACGCTGTGCGTGTCGAGCCAGGCCGGATGCGGCATGAACTGCCCATTCTGCGCGACCGGCCAGGCGGGGCTCACCCGCAACATGTCGACGGCTGAGATCATCGAGCAGATCGTGCGTGCCAACCGGCTCATCGCCGAGGGGGGTCTCGGCGGCAAGAAGGCCGACGACCACTCGATGGAGCGCGTGAGCAACATCGTCTTCATGGGGATGGGCGAGCCGCTCGCCAACTACAAGCGCGTGATGGATGCCGTGCGCATCATGGTCGCACAGCAGCCCGATGGCCTCGGCATGAGCGCCCGCGGGATCACCGTCTCGACCGTTGGTCTGGTGCCTGCGATCCGCAAGCTCGCCGAAGAGAACATCCCGGTCACCTTCGCCCTGTCACTACACGCGCCGGATGACACCCTGCGCGACGAGCTCATTCCGGTGAACTCGCGCTGGAAGGTCGACGAGGCACTCGATGCCGCCTACAACTATTACGAGAAGACCGGCCGCCGCGTCTCGATCGAGTACGCGCTCATCAAGGACATGAACGACCACGCCTGGCGTGCCGACCTGCTGGCGGAGAAGCTCAACCAGCGCGGTCGCGGCTGGGTGCACGTGAACCCGATCCCGCTGAACCCGACGCCGGAATCGGTGTGGACGGCATCCACTCGCGAGGTCACCAACGAGTTCGTGCGTCGCTTGAACGATGCCGGTATCCCGACGACCCTGCGCGATACCCGTGGCAAGGAGATCGACGGCGCCTGCGGTCAGCTCGTGGCCACCACCGAAGACGAAGCGGCAGCCGAAGCCTTCGCCTGAGCGGACGTTCCTGTGAGCAGTTCGCAGGGATCTTCCAACCTTTCCACAGGCGCTCTTTCGTAAGTTGTTCGAATGCCTTATTCTGCTCACCGACCAGGGCGATTCGACTCGCAGGGACGGATCGTCATCGACAGCGACTCCGCGGGCGATGACGACGATCTCGACTTCCTGCGCGATTACGAGCCGACCGGGACCCCGGAGGTCACCGATCCATTCGTGGGCACGTCCTTGACCGAGGATGCTGAGGTGCCTGTCGCTGCGCCGGTTGAAGCATCCGCGCCTGTTGAGGAGAAGCGCACGCGTCGGGAACGCACCCCCGGCTCTCGCCTGCGCACCCTCGCGATCCTCGGCGGAGCCGACGGCGAGATCCTCGACCGCGTCCCCGGCGAGACGCCCCGGTTCGTGCAGATGTTCTTCGTCCTCGCCGGCACCGCGCTGGTCTCGGCGATCTCGATGCTCTTCGCGCTCACGACCGGAGTGCAGGCTGCCATCTGGCTGGCAGTGCCGCTCGCGATCGTGTGGGCGCTGGTCATCTTCAATCTTGACCGCTTCCTCACCTCGACCATGACGTCGACGCGGAGCATCCTGAAGCTGCTCGGCCTCGCGCTGCCGCGAGTGATCATGGCGATGATCATCGGCTTCGTCGTCGCCGAGCCGCTCGTGCTGCAGGTCTTCCACAACGACATCAGTCGTGAGGTCGCGGCGACCAACATCGTCCAGGCCCAGTCCGATCAGGAAGCACTCGAGAGCGGACCGGAGAGGATCGCTCTCGATGAGGCGACCGACCGGGTGTCGGCACTGGAGAACCAGGCGGCGACGGGAATCGTCGCAGGCACCGATTCATCCTCTGCGAGCGAGTCGGCGGCACAGGCGACCGTCGATGACCTCACCGCCAAGATGACGGAGCAGCAGGCCGTCATCGATCAGGCGCGTGCGCTGTACCAGTGCGAGTTGACCGGTGAGGGTGCCGGAACAGTCCCCGGCTGCACGGGAGTGAACGGCGAGGGTGCGAGTTCGGATGCCGCAGAGGCACAGCTCGGACAGGCGCAGCAGACCTACGACGCGCTTGCCGCTCAGCTGCGCGACGCCAACGCCGACCTCGAGAGCGCGGGAACCACCGCGAAGGAGAGCACGGCGAGCTCCGAGACGCGCAACCGTGAGGAGGCGACGTCGAAGCTGCCCGCAGCGCGCGACAGCTATGACCAGGCGCTCGCCGCTTACAACGCGCGAGCCGATTCGGTGGCGCAGGGCAATGCCGGTGCGGTCGGATTGCTCAGCCAGATCAGTGGGCTGAACCGGCTCTCCGAGAAGGAGCCGACGATCCTCTGGGCGCACTGGCTGATCGCCGCGCTGTTCTTCATGATCGAGCTGCTGCCGGTGCTGGTGAAGGTGCTCACGAGCTACGGTGCCCCTTCGCTGTACGAGAAGGCCCATGCGATCCGCAAGCAGGTCGATCTTGACCGGGTGACCGCTGAGGGATTCCGCGAGAGGGCATCGATTGTCACGGCTGCGGATCCCGCGGCATCCGAACCTGCGCCATCCGCACCCGCGACCCGCGCCGATCTTCGCAAATCGGTCAGTGCCTGATCCGGATGGCCGTAGCGTGTAGTCATGGTCAACTATCGCTATCTCGGAAACAGCGGCCTCAAGGTCTCAGAGATCACCTACGGCAACTGGGTCACTCACGCTTCGCAGGTTGAAGATGACGCGGCGGTGAAGACGGTGCACGCCGCCCTCGACGCCGGAATCACGACCTTCGACACCGCCGACACCTATGCCAACACGGCCGCGGAGGTCATCCTCGGCAAGGCTCTGACCGGCCAGCGCCGTGAGGGCCTGGAGATCTTCACAAAGGTCTACTTCCCGACCGGACCCATGGGCCCGAACGACACCGGCCTCAGCCGTAAGCACATCTTCGAGTCGATCAATGGTTCGCTGCAGCGCCTCGGTACCGACTACGTCGACCTGTACCAGGCGCACCGCTTCGACTACGAGACCCCGCTGGAGGAGACGTTCCAGGCGTTCGCCGACGTTGTGCGTCAGGGCAAGGCGCTCTACATCGGCGTGAGCGAGTGGACCGCAGAGCAGCTGCGCGAAGGACACGCCCTGGCCACGCAGCTCGGCGTGCAGCTCATCTCGAACCAGCCGCAGTACTCGATGTTGCACCGCGTGATCGAGGGTAAGGTCGTTCCCGCATCCGAAGAACTCGGCATCTCGCAGATCGTCTGGTCGCCGATGGCGCAGGGCGTGCTCAGCGGCAAGTACCTCCCCGGTCAGCCCGTGCCGGCCGGCTCGCGCGCGACCGACCCACACAGCGGAGCGGACTTCATCAAGCGACTGCTCGAGGACGATATTCTCACCGCCGTCCAGCGCCTGAAGCCGATCGCCGCGGACGCTGGACTCACGATGCCGCAGCTCGCGATCGCCTGGGTGCTGCAGAACCCGAATGTCGCGGCAGCTCTCGTGGGTGCATCCCGTCCTGAGCAGCTGGCAGACACGGTCAAGGCGTCCGGCGTGACGCTCGCGCCGGAGACTCTCCAGGCAATCGACACCGCCCTGGGAGATGTCGTCAACCACGATGCGGAGCACACCTACTCCGTGTCGCCGAAGTCCCGCCTGGTCTGACTCTCTTCCGCCGAGACCCCGGGCCCTCGTCGAGACCCCGGGTTTTTCACGCCTGCAACCCGGGGTCTCGGTAGCAACCGGGGGTCTCGGCGGAGTTCCGGGCTCAACCCAGCGTGATGTCGACCTGGAGCTCGGCCGTGAGCCGCTCCAGGTCGGCGCGCAGCACGGCAAGATCAGCAGACGCGGGCACTGTCGCCGCCACCGACGCCTCGAACAGGCGGCCGCCGGCCATCGCGGCATCCCGCGTCTCGGTCGTCATGTCCTGGATGCTGAGCTCATGAGCGTGCAGCACCGCTGAGACCTCGCGCACGATGCCAGGCCGGTCGTTTCCGAGGATCTGCAGCGTGATCGGCCGCTCGGCAGCATCTGAAGCATCCGCCCCTGTGTGGATGGAGACGCTCAGCAGTCCGTCCAGGCCGCGCAGCGCGCTCTGCAGTTCGCCCTCGTGCTCAGGGGCAACCTCGACCTGGATGACTCCGGCGAAGACTCCGGCGAGCTCGGCGAGCTGACTGCTCTCCCAGTTTCCGCCGTGTGCATCGACGACATCGGCGACGGCCGCGACAAGGCCAGGGCGATCGGATCCGGCGACAGTGAGGATCAGAGTGGTCATGCCTGAAGCGTAGCCCGGCGCCTTCGTGGCTACCAGGTGCCGGACTCGAGGAACCGGTCCAGCTGCGCGCGGTGCGGCTCGAGGTCCATGCCCTGATCGGCGACCCATTCATCGGAGTAGTACGTTCCCGCGTAGCGGGCGCCCCCATCGCAGATGAGCGTCACAACGCTGCCCTGCTCTCCGGAAGCGCGCATCCGCGCGATGAGCTGGAACGCGCCGACGAGATTCGTGCCGGTCGATCCGCCCGCCCAGTGCAGCGTGCGCTCCTTCAGCAGGCGGATGGCGGCGATCGACGCGGCATCCGGGATCGGAAGCATCTCGTCGATCACGCTCGGCACGAACGACGGCTCGACGCGTGGCCTGCCGATGCCCTCGATCCGGCTCGGGACGCCGGTCGTATAGTCGGATGATCCCGTCGACCAGCCGCCATAGAACGCCGACCCCTCCGGGTCGACGACGGCGACGCGGGTCGGATGCTGCCGGTAGCGCACATACCGCCCGAAGGTGGCGCTGGTGCCGCCGGTCCCGGCTCCCACGACGATCCACGCAGGAATCGGATGCTTCTCCCGCTCGAGCTGGCTGAACACGCTCTCGGCAATGTTGTTGTTGCCGCGCCAGTCCGTCGCGCGCTCCGCGTAGGTGAACTGGTCGAGGTAGTGTCCGCCGCACTCGGTCGCGAGCCGCTGGGCCTCGCTGTACATCTCCGGTCCGCTGTCGACGTAGTGGCAGCGGCCGCCGTAGAACTCGATGAGCTCGATCTTCTCAGGGCTGGTGGAGCGGGGCACGACCGTGATGAAGTCCAGTCCCAGCATCCGCGCGAAATACGCTTCTGAGACGGCGGTCGATCCGCTCGAGGCTTCAACGAGCGTCGTGTACTCGTTGATCCGCCCGTTGACCAGTCCGTACAGAACGAGCGAACGTGCGAGGCGATGCTTGAGCGAACCGGTCGGATGCACCGATTCGTCTTTCAGATACAGATCGATGCCCCACTCGGCGGGAAGCGGGAAGACATGCAGATGCGTGTCTGCACTGCGATTGGCATCGGCCTCGAGCATGGCGATCGCGGCGCTGGACCAGGAGGTCATCCGAGCCCGGTCTGCGAAAGCTGCCAGAACACGACCGCGCCACCGGCAGCGGCGAGCACGACGACGATGATGAGCGGCGCGAGCCATCTCGCGCGCCTGCGCGGAGGACGGATGACGGGCGCTGGCTTGGTGAGTGGACCGGGAGAGGGCTCCGGTCTGCTGGTCAGGTCCGCCATCGGCGGGGTCGGGCCGGTGCGTGGCTGTCTCTCGCTGCCGGGGTTCTGATCAGGAGCTGCGCCGGTGACCATCGTTGTCCTCTCCGAGGCGAGTGAATGCCTTAGACAGAGACTGTACCGTCGGCCCCGCCCTCGCCGGCGCAGACCCGGCGGATGAGCGTTACTGTCAGTGATGATGGATGCTCTCTCAGATGGCGCCAGAGCGCGCTCCGGCCTGCGGCTCGGAATGCCGCTCGCGATCGCCGCCGCGCTGTCGTTCGGCATGTCGGGGGCATGGGCGCGTGGTCTGATCGACGCGGGCTGGACCCCTGGTGCCGCCGTCACCGTACGGATCTGGGTCGCGGCCCTCGTGCTGCTTGTGCCGACGCTCATCGCACTCCGCGGCAAGTGGGTGCTGCTGCGTCGCAACATGTGGATCATCACCGCGTACGGACTGCTGGCCGTTACCGCGACGCAGCTCTTCTACTTCCAGGCCGTCGCTGTCATGGACGTCGGGCTCGCGCTGCTCATCGAGTACACCGCACCGATCGCCGTGGTGCTCTGGCTGTGGGTGCGCCGCGGGGAGAAGCCCACTGGGCGCAGCATCGTGGGGGCGGGTGTCGCGCTCGTCGGACTCGTGCTCATGCTCGATGTGCTCGCCGGCGGCAGTGCCCCGATTTCGGGCGTGCTGTGGGCATTCGGTGCGATGGTGGGAGCTGCGGCGTACTTCGTGCTGTCGGCCAAGAGCGATACCGGGCTGCCGCCCATCGCGCTCGCCGGAGCCGGCCTTCTCGTCGGCGCTGTCGGTCTCACGATCGCCGGCCTCATCGGCATTCTGCCGATGGTCTGGAACACTGACGACGTCGTCTACCGCTTCGGAACCGTGCCGTGGTTCGTTCCGGTCCTCGCGATCGGCCTCATCGCGACCGCCCTCGCCTATGTGCTCGGAATCGCGTCGACCCGTCTGCTCGGTTCACGTCTTGCGTCATTCATCGCGCTCGCCGAAGTGATCGCAGCCATGCTGTTCGGCTGGCTGCTGCTCGGGCAGCTGCCGAACCTTCTGCAGGGTCTCGGCGCGGTGCTGGTGCTCGCCGGCGTCATCGTGGTGAAGCTCGGGGAGCCGGCGGCATCCGTCTCCGGTGACCCGGCGCTGGCGCCGCCCGGCGACTAGATCTTCCGCAGAGGGCGTTCAGGTCGCACTTAACGCCGCTATGGGGCGCTCAGAACGGCAGATATTGCGACCTGGCCCGCCCTAGCCACGTTTCGGCAGGAGGCCCAGGAGTGCGTGCCGCATCCCTTCGAGCATCTCAACCGAGGACGACACATCAGGCAGCGTCGGCTCCGGAGACCATAGTCCCTCGGTTTCGCTGATCGGCGTCGCGCCATCGATGATCGAGGCGACGTCGGTCACCAGCGCGCCCTTCGACGAGTCGCCTCGCAGGTGCTCGCGGATGCTGCCGGCGTCGATCTCTGCACCGCTGGCGATGAGACAGGCGTTGCCGAAACGCAGACCTCCGAGGGACGAGCCCTGCACGATCATGACGACATGGGGGAAGACGCTCTGCAAGGTGGCGAGCTGACGGCGAGTGAATTCCAGCTCCGGTCCCGCCACGGAATTGACGACGAGCATCCCCTCATCAGTCAAGACTCGTCGCGCGCCATCAGCGAGCTCGACCGACGAGAACGCGGGGGGGACTCGTCCGTTGTGGAACACATCGATGAGGATCGCCTCCTGCGAGCCGGACGCCGCCTGAGCGAGCCAGACGCGCGCGTCGCCCTCGATCATCGTGACGCCGGCGGGTGGCGGAAAGTGTGAGCGAACGAGTGACACGAGCGCAGGCTCGGACTCGAGGACGACCTGCACAGCATCCGGCCATCGCCCCGCGATCGCGCGCGCCAGCATCAGCAGACCACCGCCGAGCTGAGCGACGCGGCGGTGATCTCGGCTGTCGAGAGCCGCCATCATCCAGCGTGCGTATGCGAGTGAGAGGGGACGACCGGGCTCGGCGATGTGCGATTGCTGCACGCCACCGACCTCGAGAAGCCATCCGTCAGCATGCGGGATGACGTGGGCGGTGCGTCCATCGGTGAGCACGATCGAGAGCGGTTCGTCGTTCGGCATCCCTCGATCCTGTCACGTCCGAGCGCACCGGCTCCGGGGAGGAGTGCCCATGCGTTCAGTTCAGACATCGAGCCAGTATCGGTAACGTTGCAGGGTACGGCAGAACGAGTCTGCCGCAGCCGGAGGAGGTGGGCACGTGACGACGATCTGGGAAGTGGATGACGCTGACGAAGAGATCGAGGGGCTGGACGCGGCCGGGCGGCCCGATCCCGCGTACGCCGCCGCGCTCGGTTTGATTCGCGCCCCTTACGGGCGACGGTTCCTCGCCGTGACGATCGACGTCGTCATCTATCTGATCGTGCAGATCCCCTACTGGGCTTTCAGCGTCCCTCTACTGCTCATGTTCGCTCGGTCGGAGATCACCCTGTACGGGCTCGTGGCGCATCCGAATTTCTTCGTCGCTGTGCTCATCGCGGGCATCACTGCACTGCTCACCCTCGCGCTGTTGATCGTGCAGGGCGTTTTCCAAGGGCGAGTGGGCGTCACGATCGGCAAAGCCATCACCGGCATACGCAGCATCAACGTGGTGCGACTTGCGAAGCCGGGGTTCTGGCGGATCGTTCTGCGCACTCTGATCGTCGGCGCTTCGAACATCGTGCCCGTGATCGGACCGACGCTGATGTTCTTCTCGGCGCTGGGCGATTCCGAGCAGCGGGGACGCGCGTGGCATGATCATGCCACCCAGGTCTGGCTGATCGACGTGAAGAAGGGGCTCGACCCCTACGACGGAAAGCGCATGCGCATCGCACGAAAGGTCGTGAAGGTCGAGATCGCACCTCAGACCCGCGATCTGCCCTCGCTCGCGACAGCCGAGAGCAGCGGAGCGGAGCCCGAGTACCGACCGGCGCACAGCGTCAGTGCCGGGGTACTGGGCGTTGCCAAGTCGAGGCGTGCTGGCCGCGATGACTCCGTCGGGATCGTCGCGAAACACCTGGGTCCTGCGAGTACGGTGACGGCGGTCGAGAAGGAAGGCGCCGCGGTCGTCGGCGGTTATCGTGCCGACAGATCGGGCCAGGCGCCGCTTCTTGCCACAGGGCTTCCGCCGCGCGCACCTGAGGATCATCGCGTCGTGCTCGGCGTGCCGCCCGAAATCGCGTCCGGCTCCGCCCCGCGAACACCTTCCGCGCCCGCCCCGGAGCCTCCCGCTCCCGCCCCGCAGACGCCTCCCGCGGCCGCCCCGGAACCTGCCGTACGACTTGCCCTCGACTCCGGCGACACGTACGTGTTCGCCGAGCCGATGATCTTCGGGCGCAATCCCGACGAGACCGGGAGCTTCGGTGCTGCGCAGCGCGTAGCCGTGTCCGATGACACCCGATCGGTCTCGAAGACACACTTCGCGATTCGCCGGTCGGCATCGGGCATCGAGGTCCAGGACCTGGGATCGACCAACGGCACGTTCATCCTGCGCGGTGGAGTCGAGACGCAGGTGCCCTCCGGCGCGGCGCTCATCGCCGCGCCGGGTGACGTGGTGCGATTCGGTGACCGCACGATGGCGATCGGCACGGTATGACGTTCACGAATGGTGAACAGAGGGAAGAGATGAATGAAGGTTAAGCTCACTCTGCATCGCCCGAGCGGCGACCCTGTGGACATCGCTGTCGTCGCTGACTCGACGGCCACGACCGGAGATGTCGCGCGGCATATCGCTGCCGCAGATCCTGCACGGTCGATCTTCGTCGATCCGAACGATGTCCTCACTCTCGCCGTCGCTCCGCCGACCGGCGAGCACCTGGAGCTTCTGCAACCTGACATTCCGATCGGCGAGGCGCCGATCGGGTCCGGCTTCGCCGCCGCCGTGCGCCCAGTGAAGCGCGACCAGGGCCAGTCCGCCGAAGACCGCAAGATCGTGGCTTTCCTGCGTGCGATCGATGGGCCGATGAAAGGGCAGGTGTTCCCCGTAGCCCAGGGCTATTCGTTCATCGGGCGCGTCGGACCCAACGACGTCGTGCTCCCCGACGCGATGGTATCGAAGAAGCACGCGCGTCTTGAGGTCTCGACCTCTCTGGAACTGGTCGACCTGAACTCCACGAACGGCGTCTACGTCGACGGTGAGCAGGTGCAACGCGTGCGCCTGGAGCCTGGGCAGCAGTTCGTCATCGGGGCTTCGACGCTGGTCGTCGCCCTCGCCGACGACTACGACCCGTTCGAAGACCACCCGGTTCTTGAACGCGGCGGTGGGTTGCGGTTCAACCGCAGCCCGCGCGTGGAGGAACGTTATCCCGGCATCCAGCACACGCCACCGCGGATGCCGACAGAGACGCTCATGCGTCTGTTCCCGTGGACGATGCTCGTCGCCCCCATCATCATGGCGCTGTCGATCTACCTCATCACAGAGCGCCCACGCGCGCTCCTGCTGATCATCATGACGCCGCTCATGGCGTTGGGTAACTTCATCAACCAGCGCGTGCAGATGAAGAACAAGCGTAATCATGAACTGCAGTTGTTCGAGCGGCAGTTCGAGCATCTGGAAGAGGTCTTCTTCCACGAGAAGCCTCGTGAGGAGAGCGCCAGGAACAAAGAGGTGCCTCCCGTCGTCGAGGTGTTCGATCATGCGATGCGTCTTGGCCCGATGCTGTGGACGCGGCGTCCTGAGCATTGGAACTTCCTCGCTCTGCGACTGGGGGTCTCGACCGCGGTGTCGCGCAACGCGATCCGCGAGTCCGAATCGCTGGACGGCCTGCCCGAGTACATCGAGCGCGTCGATCGTTTGAAGGAGCGCTACCGGCTGGTGCACGAAGTGCCCGTGCTGGAGACGCTGCCTGCGAGCGGTTCCATCGGGGTCGCGGGGCCGGATGCCGTGGCAGCGGATGCCGTGCGTGGACTCGCGGTGCAGGTATTCGGGCTGCACGCGCCGAATGACGTCGTGGCGGTGGCTTTCGCGGATTCCGATTGGGTCGAGGAGCTCGAATGGCTCAAGTGGCTGCCGCACACCTCGAGTGAGACGAGTCCCTTCAAGGATCTGCCGCTTGCCGACAGTGCTCCGACCGCGAACGCGCTGCTCAATCAGCTCGAGGACTACGTGATGCGCCTGGTCAAGGGGCCGGCGCACCGCGGGCCGTTCAAAGAGACCTGGAACCCGATGCTGTACGGCACCGACGTCCACCGGGCTGCGGAAGA
The DNA here is from genome assembly GCF_052266695.1 of Microbacterium zouquanmingi. Classification (NCBI taxonomy): domain Bacteria; kingdom Bacillati; phylum Actinomycetota; class Actinomycetes; order Micrococcales; family Microbacteriaceae; genus Microbacterium; species Microbacterium zouquanmingi. The sequence continues at coordinate 188,640 of NZ_JBQPQZ010000003.1, forward strand.
GACCGATGTGAAGACACGGATCTCGGTGATCATCATGGTCACCAATGACGCACCCGTCGATCGTGCGCGACTGACGCAGATCCTCGAGCTCGGGGCTGAAGTCGGAGTGCACGCGATCTTCGTCTCGCCGACGGTGGAGTCGCTGCCGGCGGCCTGCCGGAGCTACCTTGATGTCACCGCGGGCCTGGATGATGTCACGGTGGGCCTCGTCCGCTCTGGTGAGCAGTACACCCACACACGGGTCGAGGGTGTGTCCAACGCGTATATGGACATGCTCGCCAAGCGACTCGCGTCCGTCACGGATGTGTCGACGGTGATCCATGACGAATCCGACATCCCGAGTTCAGTGGCGTTCCTCTCGCTCGTCGGCGAAGAGGTCGCCAGTGACCCGCAGGCCGTCATCGACCGTTGGCGGCAGAACAACACGATCATCGATCGTTCCGCGACCGAGCGCCCGCGCCTGCGCAAAGCGGGGAACCTGCGTGCGATCGTCGGTCAGGGCGCCAGCGACGCGATGACCCTCGACCTTCGCGCCCAGGGGCCGCACGCTCTGGTGGGCGGCACCACCGGTGCCGGAAAATCGGAGTTCCTGCAGGCATGGGTGCTCGGGATCGCGAGCGCTCACAGCGCTGATCGCGTCACATTCCTCTTCGTCGACTACAAGGGGGGATCCGCGTTCGCCGACTGCGTCGAGCTGCCGCACTGCGTCGGGCTGGTCACCGACCTCAGCCCCCATCTCGTGCGACGCGCGCTGACCAGTCTGCGCGCCGAGCTGCACTACCGGGAGCACCTCTTCAACAGGAAGAAGGTGAAGGACCTGCTCGAGCTCGAGAAGCGACAGGACCCGGAGACCCCGCCCGCGCTGGTGCTGGTGATCGACGAGTTCGCGGCGCTGGCCGGCGAAGTGCCGGAGTTCGTCGACGGCGTCGTCGATGTCGCGCAGCGAGGGCGCTCGCTCGGCATCCACCTGATCATGGCGACGCAGCGTCCCGCGGGTGTCATCAAAGACAATCTCCGCGCCAACACGAACCTTCGCGTCGCTCTGCGCATGGCGGATGAATCGGACTCTCGCGATGTCGTCGATGATGTCGTCGCCGCATCCTTCCCGCCGTCGCTTCCCGGTCGCGCCATCGCGAAGACCGGGCCTGGGCCGCTGACGCCTTTCCAGTCGGCGTACGCCGGCGGATGGACGAACACGGAGGATGCCGTCGCTGCCGCCGAGGTCAAGGTTGCGGAACTGCGGTTCGGTAGCGTCCACGAATGGGAACCCGACCGTCCGGCCGAGAGCGACTCGCATGATGCGGATCTCGGACCGAACGACCAGAAGCGCGTCGTGAAGTCGATCATCGCGGCCCACCGTCAGGCCGCGCTCGTCGCGCCGCGGCGACCCTGGCTCGATGACCTGGCCGACATGATCGATCTGGGAAAGATGCCACTCGAAGGCGACGGGCGTATCGCCCTCGGCGTCGCCGACATTCCTGAGCGGCAGCAGCAGAACCCCATCCACTTCGTTCCGGACCGCGATGGTTCGCTGCTCGCCCTCGGTACTTCCGGGGCTGGCAAATCGACGGTTCTGAAGTCGATCGCGACCGCAGCCGGCATGCGTCCGGATCTCGGTGCGGTTCAGGTGTACGGGCTCGACTTCGCGTCGGGTGCCCTGGGCGTGCTCGAAAAGCTTCCGCACGTCGGATCGATCATCGATGGCGAGGATTCCGAGCGCATCCAGCGACTGCTGCGGATGCTCGGAAGAGAGCTCGACACGCGCAGCGAGCGCTTCGCGGCGGCGCACGCCTCGAACCTCGCCGAGTACCGGGAACTCGTGGACTCGTCCATGCCACGCATCTTCCTGCTGATCGACAACTTCCCCGAGTTCAAGAAGGACTGGGAGATCACGGCGAACCGCGCACCGTTCTATCGGGAGTTCATGCGGATTCTCGGTGAAGGCCGTCCGCTCGGCGTCCACGCGGTGATCACGGCCGATCGTGGCGGTGCAGTGCCGACCGGTGTGTCATCGAATATCTCGCGTCGAATCATCCTGCGGTTGTCGGACGTGAACCAGTACACACTCGTCGGTGCGCCCAAGGACGTCCTGAGCGATCAGTCGGGCCCCGGGCGGGCGATCGTCGACAAGAGCGAGGTGCAGCTCGCTGTGCCGGGTGGAACCTCGAACACATCCGAGCAGGCCAAGTGGCTCGACCAGTTGGCCGCCGACCTGCGAGCGAAGGGGGCGCAGGAGGCGCCGTCGATCGGGTCGCTGCCGCTCCACGCTGATATCCGCGACCTGCCCAGCAGCATCGGTCGGCAGCCGGTGTTCGGCATCGCCGACGACACCTTGGAACCGCGTGGCTTCGACCCGGCAGGATCGTTCATCATCACTGGTCCGCCTGCGTCAGGCAAGACCAATGCGATGAAGTCACTCATCATCGCGATGGAACGGTTCGACCCGGAGGTGAAGCTGTTCCACTTCGGCACGCGCCGTTCCGAGCTCGCTGATTTCCGACCGTGGGTGCGCAGCGCCACCAAATCGGACGATGAGAAGGAGCTCGCCGCGGAGCTGACGGACATCGTCGCCGACGAATCGATTCCGTTCCGGATCCTAATCGTCTGCGAAGACATGCCTCACCTCGCCGATGGTGCCGCTGATCGGCCGATGCGGGCATTGCTGAAGGCCGTCAACGACAGTGATCACATGCTCATCGGCGATGCGGACGTTTCGCGAGCCGGTGGCGGCTCCGGGGTCATGGGCGAATGGAAGGCCGCGCGACAGGGCATTGCGCTGAAGCCGGACGCGTACGATGGTGACAGCCTGTTCAAAGTGCCGTTCGGGCGCGTCAAGCGCGCGGACTTCCCGGACGGGCGGGGCATGTTCGTGCAGGCAGGGCGGGCCTCTCTCGTCCAGATGCCGGTCGCGCATGACGACAGGCCCGATGTCTCGGATGCGCGATTCCGGATGCCGGAGAAGCCCAAGGATGCGGCCGCGCCTGTAGCCACGGCTGCGCCCGCGGCCGCGCCGGCTGGTCGCGGCCTGTCGAACGACGATGAGCGCAATGCGCGACGTGCGCGCAGGCAAGCGCGCCTCGAAGCACAGCGCGGTTCGTCGACCGGCGAGGCCGGCTGATGCACGGGAGCACCTCAGGATGGGGAATGCTCCCCATCGTGCGATGAGGGTGCGCCTGACTACTGTGTGGATGGGAGCTCTACCGGCTCGCCATTTTTGAGAAAGACGGGGAACTGACGCATGGCTGACGTCGTCATCAAATACACCGAGCTCAGCACTCTCCTCTTCCGACTCAACAGCATGATCGAGGAGCTCGACTCCGGCAGCAAAGGCGCGGCTCTGCGTGACGCGATCGGCGAGCCTTTCGGACGGAGCGAACTCACCGATGCGGCCGAGGAGTCCGAGGACCGCTGGGACAGCAAGCGCGAGAGCCTCGTGGAAGACCTCACGTCGATCAGGGATCTTGCACAGGGGATATACGACGGTTATCAGAAGTTCGAGGATGATGCCGCAGCGCAGTTCGAGAACGGCGCCGATGTGCCGACCAGCTCGGACTACTGAGCAGCAGTCAAGGGGGATAAGGCATGAGCAGATGCTGGAGTGAAGGTGCCTACGTCAACTGGCCGTCGACGCCAGGGGGGAACGAGATCGAGCAGGCGTCGATGTCGCCGGGTGAGGTCGTCTCGACCGCGGGAGCCATGATCACCATCGCGTCGCGCATGAAAAGTGCCGCGACGACGCTGCAGGAACTCGCCAATAGCGACGACGGCCAGCAGGGAAAGGCGGTCGAGAAGCTGCGCGACAGCGTGGGTGAGACCTGGCAGATCCTCGGCGATGCTGGCGCGTTGTACTACGACACTGCCGACGCGATCCGCACCTATGGTTGGGCGATCGGTGATGTCGGCGGGATTGCGGAAGCGCTCGCCACTGCGTACTCAGACGCCGACGAGAAGTGGTCGACGTATGCCGGAACCGACGGCGATCTCTACGGTGACGTCGCCGCTGAAGACGGCGACGATGACCCGAACGCCGAGGCCGATGCGGCCGACAACAAGGCGAAGTATGACGCGTTCCAAGCCTGGATGAATGCGGCGGACCATTGGGACCAGCAGTACGACGACTGGGAGACGGCCTGGAACCAGGCGGTCTCCGCGATCGAGAACGCCCACGAACACGGTCCGAAGGACGGCTGGAGCGAGTGGTTCGGGGATTTCCTGGAGATCGCCTACAACATTCTGGCGGTTGTCGCGATCATCGTTGCCGTCGTGTTCATTGTCTGCACGTTCGTCATCACCGGACCGATCGCTGCGGCGATCGCCGGGATCGCAGCGACGGTGGGCGCCATCATCGGTATCGCCACCGCCGTCATTTCCATCGTTCGGTTCGCCCGGGGAGAAACCAACCTGTTGACGCTGGCCATCGACCTCGTGTGTGCAGTCCCTGGGCTGGGTCCTCTTGCCAATGCCGTCTCGGACATGGGGCCCCTCGTCACGAAGCTCGGTGTCGGCGCGTCGGGCCTCGCAGACTTCTTGCCCTCGACGGTGAGGATCGCAGCCGATGGAGGGCTCGATATCTCGAGGGTCTTCGCGGACAGCGTTTCTGATCTGATCGTTCACGGCAGCGTCGGCGCAGGCATGCTCTTCGATATCCCGAATGTCCTGCGTGTCACTGACTTCATTGCTGACACGGGGATCGACACGGTCATCTCGCAGTATTCGCCCCTGTCCTCCGTGAATACCGTTGTCAGTTGGATCAAGGGTGATGGTTGATGTGGGAACTGCGGTTCGACGGACCTCTTGATGCATGGGCCGTTGTTCCTGCGCCCGATGAGCACGAGCGGCGTCGGCAGTGGGGAGTCGTCGTCGCCGACATGGTGAGGGAGTATTGGGAGGCCGATGAGGACGCACGCTTCTCCGACGCTCTCGATCAGGTGCTCGAGATGCTCCAGCGCTCGAGGCCGGAGGGAACTCTCGCCGACCTCGTGACCTGGCCCACACACTCACCGTTGCCGGTCCGCGTGACGTTCCACGTCGCCGCCGACGACGGCGCGACCGAGTGGGAATCACTCGGCTTCGAGGCCTCGCCTTACCTGTCGAGTCCGTTCGGGGAGGGCATCCAGTACTCCCGCCGGATAGCGCCCGAGCTCACACAGGGGAGCGCATCGATCGATGCGGCGATCATCTTTGACCGTGGCGATGCGGCACTGGTCGTGCGCGTGCATGCCTGCCCGCTCGACGCGTACATGATGGCGGCACCCGCCATCGCCGAGACGATCGACTCGTGCGTTCTGACAGACTCGACGGGCAACGCTTTTGCAACGGGCAAGCGTGAGCATCTGTTGCCCGCCGATAGTGATCAGTGGCTCGAGGAAGGAACAGGCATTGGTGTCTGATGGCGGCATGTCCCTGCGTGATCTGCTGGGCGCTCGTCCGGACCCCGAGTTCGACCTGTCGCTGCCAAAAGGGTGGGAACGCCACGAACCCTCTCCGGAGAATCAGGCACTGATCGAGCAGCGGTTGCGCCGCAAGCTCATGCACGTCGGCACCGTGGATGCGCTCCAAGCGGCCGGTGTGCTGCGCAACATGCTCCGTCAGTCGATGGACGAGATGCGAAAGCAGAACGTCGTGGCATACTTCGCACCGTCGGGGCCGGATGTGTCGACGCCGTTTCCCGTGCCAGCATCGATCATCGCGACGATCCGTTCTGCACCGTCTTCCGCCGAGATGGATGGCTATATCAAGCGGATGATCCTCGAAGAACGAGCCGAGCCGCTGGGGAAGAACCATACGCTGCTGCGGATCGAACGGGAAAGCATCCGAGGCGAGGGCGACGCGCAGATGGTGCTGAGCTCGACCCTGTACGTCACGCCGGTGCCGGGAACGCGCCGCCGGCGCGCGCTGGAACTGCTTGCCGGCTATGGGCGCCCCGCCGACATTCCGCGTGATGACGAACAGATTCAGTTCGTCCACGCATTCTTCGATCTGATGGTCGCGTCGCTGCGGTGGAAGAATGTGTCTAGGTGACCTTGACCGACTCACATGGAGAAGACGACACGATGACGGATCCCTCCGGATCGGCAGAAGCGGCGGGCGGCGACGCGCACCGCGGGACATCGAGCGCTGATGACACCGCGCAGGAGCGGTTTGCGGCGATCATGCGGTTCCCGAAGCGAGCTGCGCTGATCAGCGGCGTTCTGGTGCCGCTCACCGCGGCAGTGAATCTCTTCGTGCTCGAGGATACGTCGATGCCGCTGTTCGCCGTGACGGTGATCTCGGCACTGGTCTGCGTGCTGGCGATGGTGAACGTCATCAGGTACTCACCACGGGTGATGGCCAGGTTGAGTTCCCTGGCGCCGCACGTGGGCGGACGGTTCACGCTGTGGAAAGCGGGCACGGGTGGGTACGCAGGCGTCCCGTTCGCCTACGGTGCGGAGCACGAGCGGTTCGGCATGCTCAACTACGATGTTCGCGGCATCCCGATCGAGATCGGCCATCTGTCCTCCCAGGTGTCGGCCCGCTATCGGGCACCTACCGGCCGTCGTCATCCGTACGTCGTCATCCGCTTGCCGGAGCGCATGCCGCACATGATTCTGAGCTTCGGCCACCTCTCTCGGATTCTGGGGGTGCGGGTGGCACCGGACCAGTGGCACCGTTCGCAGCGTGTGGATGGGGGTTTTGCCCGCCGGGGACGGTTGTTCGTCGGCGATGGCGGCGAACACCTGGCGCGCGCCTTCTTCAGCCCAGAGACGGTGCAGCTGTTCCAGCGGGTCGGACGATACTTCGACATCGAGATCAAAGATCGCAACCTCTACCTCTTCCCATCCGCTCCGGTCACCGCGGGCGTTGAGCGTCGAAGGGATGAGAAACTCGAGCTCATCGAAGAACTCGCCACCTCGGTGGCAGGCTCGGCAGTGTGGGAGCTCGTGCGTCGGCAGAGCCGCGGGACCGGGCCCAGATACCAAGCGCTCCGCGCCGACATTGCTCGCAGCGTTGCCATCGTCTTCGGCATCGCGGGTGTGTTCGCCGTCGTGCTCTCGCTCATCGTGCTCAATGCTCGGGGACTGCTCGGCTGACCGCAATCGTTCACGATGGGGAATAGTCCCCATCGTGTTCCTCCGGTTCGCTTGATTAGTGTGTGTGTAGGTGGTCCGCGGTGGGCTGCCGGTCTTGACAGGAATGGGGTGAGCGCATGAGTGATTTCGGCGCAACATACGACGAGATGGATTCGGCGGCTACGAAGCTGGACGATGGCAAGATCTCGATTGACGAGCTGCTTGATGAGTTGCAGGGTCACGTGGATGACCTTGTCGAGGATGGCTTCAAGACGGAGAAGGCCTCTGGCAAGTTCCAGGAGGGCTACCAGGAGCTCACCGACGGTATGAAGCAGGCTGCTGAGGGAGTGACCGACATGGCTTCGGCGCTTCGCGACATGGCGCAGGCTATCCAGGACCTCGACGACGCACTCGCCGGCGGCTGAGCCGCTCGAGTCGTAGAACTGACGAAGCCCGCCTCAGTCGGAGGCGAGGGCTATCAGGCCAGCGGAGACATGAGCTCCGCTGGCCTGATGTCGTTGTTCGCAGGCCCGAAGCAGTGGGTATTGCTCCCCATAGTGTCGTGGGCGGGGTCTCATTAATGTGTGTGTAGGTGGTCCGCGGTGGGCTGCCGGTCTTGACAGGAATGGGGTGAGCGCATGAGTGATTTCGGCGCAACATACGACGAGATGGATTCGGCGGCTACGAAGCTGGACGATGGCAAGATCTCGATTGACGAGCTGCTTGATGAGTTGCAGGGTCACGTGGATGACCTTGTCGAGGATGGCTTCAAGACGGAGAAGGCCTCTGGCAAGTTCCAGGAGGGCTACCAGGAGCTCACCGACGGTATGAAGCAGGCTGCTGAGGGAGTGACCGACATGGCTTCGGCGCTTCGCGACATGGCGCAGGCTATCCAGGACCTCGACGACGCACTCGCCGGCGGCTGAGCCGCCATGCGATCGATGGCGGGGCCGGATGTGTGTCGCGCGGCCCCACCATCGTCGACTCGATTGCTCGGACATGATGTGAAGGAGTGGGGATGAGCGACGTCTACATCTCGTACACAGAGCTCGGTGAGGTCGAGACGAGTCTGACCAGCATCGTTGCGGAGTTCGAGGGCGCGGTGAGCGGCTCGGACGAGCTCGAGGCAGCGATCAGCGATCCGTATGGGCGTCATGAACTGCGCAATGCGGCGAGGGAGTTCGAAGAGCGCTGGGACAAGAAGCGCGACGAGCTGAAAGATGACCTCTCGAAGATACTCGAGCGCGTGACCGGGATCCTTGATGGGTTCCGTCAGGGTGATGATGAGCTCGCGATTGCTCTCGAGCCGGAGCAGTAGGGAAGCAGCATGGACAAGTCGCCTGCAGGGCGTGACATCGAGTACGTCAAGGGAACGCCGGAAACGATCTCGGCGCGAGGGGCTGCTATCGGAACGCTCGGCGAGCAGATGATCGATAGCGCGATCGTGCTCGAGCGGATCGCCACGCGCGCCACCGACCAGCAGGGAGAAGCGGTCGACAAGCTCATCGAGACGATCGGCGACGCCTACAAGCAGCTGAAGGAAGCCGGCGAGCTGTACAAGCCCATAGGTCCCGTGCTCGTCACCTACGGCGACAAGCTCGCCGAACTGAAGCCCAAGATCGACACTCGCGTCGATACATGCGATGAGCTGTGGGCCTCGTACCAGGGGCTCCCCGGCAAGGTCGACCCACGAGGTGCGGGCGGACTGTTCCAGCCAGACGAAGGCAGCCCTGAGGCTGACGCGCAGGCAGAAGAGGATGCTGCCAAGAAGGTGGCCTTCGAAGCCTGGGAAGGCGAGGCCGAGGACTTCGACGCCGACTACAACACGTGGGAGCAGGCGTTCGACGACGCCGTCAGCGGCATCACCGATGAGATGTCGGGGAAGATCGCCGACGGATGGACGCAATGGCTTGCGGCCATCAAGAACGTTCTCTCCTGGGCCGGTTTCGTGCTGGGCATCGCCGCGATCATCATCGGGGGCCCGATCATCGGGGCTCTCGCAGCGATCGTCGCAGGGCTGACGCTGATCATCGTGGTCATCCAGTTCGCGCGTGGCGAGGCGACGTGGGTCGATCTCACGCTGGCCATCATCGACGTGATCCCGATCGGAAAGATCGGCGGGATCCTCGCCGAAGGCGGCACCTGGGCGACGAAGGGCGGAAAATTCGGCTCCGAGTTCGTCTCGCAGTTCACGAACGTCACGAATAGGACCGGGTTGGACGACCTTGCGGGTCTGATCAAGAACCCCTCGTCGTTCGGCGGCGTCTCCGGCGGTCTCAGCGGCGTGATGACCCGCCTGTTTACCGGTAAAGAACCCAAGTTCTTCGAGGATCTCGGTGGGGCCGGGGGATGGCAGCTCTTCGCGGGGGTCGTCGAGATGCAACGAGGACTCGTGGGGGCGATCTTCAAGGTTGATGGGATGTTCGCGAAGGTTCTCCCTGACTATGACGGCATGAAGAAAGAGGTCGGCAAGGTCGACGTCGGCGACACCTACCTGCCGGTGCTGGACGTGATCTGGTGACACGGATTCGGGCACGTGCAGGCACGGACGCGGGCGGGTGGATCGAGATACCGATCCTCGGTGACGACGCGGAACGTGACCGCTGGGCCGGCGCGGTCGTCGATGCCGTCGCGCGCGCACACGGAGATCGCTTCGATCCTGATGCAGGGCCTGCGATCTGTCGTGTTTTGGCGGAAGCTGCCGGCGACAGGGAGAAGTCGGACCTGCTGGTGATGGCTTTCATGCCCACTGCTCGTCCGATCGTGGCGACCGTACGGGTGTTCATGATCACTCCGGCGCCGGTCGACTGGTGGCGCGGCCACGGCTTCGCGCTCTCACCGATTCACGCCGCGGGTGCAGGCCACGGCATGCTCGCAACGCGCACACTCGAGGAGGTGGTCGAGGAGCAGCGTCTCGTCGCCCACCAGACCGTGTTCATCTTCACCGACGGTGATCTGGACATTGCGGTGTTCATCGAGCCGACCGCTGCGCTGGTGTTCGATCGGATGCAGGAGGGCCTGATCGAGATCGTCGGATCGTTGACGCTCGAGTTCGAGGACGGCCGGACATTCGTGGGCGCGCGTCGCGCTGAACTGCCCGATACCGACGTCGACTCATGGGATGGCATCGACTCGTGGAATATTGGGTTGCATGTCGTTGCCTGAACTCCCCGCGAACTCGCCACCACCGTCCCGTTGGGCTCGCCAGGTATCGCGTTACGAACCGCACGGGCTGGATGTGCTCGAGGCCCATGTGCTCGCATGGACGGGCAGGGCGGATGAGATCGTGAAGACGCCGAAATGGCGCGTTGCGTGGAGCATAGCGCCGTTGCTGGCACTGCTCGCCTCGATCGGCGGGTTCGCCGCAGTTTTCGGCAGCCCCCGCGACATCGCGATCGGGCGAACGGATGCGCCGGATATGGGCAGCATTCCGTGGGCGATGCTCTCATACGGTGTCGCGGCATTCGGGGTCGTCCTCATCCTCATCCGCTGGTTCGTCGATGGCCGCCGAAGGAACGGATCGCTGCTGATCCTTCTCGGCCTGACAATCGGATTCGGTGTGCTCGGTGTGCTCATCGCCTTTCAGCTCGCGGCGGAGGGCGGCGCCGATACGGGGCTGATGATGCTTCCGGCGTACGTGATGATGGCGCTCGCGGTGGTCGTGTTCGTGGTCATTGCGGTGTCCCCTCCGCAGGCCCCTATCGTGGAGACGCAGGCGATACCGATCGACGAGCTGGACGAGAAGGCGATGCGGTACGTCATGCAGGAGCGCAACGATGCGATCGACGCCCTTGCGGAGCGTCGGCTGCTTCCCGATGTCGACATCAAGGTGCTCAAAGCGCGGCCGTTGGGGCGGTTGCACATCAAGGAGGACTCATGAACAGCGGAAGCGGTATGACCCTGCGCGAGCAGCTGGGTATGAGTGCAGAACCAGACTTCGAGATCGATCTGCCCGCTGGGTGGGAGCGCCGCAACGTCGGTGACGACGACCGTGCTGCTCTTGAAGCCGCGCTGCGCAAGAAGTTCCTCAGCGTGCAGCGCCCTGACCTCTACGCAGCCGTTCATGCGATGGTGGACGATTCTTATACCGCCATGAGCTCTGCGGGCGCGGTCGCATATTACGCGGCGACGACGGGCGACGAGAACACGCTCTGGATCCCGGGCTCGATCATCGTGTCGACGCGCACGGCGACCGCCGATGTCTCACTCGACCAGATGGTGTCGCACGCGATCCGCGAGTTCGATGCGCAGCCACTGCTCGGAGACAAGCGCTTCATCCGGTTCGAGCGCGACGAGATCGTCTCCGTCGGAGAAGCATCCATCGGCTTGACGACCGTGGAATACCTCACGCCGATTCCGACGACCCGGCGTCGCCGTGCACTCCACTTCACTGCAACGGTCGCGCGCCCGGCCGAGGCCGGCGCCGATGATGAGCAGGTGGCCGCATCGAAGCTGCTCTACGACGCCTGCATATCCACGCTGCGCTGGGTGGCCACGCAGCCATGACGGCGATCACGCGCGTACTGGGCGGGGTTGCAGCGGTCGTCATCTCGCTGTCCCTCGTCGCGTGCACAGGTAAGGGGTACCCGCCGTCAGTCATAGAAGGCAGTCAAGTCGACGTGGCGTGGGGAGATTCGCTCTCGAGCGTCAATGTCGCAAGCGTTGCAGGAGCCACCGGCGGGAATCTCGACGTCGAGCAGCTCACCCGCTCGCAGTTCGTGCGCGAACGCGCGGGGAAGATCGAGTTCAATCCGACTTTCGGAACCGTCACGATCGAAGAGGAGGCCGAGGACTCTTTCGCTCTCGCCTACGATCTCGAGCAGCCGCTGTGGTCTGATGGGATCGCTCTCGACGCGGCAGATCTGCTTCTCGCGTGGGCCGCGGGCTCCAACTTCTTCGCGCCGGACAGCGAAGCGCCAGAGGACGAGCTGCGCTTCGACTCCATCCCGACGGGGATGGCACTCAGCGACGAGATACCCACGTATGACGAGTTCGAGCGTCGCATCGACGTGCACTTCGCGCGTCCATTCAACGGGTGGGAGTCCGCGCTCGATGTCGCTGTTCCCGCGCATGTCGTGGGCCGCTATGCCCTCGGCATCGATGACCCGATGGCGGCGAAGACTGCTGTCATCGAGGCGATCACAGGTTCGGACACCGCGGCATTGGCGAAGGTCGCCGCGCTGTGGAACAGCGGATTCGCTCTCGGCGAGGACCAGCTCTCTCGCGACGACCTGATGCTCTCGAGTGGTCCGTATCGTGTCGAGACGGTGGATGGCGAGTCGGACGATCCTGCGCAGCGGGTCACGCTTGTGGTGAACGCCGCATACGTCGCTGAGAAGACCGCCAGCTACGAACGCATCGTCCTGCAGCATGACGATGGCGAAAATCTTTCGGATGCCGTCGGCGCCGAGTACGACCTGGTGCAGGTCGTACCGCGCGCAGACAACTTCGAAAGCATCCGTCAGCTCGAACGAGACGACTACGGCGTCGATGACATCGATCACGGGGTCGTGTGGGTGGCTCAGGCGAACACCGCGGCATCCCGACCCCTGAGCGATAGTGCGGTGCGGGGCGTCCTCATGCGCAGCTTCGACCGCGGCGACGTGGTGGAAGCCGGAGCAGGCCCCTGGAGCGACATCTATCCCGGTGTATCCTCCGTCGTCTTCGCACCGGGGACCGACGGCTACCAGGTGGCAGTCGAAGACACGGGCTTCACGGCGAAGTTCCGCAGCGGAGGCGATGCGGCGGATCTGCGCATTGCCGCAGGGGTGCCAGAGGGCATCCGCATCTGTGTGCTCTACGATCGCGGTTCCGCTCTCGCCGCCGGGATGTTCGCATCGTTCCAGGCGCAGGTAGGAGAGGCCGGTTGGATCGCCACGGACTGCGGCAGCGATATGCCCGAAGAAGTGGTCGCCAGCAGCGATGACTGGGACATCTATCTGGGCATGAAGGAGCTTCCCGAGACTGCTGACGAGCTCCGCGCGCAGTGGGGGACAGGTGGCGCCGAGAACTACTCGGATGCGACCGACGGTGCCCGCGATGATCTGCTCGCGCAGCTCGAGGTGGAGACCGACCAGTACCGGGCGCGTGATCTCCGTGTCGCCATCGAGAGGACGATCGTCGATCAGATGGTCATCGCCCCGCTCACGATCGATCCGATCCTCGTGATCAGCGACCGCGACGTCGAGGGTGTGGAGCCGCGTTCGTCCCGGCATGGAACGCTGCTCGATCGTGCCATCGGCTGGCGCCCCTATGACGCAGAGCAGTCGAATCAGGACGACCAGCCGACCTCGCCCGCAGATGAGGACGACGACTCCGGTCTGTTCTGACCCGGCGCCAGAGGTCGATCTGTATACGTTCCGCGCCTTCGAGTGAACTACGGCGCCCACAGCGGCGATTTATGTATACACTGCCAGTGTGAGCACCACTGCTGAGCGCACCACCCCCGTCGAGAAGACGGTGCCCGTCGAAAGGGCGCGGGCGAGTGATCGCGCCTACGCGACACTGCTCGAGGAGATCCAGTCCGGCGCCCTCGCCCCTGGCGCAGTTCTCGCCGAGGTCGAACAGGCGGCACGCCTTGGCGTCAGCCGCACGCCGCTGCGCGAAGCGCTCCACCAGTTGAGTGCGGACGGGCTCGTCGAGCAGCAGTCTCCGCGCGTCACCGTGGTCTCCGGCATCGACGCAGGCGACATCCGCTCGCTGTTCGAGATCCGCCGCGCACTGGAAGAGTCCGCGGCTCGCCTCGCCGCAGAACGCGGCGATGCCGAGCTGTTCGCGGGGCTGGCGGCCGAGTTCGCGGTGGCCGGAGCCTCCCTCGATGCCGCCACCGGACGCGACGACTACTACGCGCTCATCGCGCGCTTCGACGCGGCGGTCGATGCCGCCGTCGACAACGACTACATCGCCGCGGCCCTGCGCACCGTCCGCACGCACCTCGTGCGAGTGCGGCGGATGGCGCGGGATAACCGGGAGCGTCTCGCCGCATCCGTCGCAGAGCACCGGCTCATCGCCGAAGCGCTCGCCGAGCGTGATGGTGATCTCGCCGCGCACGCCACCCATGTGCACCTGCGGAACGCCCTCACGAGCATTTTCGACAGCATCCAGAACCCTGAAATCACCGACAGCAGAGGGCAATCATGACCGTCAATCACCACGTCCGTGTCTACAAGAGCGAAGAGGGCCTGCCCCGCGAAGAGCAGCTGGCCTGGAAGATCGCCGAAGTCGCAACCGATGCCGTCGAGGTCCCGCAGGACGTCGTCGAGATGATCATCAACCGCATCATCGACAACGCATCGGTCGCCGCGGCGTCCCTCACTCGTGGGCCGATCATCGCTGCCCGCGACCAGGCGTTCGCTCACCCGGTCTCCACCGGGGGGAAGGGAGCAACCGTCTTCGGTGCTCCGCTGGAGAAGCGCACGAGCCCCGAGTGGGCGGCATGGGCCAATGGCGTCGCCGTGCGCGAGCTCGACTACCACGACACGTTCCTCGCGGCGGACTACTCACACCCCGGTGACAACATCCCGCCGATCCTCGCGGTCGCCCAGCACGCAGGCAGCGACGGCCGTGCGCTCGTTCGCGGCATCGCGACCGGCTACGAGATCCAGGTCGACCTGGTGAAGGCGATCTGCCTGCACAAACACAAGATCGACCACGTCGCCCACCTCGGGCCCTCGGCCGCAGCCGGCATCGGCACGCTTCTCGGCCTCGACTCAGCGACCATCTACCAGGCCGTCTCTCAGGCCCTGCACACCACGACCGCCACGCGTCAGAGCCGCAAGGGTGAGATCTCCACGTGGAAGGCGCACGCCCCGGCCTTCGCCGGCAAGATGGCCGTCGAGGCTGTCGACCGCGCCATGCGCGGCCAGACCAGTCCCTCGCCCATCTACGAAGGCGAGGACGGCGTCATCGCGTGGATGCTGGATGGCCCGGATGCTGCATATGAGGTGCCGCTGCCCGCCGCCGGCGAGGCCAAGCGGGCGATCCTCGACACGTACACGAAGGAGCACTCCGCGGAGTATCAGGCGCAGGCCTGGATCGATCTGGCGCGCAAGCTGCACGCCCTTCGACAGGCTCAGGGAGCGGAAGGGTGGGACGACATCGAGTCCGTGGTTCTGCACACCAGCCACCACACCCACTACGTGATCGGTTCCGGCGCGAACGACCCGCAGAAGTACGACCCGACCGCCTCGCGCGAGACGCTCGACCACTCGATTCCGTACATCTTCACCGTTGCTCTGCAGGACGGCTCCTGGCACCACGTCGACTCGTACACCCCTTCCCGGGCATCGAGGGCCGACACCATCGAGCTGTGGAACAAGGTGACCACGCTCGAGGATGCCGAGTGGACGCGCCGCTACCACTCGAACGACATCTCGGAGAAGGCCTTCGGCGGTCGCGTGGAGATCACGTTCACCGACGGCACGACGCTCGTCGATGAGATCGCCGTCGCGGATGCTCACCCGCTGGGTGCCCGGCCGTTCGCCCGCGACAACTACATCGCCAAGTTCCGCCTGCTCGCAGAGCCCGTGCTCGCGCCCGAGGAGATCGAGCGCTTCCTGTCGCTGGTTCAGCGTCTTCCCGAGCTCACCGCGGCCGAGGTCGCAGAGCTCTCGATCATCGCGAGGCCCGGCGTCGTAGCATCCGAGCCCACCACCACGGGACTGTTCTGATGCTGTACTCCGGCACCACTCCTGTTGAGAAGCGGCGGCTGTTCCGCGAGCGGCTCGCTTCTGGCGAGCTGCTGCGGTTTCCGGGCGCGTTCAACCCGCTCTCCGCGCGCCTCATCGAGCAGAAGGGGTTCGAGGGTGTCTACATCTCGGGCGCCGTGCTCTCGGCCGACCTCGGCCTGCCCGACATCGGGCTGACCACGCTCACCGAGGTTGCTGGTCGGGGCAAGCAGATCGCACGCATGACGGAGCTGCCGGCGATCATCGATGCCGACACCGGGTTCGGCGAGCCGATGAACGTGGCCCGCACGATCCAGGAGCTCGAAGATGCCGGACTCGCCGGCGCTCACATCGAGGACCAGATCAACCCGAAGCGCTGTGGTCACCTCGATGGCAAGGCCGTTGTCGATCTCGGCACCGCGGCCAAGCGCATCCGGGCCGCGGTCGACGCGCGTCGCGATGAGAACTTCCTCGTCATGGCGCGCACCGACATCGCCGCTGTCGATGGGCTCGATGCCGCGAAGGACCGCGCGAAGGCGCTGGTGGATGCCGGGGCCGACGCGATCTTCCCGGAGGCGATGCGGTCGCTCGAGGAGTTCGCGGCGATGCGTGAGGCCGTCGATGTGCCGATCCTCGCGAACATGACCGAGTTCGGCAAGAGCGACCTCTTCAGCGTCGACCAGTTGCGGGATGTCGGTGTGAACATCGTCATCTGGCCGGTGTCGATGCTGCGCATCGCAATGGGGGCGACCGGCCGTGCACTCGATACGCTTCTGGATGAGGGGCATCTGACCTCGAAGCTCGGTGAGATGCAGCATCGCGCCGACCTCTATGACCTGATCGACTACGAGTCGTACAACCACTTCGACTCGGGCGTCTTCAACTTCACCATCACGAAGGAGTGAGCAATGGCTGACAACGACATCAAGAAGGGCCTTGCCGGAGTCATCGCGGATGAGACGGCGATCAGCAAGGTCAATCCCGAGACGAACAGTCTGCTCTACCGCGGGTACCCGGTGCAGGAGCTCGCAGCGACGCAGCCCTTCGAGGCTGTCGCGTATCTACTCTGGCACGGGGAGCTGCCGACGGCTTCCGAGTTGGCGGACTTCCGCGCGACCGAGCGCGCGAATCGTGCGCTCGCGCCCGAGGTCAAGGAAGCCATCGACCGCCTGCCGCTGGACTCGCACCCGATGGACGAGGTGCGCACCGCGGTCAGCGTGATCGGCGCGATCGAGACAGCCGGAATCAGCAATGTGCTGGACGCCGTCGGCACACCTGAGGAGAATCTTGAGCGAAGCCTCAAACTGTTCGCGGTACTGCCCGCGATCGTGGCCTACGGTCAGCGGCGCAGGCGCGGGCAGGGGATTGTCGAGTCGCGGGATGACCTCGACTACGCGGCGAACTTTCTCTGGCTGACGTTCGGTGAAGAGGCCGCGCCCGAGGTGGTGGATGCCTTCAACCGCTCGATGATTCTGTATGCGGAGCACTCCTTCAACGCATCCACCTTCACGGCGCGCGTGATCACGTCGACGCTGAGCGACCTGTACTCCGCCGTCGTCGGTGCGATCGGCGCACTGAAGGGTCCGCTGCACGGCGGTGCCAACGAGGCCGTGATGCACATCTTCGATGAGATCGGCGCGGCGTCAGAGGTCTCGTCGTGGTTGGATACCGCGCTGGCGGAGAAGCGCAAGATCATGGGCTTCGGGCACCGCGTCTACAAGCGCGGCGACTCGCGCGTGCCGACCATGAAGGCCGCGCTGGACACTCTTGTCGAGCACTATGACCGTCCGGATGTTGCGGATCTTTACAACACTCTTGAGAGCGAGTTCGTCTCTCGCAAGGGCATCTACCCGAACCTGGACTACCCGTCGGGCCCGGCGTACAACCTCATCGGCTACGACACACTGACGTTCACGCCGCTGTTCATCGCGTCGCGCATCACCGGGTGGACGGCGCACATCATCGAGCAGCAGGCGTCCAACGCACTGATCAGGCCGCTGTCGGCGTACAACGGTCCGGATGAGCGGCATATCGCCGAGTATGAGCCGGATACCGCGGCGATTGATGTGCAGGAGCGACCGGAAGAGGCGGCGGGCTGATGTCAGCGTCTCCGGACAAGATCGCGATCGTCGCCGGGGCGCGGACTCCGGTCGGACGCTTCGCGGGGGCGTTCAAGGAGACGCCCGCTCACGAACTGGGTGCCGCTGCAGCCATCGAGGCGATGCGGCGCTCCGGCATCGATCCGTCTCGCGTCGGTGAAGTCGTGATTGGCAATATCGGACAGGTCGGGGGCGATGCGTATATCTCGCGCCGGATCGCTCTGGCTGCCGGCCTCGACGACAACACCCCGGCATTCACGGTGAACCGCCTGTGCGGCTCTGGTCTGCAGGCGATCTGGTCGGCCGCGCAGGAACTGTTGTGGGGCGGGATCGATGTCGCTGTCGCTGGCGGCGCCGAGAACATGACGCGGATGCCGTTCTACGACTTCAACGCCCGGTTCAACGATCGTCTCGGGCACCGGCAGCTGCTGGACGGCACGATCTCGATGCTGACGGATCCGTTCACGAACAGGCACATGGGCACGACGGCCGAGAATGTCGCTTCGCGATTCGGTGTGACCCGTGAGGACCAGGATGCTTTCGCGCTCGAGTCGCAGCGCCGAGCGGCGACTCCGGAGGCGCAGGCCGCGTTCGCCGAAGAGATCGTCGCCGTCACCACGTCGGGGCGGAAGCCCGTCGAGGTCGCTCGCGATGAGCATCCGCGCCCGGAGTCGACGTTGGAGACTCTGGCGGGTTTGCCCGCCGCGTTCGTCGACGGCGGCACGGTGACAGCGGGTAACGCCTCCGGCATCAACGATGGCGGAGCGGCGACAGTTCTCATGCGCGAGGTGGATGCCCGTGCGGAGGGCGCGCCGGTGCTCGCGACTCTGGAAGCGGTGGCCACCGCTGCGCTCGAACCCGAGATCATGGGGTACGCGCCCACGCTCGCTCTGCGGAAGCTGTTCGCTCAGACGGGGCTCTCACCCTCGGACATCTCGACAATCGAACTCAACGAGGCCTTCGCATCGCAGGCCCTTGCCGTGATCCGCGACACCGATCTCAATCCCGCTCAGGTAAACCCCTACGGCGGCGCGATCGCGCTCGGCCACCCGGTCGGTGCGACCGGCACGATCCTCACCGTGCGCGCAGCGCTGACGCTGCAGCGGACTGGCGGAGAGTACGCGATCGTCACGATGTGCATCGGTGGGGGACAGGCGCTTGCGGCGCTGTTGAAACGCGGGTAGGGGGCGAGCCGATGGCTCAGATCGAGATCCCGCCGTCTACGGGGAGTACAGCTCCGGTGATGAATCCGGATTCTTCGGCGGCAAGGAACTCGATCGCTCCGGCGATTTCTGCGGGATCTGCGAACCGTGCGATCGGGCCGGTGAGCTCGGGGATCCGGTCCTCCGGGATCGAGGCGGTCATCCGGGTGGCGGCCTGAGGCGAGATCGCATTGACGGTGATTCCGAAACCAGCGAGCTCCTTGGCTGCGGTCTTGGTGAACCCGACGATGCCGGCCTTCGCCGTTGCGTAGTTGGCCTGTCCGAGATTGCCGTGCAACCCGGTGTATGAAGTGACGTTGACGATCCGGCCGTAGCCCTGCGCGCGCATTGTGGGGATGACGGCTCGGGTGAAGCGGAAGGTCCCACCGGCATGGACGGCCAGCACCGACTCCCAGTCATCATCGGTCAGCTTCCACAGCATTCGGTCGCGAAGAATCCCGGCGTTGTTGACGAGAACGTCGATGCATCCTGTCTTCTCTATCGCCGTCCGCACGACGTGCTCGGCGTCCTCAGTGCTGCTGACATCACCGCGCACGGCGATGCCACCGACCGCCGCGGCTGCCGTCGCCAGAACGTCGCCATCGAAGTCGGTCATCACCACGCTCGCGCCCGCTGCGGTGAACGCACGGCTCACCTCCAAGCCGATGCCTCGGGCAGCGCCGGTGACGATGACAGTGCGTCCAGTGAAGTCGAAGGCAACGTTGCCCATGGAGTTCCTTTCGATTGCGTGGTGAGACTTAAGCGGCAGACCAGCCGCCGTCGCTGGGGAGGACAGCTCCATTGATATTGGCGCTGTCTTCGCTGAGCAGGAAGGTGATGGATGCTGCGAGAACGCTCGCATCCACACTTTTCGGGATGATCGAGTGCGACGCTCGGACGCGTTGTTTGCCCAGTTCGGAGCCCCAGGTGGTCTCGATGCCCGTGCGCACAGGCCCGGGAGCCACCGCGTTCACCCGGATGCCGCTCGGGCCATACATATATGCACTGCTGACGGTGAGGCCGACCACGGCGTGCTTGGACGCTGTGTACGCGGCGCCTGCTGCTGAGCCCCGCAACGCCGCTTCGGAGGCGACATTCACCACGGTTCCGAATCCCTGCTCGATCATGTGGGGGATGACGGCGCGCATCAGCTTCATCACGCCGTCCACATTCACGGTGAAGACGCGCTGCCACACGGCATCCGATACTTCGCCGACGGGGGTCATGTCATCCATGACGCCCGCGACATTCGCGAGCGCATTGATCCGGTCTCCTGCTGCGTCGATCACGCGCGAGATGTCCACCTCACTGGTGACATCGGCGACGATCGGGACGAACTCTCCGGCGGCGGCCCCGGGCATGTCGACGAGGTTGTGCGGCGAGATGTCGACGGCGATCACACGCCCTCCTTCTCGTGCGATGCGCAGCGCAGTGGCCCGGCCGATGCCAGACCCAGCCCCCGTGACGATCACCGTCTGGCCGGCGAAGCGCGCGGGCTCGATCCGTTCGGTCATCTATCCTGTCCTCTCGCTATGGGTGATCAATGGGCCGTGGGTTGATTCGGAGTAAATCTACCGTATGATCGGTAGAAGAACACAGAGGTGCACAAGGAGGTCGGCTTATGGCGTTCGATGGTTGGCGTCCGCTCGAAGCAGTCACCGTTGTCGATTTCACCCGCATGGCGCCCGGTGGTACGGCCACGTTGCTGTTGGCAGATCTCGGGGCGACGGTCTACAAAGTGGAGCACCCGGTCGGTGGCGATGACACTCGTCATCTCAAGCCGAAAGTGGGCGCGGACTCATCGGCGCAGCATCAGTACATGGACCGCGGAAAGCGATCGGTCAGGGCAGACCTGAAGAACTCCGATGATCTTGCGCGCATCCTCGAACTCGTAAGAGAGGCGGATGCTGTGATCGAGAGCTTCCGCCCCGGAGTGGCCGATCGCCTGGGCATCGGCTTCCGCGATCTCGTCGCCCTCAACGACAAGCTTGTCTACGTGTCGCTGTCCGGCTACGGCCAGACTGGCCCGCGCGTGGCCGCTGCCGGGCACGACCTCAACTTCATCGGATATGCCGGTCTTCTCTCCGGATCCGTACCCAGAGCTCTGCAGGCTGATGTGAGCGGTGGGACTCTTGCCGCGCTCGCCATCGCTGCCGGCGTTGCGCGCGCACGCCAAGACGGAACGCCAGCGCACGTGGACCTGTCGCTGGCTGACGCGGCACTTGCGCTGGGAGGCATTCAAGCGGCTGAGGCCCTCGCCTCGCACTCTCTCGGGGTCGACGTGCAGACACCCCTGGACGGCCGGGCACCCTGCTACCAGGTCTACCGTTGCGCGGACGGACGATCCTTGGCAGTTGCTGCGATCGAGTCGAAGTTCTGGCAGCGCACCCTTGAGCTCATGGGGCGGACGGAGTGGATCTCGCGGCAGCAGGATCCTGCGCTCGTGCCAGAATTCGCCGCGGTGATCGCCGGTGAAACACAGGCGCATTGGGTCGAACTGCTGGTAGAAGATGACACTTGTGTCAGCCCTGTGCTGGAACCGCGTGACATTGCTTCTGACCTGCACGCTCTTGAGCGTGGCTCACTGCGCGAGTATGACTCCGCAGCGGGTCCGCTGTGGCAGGTCGCCTCACCTTTCCGAAACCTCGCGACCCGCTCTGCCCTGGCCGAGCACTCGACTCACTGAAGGAGTACTCATGCGTGAAGCTGTCATCGTCGAAGCCGTCCGCACCCCCGTCGGACGAAAGAACGGCCCGCTCTCGCGGGTTCATCCGATCGATCTCGCCGCTGCCACCCTTACCGCACTCGTCGACCGCACCGGCATCGATCCCGGCATTGTCGAGGATGTGATCTGGGGCTGCGTGAGCCAGGTCGGTGAGCAGTCGATGAACATCGGCCGCTATGCGGTGCTGGCTGCTGGTTGGCCGGAGACTGTACCTGCAACTACGGTCGACCGCCAGTGCGGTTCCTCGCAGCAGACGGTGATGTTCGCGGCGTCTGGTGTGATCGCCGGGTACTACGACGTCGTCGTCGCGGGCGGTGTCGAGTCGATGAGTCGTGTGCCCATGTTCTCGTCGGTCGAGAACGGGCCGGGAAACCCTAACTCCGCGGCTGGAATCGCCGCCCGCTACGGTGATTCGCTGGTTTCGCAGGGCGTAGGCGCCGAGATGATCGCTGAGCAGTGGGGCCTCGGTCGCGGGGATCTCGACGCGATCGCCGTCCGGTCACATCAGCGCGCGGCGGCCGCCATCGAGGATGGCCGCCACGAGGGTCACATCGTGCCGATCTCGGTTCCCGCCGATGAGGAGCACGAGGCAGAGATCTTCGCTGTCGATTCGGGCGTTCGCCCCGGCACGACTCTGGAGATACTTGCCGGCCTGTCCGCACCGTTCCGAGAGAATGGCCGCATCACGGCGGGGAACGCGTCGCAGATCTCCGACGGTGCCGGCGCGCTCCTCATTATGACCCCGGAGAAGGCGAAGCAGCTGGGACTCACGCCCATCGCTAAGATCGCCCATTCCGCTGTGGTCGGAGTCGACCCCATCACGATGCTCACCGGACCCATCCCGGCGACGCGCAAGGTGATCGACAGCTCCGGGATCCCGCTGTCGGAGATCGGCGCGTTCGAGGTGAACGAGGCGTTCTCGTCTGTCCTCGGAGCATGGCAGAAAGAGATCGGCGCCGATCCTGAGCTCGTCAACCCCAACGGCGGCGCGATCGCCATCGGACATCCCCTGGGCGGTTCGGGCGCTCGGATTATGGCCGACCTCGTCCACCACATGCGGCGCAACGGCATCCGATACGGCCTGCAGACGATCTGCGAAGGCGGCGGCATGGCCAATGCCACGATCCTTGAGCTGTGGAAGGAATGAGTGCATGGTGAAACGTGCGGTTGCGACCGAGATATCGGCCGACCCGGCATCCGTCATATCGGTCATCGACTCACCTCTCCCCGAATCGGCACCTGGCTTCGTGCGGGTCAACGTGCGAGCTGCGTCGTTGAATCAGCACGATCTGTGGTCCATTAAGGGCGTCGGCACGACGCCCGAACAGTTCCCCCTGGGAATCGGATCAGACATCGCAGGCGTGACCGACGACGGACGAGAGGTCATCGTGCACTCGCTCGTGAGTCCTTCGCCCTCCGGGCCAGGGGGCGAACTGATCGACCCGCGGCGCCGCATGCTGGCTGAGGCCAGTACAGGAGGGGCGGCCGAATGGGTGCTCGTCCCAGAGCGAAATCTCATCGCCAAGCCTGTCGAGCTCGATTTCGTCTCGGCGGCGATCCTGCCCACTGCATGGCTGACGGCATATCGGATGCTGTTCAGTGCCGGCGGCGTCCGCCCTGGCGATACCGTTTTGGTGCAGGGGGCAGGCGGAGGCGTTGCGACCGCGCTGATTTCTCTCGCCGCAGCATCCGGAGTACGCGTCTGGGTCGCCGGACGTGACCAGGAGCGTCTCGCGCGTGCCCGTGAACTGGGTGCGCATGACACGTTCGAATCCGGAGCACGCCTGCCAGAACGGGTGGACCTAGTCCTTGAGACCGTGGGGGAGGCGACGTTCGAGCACTCGCTGCGTTCGGTGCGCCCCGGTGGGCGAGTGGTCGTCGCCGGTGCGACGACGGGTAACCGGGTGAACGTCGATCTCAACCGGATCTTCCTCAATCACGTGTCCATCGTCGGAACGTCCCTGGGGGAGATCGAAGATCTCCGGGCCCTCGTTCGTTTCGTCGCACGCGCCGGCATCCAGCCGCTTATCGATTCGACCTTTGCGCTCGACGACGCTGCTGCAGCCGTTGCGCGCCTGGCCGGAGGCGAAGCGGTCGGCAAGGTCGTCATCACGCCCTGAGCCCCGACGGGCGAAGGGTCGGCAGCAAAATCACGAAGGAGTAGGGCAGTGGATTTCAATCTCACCGAAGAGCAAGAAGACTTTCGCGCATTCGTCCGCGAGTGGGTCGACAAGGAGGCGCCGAAGTCGGCAGCACTGGAATGGGAGAAGAACGAGCACGATTTCCCATTCGAGCTCTGGGACAAGTTCAGTGCTGCCGGTTTCCACGGGATCGGCATTCCGGAGGAGTACGGCGGCCAGGGCGGTGACATCGTTACACAGATGATCCTTGCTCGTGAGCTGTCACGAAACCTTGCGGGACTCACCTGGGTCTGGGGCATCACCTCATTCGCCGGCGGCAAGTCGGTGGGTCTATACGGTTCGGAAGAGCAGAAGCAGAAGTACATCCCTCGGATCTGCTCTGGAGAAGACAAATGGGCGATCGGCTTCACCGAGCCGGGCGGCGGAACTGACGTTCTCGGAGCGATGCGCACAGTTGCCAAGAAGGTCGACGGCGGCTGGGTGATCAACGGACAGAAGACGTGGAGCTCGATGTCGCACGTCGCCGACTACATTCTGCTGTTGGCGCGCACCGACGACAAGGTCGAGAAGCGTCACCAGGGTCTGACGCTCTTCATCCTTCCCGCGAAGTCCGAGGGCGTCACGATCCGTGAGATCCCGAAGCTCGGAATGCGTGCCCTGGGCTCATGCGACGTGTTCCTCGATGACGTATTCGTGCCCGACGAGAACGTGCTCGGTGAGCCGAATAACGCATGGCGTCAGGTGATTCCCACGCTCAACAACGAGCGCGTCATGCTCGCTTCCTTCTGCGTCGGAATCCTCGACGGTGTGCTTGAGGACGCCCTTCGCTACATGAACGAGCGTGAGGCGTTCGGCGGCAAGATCGGCAGGTTCCAGGCTCTGCAGCACCACGTCGCCAACATCGCCATGTGGCGGGATCAGTCCGAGCTCATGGTGTTCAAGGCAGCCTGGCTGCAGTCGCGCGGCGAACCCGCCGGTCAAGCCTCGAATATGGCGAAGGTGGTCGCATCGGAGCTTGCAGGGCAGGGGGCTGACCTTGGTCTGCAAATCCTGGGTGGGATGGGCTATTCGGCCGAGACGAACATGCAGCGGTACTGGCGCGATGTGCGACTGTTCCGCATCGGGCCTATCACGAACGAGATGGCACGCAACACGATCGCCGAGGGGCTCGGCCTGCCTCGATCCTTCTGAACCGAGAATCTGGCGCTGCGTCCATGAGTCCTCGAAGAAAAAGCGTCGCGCCGGCAGCAGTTGCCGCTTTTCTGGGCATTCTCTTCGTCGGACTCTCACTGCGTACCGTCATCACCTCCATCTCGCCACTGCTGGAAGTGGTTTCAGTGGAGGTGCCGCTGGATGGGCTCACACTGGGCATCATCGCGGCGGTACCGACGCTGGCCTACGCCTTGAGCGGAGTGATCACGCCGGAGGTCGCTCGCCGGATCGGGCTCGAGCGGACCGTGACGCTGGTTCTGCTCGTCATGGTCCTGGGGCACGCCGTGCGTGCAGTAGCGACAGAGCCGGTCTGGCTCCTCATGGCGACCGTCGTGACGCTGCTCGCGTCCGGAGTCGGCAATGTGCTTGTGCCGCCGCTGATCAAACGACACTTTCCTCAGCAGATCGGTGTCGTCACAGCCGTGTACGTGGCGAGCCTCGCCATCAGCAGCGCCGTTCCGGCGCTGGTGGCAGTTCCCATGGCGGAGCTGATCGGATGGCGGGCCGCATTGGGCGTATGGGGCGTGGCGACAGCCATCGCGCTGCTGCCGTGGTTGGTGGAGCTCCGCGTTTCGAGGCGGCGCCCAGAGGGAGGGGAGGCGTTCGCCGAGGCCGGTCTGGGCCGCACTGTCTCACATGAGAGCGTGGACGGACAGATCTCGAAGAGCTGGATTGCGTGGTCACTGGTCGGTCTGTTCGCGATGTGCTCGTTCGGTGGCTTTGCGATGCTGGCCTGGATGCCAACGATCCTCGTCGAGACAGCGGGAGTCGATCCCGCGGCGGCCGGCTCGCTTCTCTCGCTGTTCGCCGTGTGCGGGTTCCCTATCGCCGTTCTCGTGCCGCCGATCGTGGCTCGGATGCCGTCGGCCATCGTTCCGATCATCGTCGTGGGCATGGCCAGTTTCATCGTCGGATACTCGGGGCTCCTCATCGCTCCACGCGCTGCACCGATCCTGTGGGTGCTCGCCCTCGGTGTGGGTTCGCTGCCCTATCCACTCGCGTTCACGCTCATCGGACTGCGCACGCGGTCGGCTGCGGTGGCTCTGCGGCTAAGTGGATTCGTACAGGCCGTCGGCTACGTCCTCGCCGCCGTTGGTCCTTTCGCCGTGGGTATCCTCCACGAGCTCACGGGCACCTGGGCGGTGCCGCTGGGATTCCTCATGGCGGCCGTGCTGCTTGCGTTGCCGGCCGTCTTCGTGCTGGGAAGACCGGGATTCGTCGAAGACGAGATCAGGCGAAGTACTTCTCCTTGAGCTTGAACTTCTGGATCTTCATCCCGGCGTTCATCGGCCACTCAGTGACGATATGCACCTCGCGAGGCACCTTGAACTTCGCCAGGCCCCTGGCAGCGAAGTCGATGATCTCCTGAGGCTCGACCTCGTGACCCGGCCGCAGCTCGACGAACGCGACGGGAACCTCATCGTACTTGTCATCGGGCTTGCCGACCGCTGCAGCGACCGCCACCGCAGGGTGGGACATCAGATATGCCTCGATCTCGACGCAGGCGACGTTCTCGCCGCCGACTTTGAGCATGTCCTTCACGCGCCCTAGGAAGGTCAAATTGCCGCGCTCGTCCACGCTGCCGCTGTCTCCGGAGTTGAACCAGCCGTCGCCATCGAAGCCTTCAGCGGTCTTCGCCGGGTCATTGTGATAGTTCGTGAAAAGGTTGAACCCGCGGAACCAGAGCTCGCCGCCGATGCCAGGGCCGACGGGTTTGCCGGTGTCCAGATCTCGTACCTGCATCTCGATGCCCTCGAGAGGGCGCCCTGCTGTCGAGCGCTCTTCCGGGCTGTCATCGAGACGGCCCATCACGGCAACGCCACCGAGCTCCGTCGAACCGTAGCAGCTCACCTGTTTCGTGCCTTTCGGGAACTGCTCGGAGTACTTGCGGAGCAGCTCAGCCGGCCCCACGGTAAGGACCGCACGGACTTGCGCGAACGTCGACTCGACGTCCTTGGCGTGGTTGAGCAGCGGCTGGGTCAGTGCGGGGTACGCAGGATAGAGCACGGTAGCGCCCTCGTCGCGGATGAGGTCCAACGCACGTCCTGGATCGAAATAGACCATCGAGATGTAGGTCGCGCCTGCGTCGAGCACGCCCGTCATCGGTGCCTGCGAGCTGACGTGGAAGAATGGCAGCGCATTCCACAGCTTGTCTTCCATGGTGAGGCCGAAGCGCTCTCGGCCCAGCTGAATACCGGTTGCCACGATCGAGCGGTGTGGGAGTCGACATCCTTTCGGGTGTGCAGTGGTGCCAGAGGTGTACAGCATCATGTAGGTCGACTCGGGGTCGGTCTCAAGCGCTGCGTCGAGGACGACCTCAGCGGAGACTCCCTCTGCGTGCGCGAAGAAGCTCTCGGAAGTGCCGAATCCCGCGGCCGTGCCGGATCCGAAGAGGAAGGTGCCAAGAAGATCGGGTGCTTCCGCCGTTGTTCCCGAGATTCCGACTCCGGCTTCGGACAGGCCGGGCAGCGCCTCGTGGCAGCGCGCGACGAGGTCGACGTGCTCACGCGCTATGTCGTTGATGAACAGGATCCGCACACCCGAGTCTTGGATGACGTAGGCGGACTCGCGAGGAGCCAAGCGGGTGTTCAGGGGGACAGCGACGGCACCCGCCAGCGCACTGCCGAAGAGCGCATGGATGAGATCTAGGGAGTTATGCATGGCGATCCCGACGTGATCACCGGGCCGGATGCCGAAACCTACGAGTGCGCGCGCGAATTCGAGCGACCGATCGAAGAGCTCCTGGTATGTCTCACGGACGATGTCGCTGCCGGTGTCGAAGACGAAGGCGTCTCGATCAGCGAACTTATCCACGCCCCGGAACAGGAGCGCGGGAATCGTATTGTGATGCGTGGACCTATTCACGGTAACGACGACTCCTTCATTTCACTTCATCGTGGTGCGTTGAGGATGCTTGACGCAGTTACAACCATACGGTTGTTAGAAACAAAGTTCAAGAGATTTAACGTGCGAAAACACTTCCGCTGTCGCCATGCGCTGTGTGGCCGGACTGTCGGACCATCTTCAATCATGCCCACAACCGAGGCCTCGGGGATTTTGGTTGACATTTCCTCGTTCTGCCCTGAGACTTCCTATAGAACAACCAGTTGTTAGATTTATTGACAAGTTCCTGCAAGGCGGAGAGTCCCGATCCGTCTGCGAATTGACCATCGATATCCGTACACAAGAGGAGAGTGCAATGAAGCACACAATCAAGGCGATCGCGATCGCGGCACCGCTCGCGCTCGTGCTCGCGGCATGCAGTGCGACATCGGGTGGCGGAAACGCCGGCGACACCGGCGGTGATGCCGGCAGCAAGGTGAGCGAGGTGACGCTGTCGTTCCTGGGTGATATCTCCGGCGCCGCAGCGTTCTGCGGTGGCGAAGCGCAGACCGGCTTCGAAGCGGCCATCGATTGGGTCAACGAGAACGATCTCGCCGGTGGGGTCACAATCAAGGCCGATATTCGTGACACGCAGACTGATCCGAAGGTCGCTGCAACTGAAGTTCAATCGATCGCTTCGACCGATTCGGTAGGCGCCGTGATCGGCTGTGCTTCCGGGGTGGCGCAGGCGACTGCTGCCGCAGCGCAGAGCGTCGGCCTGCCGATCGTTGCCATGCAGTCCGGGAGCCAGGCAGTTATCGACGCCGGTGACCACATCTTCCGGGCCACGGCGCCCCAGTCGACGTTCCACAACAGCCAGGCGGAGTACTACATCGACAAAGGCATCAAATCGGTGGCACTCGTGACGCAGTCAGACAACCCCACACTCGTCGAGGTGGCCGAGACGGTGTACCCGCCCCTTTTCGAAGAGGCGGGCGTCGAGATCGTCGCCAACGAGACCTTCTTGGGCACCGACACGGACTTCACCGCTCTCGCATCGAAGGTCGTCGGCGCCGACCCCGACCTGGTGCTGCTGTTCGGTCAGGGAACCCCGAACGTGACGATCTCGACTGCAATCCTCAATCAGGGCTATGACGGGTTTGTGGGAGGCTCAGCCGGCTTTGCCAACGGCGTTCTCGAGCCGCTGGGTGCCAGCGCGGACGGGTTCACCTGGCCCACCGACTTCAGCGTCGACGGACCGGCTGAATCAACCCAGGACTTCGTGACCTATTACAAGGACAAGACGGGTAACGTTCCCGGTGCCTTCGCGGCAGAGACCTGGGACGCTGTGCTCCTCTTCGCTTATGGCATCGCGAACGCGGCCGAACCCGACAACCGTGAGTCGGTGCTGGAAGGCATCCGCGAAGTCACCTCGGCCGGATTCGACGGAGCAGTGGGCCCGATCAGCTTCGATGATCGAGACGCCCGCATCGACGGCATCCTCGTGGAATGGCGTGACGGAGCAGTGAACGTCGTCAGTTGATCATCCAGGGAAAGGGGTGGCGCGGACCACCGTTGCCACCCCTTTTCCCGCAACCTTCAATGACTCCCACCGCACTATGAAAGGAGGGACGACATGCTCGGCCAGTTCGTCAACGCCATCATCCTCGGTTCGCTCTACCTGATGTTCGCCCTCGGGCTTTCGCTGTCCTGGGGCGTGCTAAAAGTTCTGAACCTCGCGCATGGCTCGATCTTCATGTTCGGCGCGTTCAGCGCCTACATCGTCACGCGTGACATCGCCCCGGAGACACCGCTGTGGGTGCTGGTTATTCTCGCGGCGGTCGTAGGTGCTGTGCTCTCAGTGATCCTGCAGCTTCTCGTCTTCCAGCCGATCATGCGTCGAGCAGCCGACCAGCATGCGGCTGAGCTCGCCATCCTGATCGCCAGTATCGGTGCCAGCCTCATTCCTGTCGCGATCGCACTCAACTTCGCCAAGGCGGAGGTCGTGAACCTCCCCATGGAGATCACTCAGACGCCGATCCACAAGTTCGCCGGAATCACGATCTCTGATCTCCAAATCAC
The DNA here is from genome assembly GCF_052266695.1 of Microbacterium zouquanmingi. Taxonomy (NCBI): domain Bacteria; kingdom Bacillati; phylum Actinomycetota; class Actinomycetes; order Micrococcales; family Microbacteriaceae; genus Microbacterium; species Microbacterium zouquanmingi. Next base: position 218,639 of record NZ_JBQPQZ010000003.1, read on the forward strand.
GATAATCCTGGTGGGCATCATCTCCACGCTCGTTCTCTGGTGGTGGGTTTCGCGCACTCAAGGCGGGCGCGCACTGCGCACGATCGCGCAGGACCCGAAGACAGCAGAGCTGCTCGGAATCCCCGTTGCGCGGATGTCGGCGCTGACCATGGCGGTCAGCGGAGCTCTCGCGGGAGCGGCAGGACTTCTGCTCGCCGCCAACTCGAACGCCGTGGATGCCCACTCGGGTGAACATCTTCTTCTCAAAGCCTTCGCCATCATCATCCTCGGCGGGGTCGGATCCATTCCGGGTGCGGCACTGGGCGCCTTTGTGCTGGCCTTTGCCGAGACGGCTGCCGTCGTGTTCGTCGGCGGCAGCCTTCGCGACGCGATCGCCTTCGCTCTCATCCTCATCGTGCTGCTGGTACGACCGCAGGGTCTCTTCGGCGAGAAAGCATGGAAGCGCGCATGATCGAATTCCTGCAGCAGAATGATCTGCTCCTCAAGACGCTGATGATGTACGTCGTGCTCGGTCTGAGCGTCCAGGTAGTGCTGCGCGCGGGCGTCTTCTCGCTCGCGAGCGCAGGCTTCTGGGGTATCAGTGCCTACGCGACGGGCATCCTCTCAAAGCTCATCCCGTGGCCGTTGGCGATCCTCGTCGGGCTCGTCGTGTGTGCGGTGGCATCCGGCCTGCTCGCCCTGCTGCTCACACGACTGCGCGGCCTGTATCTGGGCATGGGAACGATTGCCTTCAACCTCCTCGTCGTCGCCGTTGCGCTCAACTGGACGCCGGTGACCGGTGGTGCGACTGGGCTCTTCGGGATTCCGATGACGATGTCACTGCCGGTGGCCATCGGTCTTGCGGTCGTCGCCGTCGCCTCTGTGGCGCTGTGGCAGTCCCGTTCCGGCGGACGCTTCGCCGATGCGCTGCGCACCGACGAGCCGCTCGCTATGTCCCTCGGGATCGATACCTTCAAGATCCGCATCGCGACTTTCATGTTCAGCGCCGTGCTCGGTGCCCTTTCTGGGAGCATGTCCGCACTGAGCTACGGAGTTCTAGGGCCGACCGACTCAGGGTTCTCTCTCGTCGTGGTAGGGCTGACGATCGTCGTCCTTGGAGGGACCTCTTCCTGGATGGGCGCTGTCATCGGCGCATTCATTGTGACGATGCTGCCCCGCTGGATCGGGTTCGTCCGCGAGTGGACGGATGTCGTGTACGGCCTGCTCATAATCGTCATGGTGATCTTCGCCCCCCAAGGCATCTGGGGCATCGTCCGGCAGCTGTGGCAACGGGCTCGGGAGCGAAGACTGCCGGATGCTCCAGAAGCACCAGCTACGACGGCGATCCGAGTCCCGAGCAAGAGGGAGCAGAAGTCATGATGCTGCAGGGGTCGCATCCGGTTCTCGGAGTCCAAGACGTCAAGGTCCATTACGGTGGCGTGCGTGCCGTCGACGGCGTCTCCTTCGAGGTCTGGCCGGGTGAGCTCGTCGGGATCGTTGGCCCCAACGGCTCGGGCAAGACAACCCTGGTCAACGCGATCACGGCGTTGACGCACACCACCGCAGGTGAGATTCGGGTCAATGGCGAGGTGGTCACGAAGCTCGGCGCGCCTCGCGTCGCGCGACTGGGCGTGCGTCGCACCTTCCAGTCGATTCGGCTGCTTCCCGATCTCACTGTCGTCGAGAACGTCATGCTGGGCGCCGATGACGGTGGGCATCCGCTCAATGTTGCCTTCCGCCCTTTTCGTGCAGTCAAGGCAGAGGGGCGTTCGCGCATTGCGGCGCTCGAGGCGCTGGATCGTGTGCGGATGGCAGAGTTCGCGGAGCTGCTGCCTGGGGCCCTACCTTACGGCTTCCAGCGTCGCGTCGAGATCGCACGGGCCCTGGCGAGCTCGCCAGAACTGCTCCTACTGGACGAGCCGGTCGCGGGAATGAACCCGCGCGAGCGGGAGGAAGTCTCTGAACTCCTGATGAACCTGCGCTCCGAAGGCCTCACCCAGCTGCTCATTGAACATGATCTGGGACTTGTCACGCGAGTGTCGAACAGGATCGTCGTCGTTGATTTCGGCAAGGTGATCGCGACAGGCGATCCGCTGGAAACGATTCGTAACGAGCGAGTGAGGGAGGCCTACCTTGGTCGAAAGAACGCATGATCTGTTGCAGGTGAATGACCTGCGAGTCGGATACGGACCGCTCATCGGCCTCCGTCACCTTGATGTCACCGTCCAGCCCGGTGAGATCTCGGTGATGCTCGGCGCGAACGGTGCGGGGAAGTCCTCCGCGCTCAATGCGATTGCAGGCTCCGTCAAGCCTAGATCCGGCCGGATCGTCTTCGACGGAGTCGACGTCACACGTAAGCCGGCGTGGAAGATCTCTCGAGCCGGCCTTGTGCTCGTTCCGGAAGGGCGCCACATCATCGGGCCGCTCACGGTGTCGGAGAACCTGCGACTCGGAGCATTCGGTCGGAGCTCTGCGAGCGCGGTTCGCGAGGGGGAGGAAGAGGTCTACGAGATCTTCCCGATGCTCGCCGAGCACCGACGCAGCCTTGGCGGACTCCTCAGCGGTGGACAGCAGCAGCTTCTCGCCTTCGGGCGTGCCCTCATGGCGAAACCGAAGCTGATTCTGCTGGATGAGCCGTCGATGGGACTGGCGCCGATCATGGTCGACCGGGTGCTCGAAGCGGTCGTCGAGATCGCCGGACGAGGCATCGGCGTGTTGATGGTGGAGCAGAATGCGGCTGCGCTGGATGTGGCTCATCAGGCCGCGGTGCTCGAGCAGGGCATGGTTGCTGTGCGCGGCACCCCGGAGGAACTGCGAGCAGACGACCGCGTCACCCAGGCGTTCCTCGGAGTCGCGTGATCGGCGTGCCTTGCTACGCCCTCGCCGTGAGGCGGCGCGTATAACTCAGTCGGTCTGTCACGACGTGACCGGAGATGCGGCCCGACGCGATATTCACATAGCCGCTTGCGTACAGCGCACCGTAGACGCCGATCAGTGCATCGGATTCGGATCCAAGTCCGCCGGTGTACACGCCCTCTGCGCGGATGTGGAAGGCTGCCTGCTCGCCGCAGCTGAACAGGTCTAGAACGTCGACCGTCAATTCCTCGAGTCGCGCGCGCTGGTGCCCGGCTTCGAGCTCGTCGTCGAACTCGACAGTGTTGCTCGTGAAGAGATCACCGCGCTCCAGCCAGGCACGCACCGCTGATTCGGTGTCCCGTGATGCTTCAGAAAAGGAGTCCGTCCATGGGTCAGCGCCGGGCGAGGGAACCTCGTGGGACGCGGCGCTTTCTGATTGGCGACGTCGCGAGAAGTAGTCCTGCTCCACGCGACATTCGGTGAGGCGCTCGCCGTCCCAGCGATACATGCTGATGCCCCGCCACGAGGTGAGTGCTCCCGTGAGGAGCGACTTGCCGTGCTCGCTGAAGCGCAGCGCGGCACGGTCACCGTTGGTCATGAAATCGTGCACGGTGAACCCGAGTCCTGGGTACTGTCGATACTGCTTCTCGGTAGCCGGTTTGTACGCATCGTCACGCCCGCGGATCTCGAACTCGCCCATGCGCAGCACGTAGTCCTCGATCATCAGCCGATCGCAGACACCGAAGTCGTGACTGGCCGTGTACGCAAAGGCGTAGTCGCGCAACAGGAGTCCGAACGCCGGGATGCGTGCACTGGTCATAGATTCCATCATGTGCTCTCAGATCAGGCCGCGCGTACGCAGGCGGTCGGCGACATCGGTGATCTCGTCGCGGATCATCGTCGGGATGCTGAAGGAGTCGAGGGAGAGAACCTCATCGAGGTGCGCGGCGATGTCCTCGGCTGTGGCGTCGGCGTTCGGTGAGATCCACCCGTCGGTCAGCCCGTAGACGATGCGTGCGTAGCGGCCGGCGAGAGCGGAGAACGCCTCTCCGCTCACTCGGCAGTCGTTGCTTGCCAGATAAACAGTCAGCGGCGCGACGGTCTCTGGTGAGCGCCGCGGCGTGAGTGCGTTGAGGAGCGCACGCACGCCTGCCGGATCATCGCCGACATGAGCAGTCCCCGTGGAGATCTCGGAGACTGCGTAGGGGAGCACAGAATTGACCTTAATCCCGAGATCAGCTCCCTCGAGAGCGAGTGTGCGTGCGAGGGCGATCAACCCGCCCTTCGCTGCACCGTAGTTGCCGTTTCCGGCGTGCCCGAAGGAGGAGCTGGAACTGGTGAAGACGATGCGGCCGTACCCTTGCATCTTCATGTGCGGCCAGGCAGCTCGTGTCGTATACATCGCAGCCAGGAGGTGCACGGCGACCACCGACTCCATGTCTTCATCGCTGAGCTCCTCAATCGTTCCGGTGCGCAGGAACCCCGCGTTGTTGACCACAGCGTCAATGCGGCCGAACGATTCGACGGCGGTGGCGATGAGGCTCTCGGCACCAGCGGAGGTCGCGATATCGGAGTCGTCAGCGACCGCACGCCCCCCAGCAGCGTCGATCTCTGCAACCACAGTGTCCGCCCGTGGCTTGCCGTCTTCGTTCACCGCCACGTCGTTGATGACGACCGCGGCACCGCGGTGGGCGAGTTCAAGAGCGTACGCGCGGCCAAGGCCACGTCCGGCTCCGGTGACGATGACGCTTTGACCGTCCAGTCGAATCTCTGTCATGGCTACCTCTGGGTCGGGGATGGTTGGTATTCAGGCCGGCGGTGCGTCCGCGCCGCCCCCGACGAGCTCGCCGATGGCGGCATTGGCATCGTGGACCGCGTCACCGATTCGACTGATCCGACGGGCGTCGCCGATCAGGATGGAGGTGATGCCGCGTTCGGCGAGTTCTGCCGCAAGGCTGTCGTCACTGCGGCGGCCCTGCGCGATGATGACCATAGCCGCGGCGACGTGCGTGGCTTCAGCGCCGTCGTCGAGCATGCCGCCGTCCTGATCGATCGAGACAAGATGCGTGCCGGTGCGGATCGTGACGCGGGGATTCGTGCGCAAGCGGGCGAGCAGAACCTTGCGGTACAGCGGCTCGGCAGCACGGGCGAGCTGACGCTCATTCGAGCGTGAGACGAGCACCACGTCCAGTCCGTGCGCAGCCATGAGCTCCGCTGTTTCGCAACCGGTCTCGCCGCCGCCGTACACGAGCACGGGGCCATGCCACTTCGCGGGAGACGGTCCACGGCGAAGGAGCAGGTCGTAGGCCGAGACGACGTGCGGCAGATGGGTTCCCGGAATGCCGTGATTCATTGGCTGAGTTCCCTGCGCTTGAATCACCGCGAATGGGTCGAGCGCGAGAATATCATCGAGGGTGGCGCGAGAGCCTAGCCGCACCTCGACCTGTGTGGCAGCGAGACGGCGTTCGAGATAGTCCCGGTACCAGAGCAGCTGATCCTTATGCGGTGGTGCCGCCGATGCGATGATCCCCCCGCCGAGCCGCAGCTCGCTTTCGAACAGCGTCGTGGCGAAGCCGATCGAATCGGCCTGCACCGCGGCAGCGATGCCACCGGGGCCGCCGCCGATGATCACGATCTGTCGGCCGCGGCCGACGTCTCGGGAGAGCAACGGCACGCGCTCTCGTCCGGTCCGCGGGTTCTCGGCGCATCCGGTCGGGAGGTGCTGGAAAACGCGATCCGCGCACCAGTTGCAGCTCGTGCACGGGCGGATATCCGCGCCGCGTCCCTGCGCCGCTTTGGCAACCCAGCGGGCATCGGCGAGCAGCGGGCGTCCTAGAGCCACCAGATCCATGTCTCCGCGAACGAGCGCAGCCTCCGCGGTTTCCGGAGTGCGCGAACCGATGCCGGCAACTGGGACCGTCACGGCATCCTTGACGCGCCGGGTCATCCCGAAGCGCCAGCCCTCTTCGGACATGGGATCGATCGTGCGTTCCAGTGAGCCGGTGAGCGATCCCGTCGAGACATCGATGCCGTCTACTCCTGCGGCAACCAAGCGTGGAGCGATCCGCACCATGTCGTCGATGCCGAGGCCGCCTGGTGTGAAGTCGTCGGCAGAGATGCGGTACAGCAGTGGAACCTCGCCGATGGCAGCCTTTATCGCGCGGATGACGGCGGTGGGAAACGCGAGCCGGCGCTCTTCATCTCCACCCCATTCATCGTCCCGCGAGTTCATCGCGGGGGAGAGGAACGCCATGAGCAAGTATCCGTGCGCGCCATGCAATTGGATCGCTTCGTAGCCCGCGCGTAGCGCGCGAACCGCAGCGTCGCGGAAGCTGACGATGAGACCGGCGATCTCATCGCCGGTCAAAGCGCGGGCGAGCAAGCTGCCGTCACGGCGTGAGCGGACTTCGCTGGGCGCCACAGCCAGTTCATTCTCTCTCGGGACGGCGAATTGGCCAGGCAGCTGAAGCTGCAATGCGGGAGTCGCTCCGCCAGCGCGGATCGCGGCGACCAGTCGTTCGTGGCCAGGGACCGCGTGTTCGTCATCGAAGATGAGCTGACGCTCCTCTGATACGCCGTATGTGCTGTCGACGCAGGCGAATTCGACGGCGATGAGACCGACGCCGCCGTACGAGCGCTCCGAGTAATAGGCGATCTGGGCTTCTGACACGTGGCCACCCGGGTCCGACAGTCCCGAAGACATCGCGGCCATCATCGTGCGGTTGCGAACGGTTGCCGACCCCAGCCGGAACGGGCTGAGCATCGTGGAATAGGCCGTCACAGGATCACCACGTTCGCGATTCCATCGACCGTCCGAACTCCTTCCTCGGTGTCGAGCCAGACGCGACTGATGATGTGCAGGCCATCGGGGCGGCGCTCTACGCTCTCGATGCTCCCGCCCGCGGTGACGACATCGCCTTCAAAGACGTTCGACAGCAGTCGCGTCTGGAAGTTCTGCAGACGCGCAGCGGGAAAGTTCCTGCGCACCATGTCCATGATGTAGGCGAGGTTGGTGGGGCCCTGGTTGATAAGTCGGTCGCCGAGCCCGAGCGCGCGCACGGCGGTGGTGTCGAGGTGGATCGGGTTCGGATCGTCCAGCAGGACTGACATCGTCTTCATCGCGCCCGCGGTGACCGTCGTGACCCGATGGGGGACGAGGGCGTCTCCGGGAGAGTACTTGGTCATGACAGATCCTTTCGTGGCAGCACGAAGGAGAGCCGGGCGGATGCGATGGTCTCGCCGCCGTCGCCAATGAGGCGCTCTTCGAAATCGAGGAGATCGAACACGCCAGCTCCTCTGCCTTGCTTGCGAGTGATGCCGAGGATCGTGCCTTCGACGCCGTAGTCGGTGTCTGCCCGCATTGGTGCTTGATACCCGAACTCGACGCTGCCGAGCATCGGCCCGTCGTCGATGTCGAAATCGGCCAGGGCGCACACCTCTCGAACGCTCATGCCGATGCCGCGCTGGGTGGCGAGGTAGGCGTAAACGGGGTGCAGTTCATCTGCGGGCGTCTCCGTACCCAGGGCCTCAGTGAGCATCGCGGCTTCGGACGCCGGAATGCTGATGCTGCCTGCAGTCAGTTCGGTACCAGGCAGGTCTCGAAGACGCTCTGGAAGGTCTATCTCGGCCATGGATGCTCCGGTCTCTTCGTTGAGAGGTCCCCGACGAAGCACGGGAGGACCCTTGTGATACTATACCGACTGATTGGTAGAAATCAAGGTGATCGGAAGGTCTGTCATGGCATTCACGCGGCCCGCACGGTCGATTTTCGAGCCCGAGCACCAGGAGTTCCGCAGCGCGGTCCGTGAGTTCCTCGCACGCGAAGCGCTGCCCAAGGTTGCGCAGTGGAAACGCGATGGCATCATCGACCGCGATTTCTGGCGCAGTGCTGCCGAGAGCGGCTTCGTGGGCTTCGCCGCTGACCCCGAGTACGGCGGGCTGGGCATTCGCGACTTCCGGTACAACGCGATCATTGAGGAAGAGGTTGTCTACGCCGGGGCTGCGACAGACGCGTTCCAGCTGACCAACAGCATCCTCGTGCCCTATCTGATCGACCTCACCACCCCAGAGCAGCGTGAGCGGTGGCTGCCCGGTGTCACCAGCGGTGACATCGTGCCGGCCATCGCCATGTCCGAACCTGGGGCAGGCTCCGACCTGCGCGGAATCAGAACCACCGCCCGGTGGGAGGGTGAGCAGTGGGTCTTGAACGGATCGAAGATCTTCATCACCAGCGGAATACAGGCCGATCTGGTGATCGTCGCGGCTCGCGTCGAGCGAGACGACATCGAGGGCCTCGGGCTCTTCGTAGTCGAAGGCGGTGCTGCGGGCTTCGAGCGCGGGCGCAAACTCGACAAGATCGGCCGCGAGGCTCAGGACACTGCTGAGCTCTTCTTCGAAAATGTCGCAGTCCCGGATTCCAACGTGCTCGGCGAAGCGGGCAAGGGTCTCGGTCTCATGATGCGCAATCTCGCCTCCGAGCGCCTTGCGATGGCGGTCACTGCACTCGCTGATGCGGAGCGTGCGCTGGAGCTCACGACGGAGTACACCGAGCAGCGGACCGCTTTCGGCAAGTCGATCTCGAGCTTCCAGGCCAACAGCTTCGACATTGCCGAGATGGTCACCGAGGTGCGCGTGGGGCGCGTCTACGTCGACGACTGCATCCGTCGTCAGGTCGCCGGCGCCCTCAGCGACGCGGAGGCGGCCGGCGCCAAGTACTGGGCCACCGAACTCGAATGGCGCGTGCTCGACCGCTGCCTGCAGCTGCACGGCGGTTACGGATACATGAATGAATACGAGATCGCCTGGCGCTGGCGCGATGCGCGTGTGCAGCGCATCTACGGCGGCACCAACGAGATCATGAAGGAGATTGTTGGGCGTTCGATCGCTCGGTGAGGATTCCACAAGCCAGCGTCCTCTAGTGCTCGATGTTACGCCCCGACTTCACCAGGGTATAGCGGCGTCGGGCGATCTTCCAGCCCTCTGAGCTGTGCACGAGCTCGTCGTCGTAGATGCCGTATCCGTGGTGAAAGTCGACACTGTCGCGCAGCTGCAGGATGACATCAACATAGGAGCGGCACGTCGCAGAATAGCCCTTGATATCGGGCGTGATGTTGGTGATGCGGTGCAAAGTGTGTCCGTACGCCTCGTGCGCTGAAATCATCCAGTCGGTGATCTCGGCTGCGCTGCGCCAACGACCGAATGGGCGGTAGTCTGCCTCGCACTGCTCTGTGAAGCACGAGCGGAACAGCGCCCAGTCTCGCCTGTCGATGCCAGTCGCGTAGCGGACGAGAAGATCCTGGATCTCGAGCGTGACGCGAAGCGTGGTCGTGTCCATCATGACTCCCAGGGCGTCGCACTTCGCTGATCGGCTACATGCCGGGGAGGCCTGCACGCACGAAGTCGGTGCAAGTCTTCGACAGCTCAGCGGGTGAGATGGTGCCTGAGCGGTACCACGTGTACGGCCAGCAGATGATAGCCAGCACCATGTTGGCGACGAGTCGAGTATTGGCACTCTGGGCGAGAGAGCCCTCGGCCTTTACCTCTTCAAGAAGCGCGATCAGTGCATCGTCGTAGGCATGGCGGGCTTCGCGCACGCTCTTGAGCCGGTCGCCTTCGAGCCTGTGCCATTCGTGGTGGTAAACCGCTACCCGGGTGACGTTGAGAGCGAGATACGTGACCTGCGCGTCGACGAAGTTCAGCAGCCGCTGCAGAGCTGGGACATCTTCCTGCTGGCGGGCCTCGTCGAGTTGCGCACGGGAGACCTCGTGGACATCTTCCACGATTCGGTAGAGAAGGTCTTCCTTCGACTTCATGTAGTAGTAGAGGCTCCCTTTGAGTAGCCCTGTCGCACGTGCGATGTCATCCATCGAAGTCTGGGCGTACCCCTGGCGATGAAAGAGGCTCTCGGCGATCTCCATGATCTGCTGAGCGCGTTCGATGCCCTTTGCCGTACGTGGGGAGTTCCGTGAGGGGTCGGAATCCGTAGTCGTCGTGCTCGCCATGTGTTCCTCCGTGCTGTCAGTCTGTCGTGACCCGCGCAGCCGGGCGCGGCGCCATGCGGATATCGTCGCGATCAAGTTGAGCGACCAGATGGTTCTGCAACTCGAACTTCTTCACTTTCGTTCCCGACATTGGCCATTCGACCACGAAGCGCACGTATCGCGGAACTTTGTACGTTGCGATCTGATCGATGCAGAACTTGATGATATCGGCCTCGGTCGCCTCCGCTCCGGGATTCAGTTCGATGAAAGCTGCGGGAACCTCGCCGTAGCGAGAATCTCGCACGCCGACGACCTGAGCGACGCGCACAGCCGGGTGGCGCACGAGCAGGTCTTCGATCTCGATAGCGGCGACGTTCTCGCCCCCGACCTTGAGCATGTCTTTGTAGCGCCCGCCGTAGATGAAGTTGCCGTCTGGGCGCCGTGCGGCGCGGTCGCCCGAGTGGAAGAATCCGTCGTTGTCGAACACGGCGCCGTTGATCTCAGGGGCTTTGTAGTAGCCCTTGAAGAGGGCGTATCCGCGGTAGCAGAGCTCACCGAAGACGCCGGGTGGAACCTCTTCGCCAGATTCCGGGTCGACGATCTTCGCCTCCATCCCTGGCACGAGGCGTCCTAGCGTGTTGACGCGGATCTCGAGCGGATCCTCCGGATGTCCCAACGTCAGATTGCTGGCGGTCTCCGTGGCCCCATACGAGGTTACTTGAGGAGCCCACGGAATCCGGTCCTCGAACTGCGCCATGCGCTCGGGGGTCGCGATGTTCTGGATAACGCGCACGTGGGCTAGGTCGGCGGCGTCGAAGTCGGGGTGATCGAGAATCGGGAGCCAGATAGCCTCGAAGGCGGGGTAGAGCACGGTGCATCTCTCATCTCTGATCGTGCGCAGTGCCTCGCCTGGCTCGAAGTGGCCCGCGTGGCAGTACGTGGCGCCGATCGAGAAGCACGCGAACATCGGAACGATGCCGCCGCAGTGGAACAGGGGGAGCGGGTCCCAGAATGCATCTTCCTTGGTAAGAGAGAAGAACGACTGTGCGACGTTCGGCCCGTGGCGAGAGATCGATTCGTGGGTGAGAAGGCATCCTTTGGGCAGCGAGGTGGTTCCCGAGGTGTACATGAGCAGCGCGATGTCGTCCAGGTCCACGTTCGCCTGCCGACTCCGGAGTACCTCGGGTGAGACTCCGGTCGCGGCCGCATCGAACTGTGCGCGCGTTAGGAAAGGCTCCACGCGGCCGGAGAAGTCGACGACATGTCGAAGGGTGTCACCAGTGGGCTCATGCGTGTCGCCGGACTGTGGGTTCATGGCGTGATGAACGAGTCGAGGATAGTCAGGGGCTGCATCGTCAGTGCTCACCAGAAGGATGCTGAGATCGGCGTGACCGATGATGTAGCTGGCCTCGGCCGCTTTGAACCTGCCGTTGACCGGCACGCTCACCGCACCCGTCTTTGCGATGGCGATGAGTGCGATCACGAAGTCCGCGCAATTGTGCATCAGGATGCCGACATGGTCGCCGTGGCTCACACCAAGTCCGATGAGGCTCGATGCGAACGCATCCGACCGCTGCGCAAGTTCTGGATAGCTCAACCGCACGCCTGTCGGCATGACGAGTGCCGTCCCGCCGTTGACGGCCGACTGGCGGTCGACGATATCGCCGAGGGGGATCACTGGAGGGGATGTGCTCACGACTGCTCTTCGTCTTCGCCCGCGGTGCGCAGCTGTCGGTCGATGGCGACGCGATTGCTGGCGCCGCGCAGACCGGTCACTGCTCCGTCTGTCGCATCGCCGATCGCACAGACCCAGGTCTCGACTGGCAAGCCGATCTGTCCGTCGTAGCCGGGCAGGCCGCCTTCGTAGCCCCCCACGATTCGCGCGTTGAATGCGACCCGAGATCCTTCGGCCACGATCGTGATCAGCTCTGTCTCCGTGATTCGAATGCGGGGCTGTTCAGCATCCGCGAATCCAGGGTCGAGGCGAGAGTCGGCCGGCGGCCAGGTCTCGAGCCCATCCAGCCATGCGCGCACGATCAGCTCAGCCGCTTGCGAGGCGGCGGGGTTCGCGTCCTCGTGCCCGGACCATGGATCCGTGGCGACGAGTGGTACTTGGTTGCTCACCGCTGAGGAGAGTTGGCGACGTTTGCCGTAGTGGTCTTGTTCAACCCAGCACTCGACGAGCCGTCCTTCCGCGACGCGGTAGATCCCCACGCCAATCCATGAGGCCTCACGATCGGGCATGCGAGCAGAGCGACCGTGCTCGCTGAAGAGCACCGCGGTCTGGTCTTGGTCGGTGATGAGCTCATGGATGCTGTACCCGAGCTGGGGGAACTGATCCATCTGCTGCTGCACGGCAGGAAGGTAGCTTTCGTCGCGCCCAACGAGCGTCGCTGTCCCGACATGAAGGGTGTAGTCCTCGCTCATGATCTCTCGAGGCACGGCGAAGTCGTGGCTGTTCACGAATCCGTACGCGTAGCGGCGCATCAGTTCGATCATCCGGTAGCTCCTCATCGAGTGGATGCTCTAAGGATACACCTTATTCGACCAAACGCACGGTCGAACGTGTATGGTCAAACCAGCAGATGTAGGGGGTACGGATGGACAGTATGACTTTGCTCGGGCGTGCCGCGCTCGTCACCGGTGGTTCTCGAGGGATGGGCCGCGCGATCGCCACGAAGCTTGCCCGCGAAGGTGCCACCGTCGCATTCTCATATCGCAAAGACAGCGATGCTGCGCAAGAGGTCGTTGCCGAAGTAGAGGCGTTCGGCGGTCGCGCGGTGCCGATCGTCGGTGATCTACGCGCCCCTGGTGCGGCCGGTGACCTCGCCCGTCGAGCAGTAGACGAGGTCGGTCCGATCTCTGTGCTGGTGAGCAACGCGGGTATGGCCTCTCGTGGCGACTCCGTCACCGATTCCACTCGCCGGGAGTACCAGGACATGCTGCAGATGCACGCGTTCTCCGTGGTGGAGATGGCGGAAGTCGTGCTCCCTGCGATGAGAGAGGCGCGGTCAGGCAGCATCATCGTCGTCACCAGCAATGTGACGATCTCCTTGCCGCCCCACACCGCTCCTTATGCCGTTGCGAAGACATCGGCTGAGGCGATCATGCGCGTGTTGGCTCTGGAAGAGCGCGCTCACGGCATCCGCGTCAACGCGATCGCTCCAGGGCTCGTGGCGACCGACATGGGCGAGCGCCTGATCCGCGCCAGCGTAGACAGCACGCTCGACGCTCTCGACGACACCTATCCGTTCGGACGGGTCTGTCGACCGGCAGATATTGCGGATGCTGTGGCATTTCTCGCCGCGCCGGATTCTTACATCACCGGTCAGCGGCTGGTCGTCGACGGCGGCGGTCCGGCAGCGCAGCTCTACTGACGAGGAGAACGATTAGTCATGCAGGACTGGACGGCTCCAGGAGCCTGGGAGATCGCGCCCGATCTCTATCGAATTCCGCTCGCGATGCCCAACAACGGATTGCGCGCGGTCAACGTGTACGCGTTCCGTGACGGCAATCGCGTCACGATCGTCGACTCCGGATGGGCTGTCCCGCAGGCGCGCGCGCAGCTGGAAGAGGCGCTGCAGAGCATCGGACTCGGCCTTGATTCGATCGATGAGTTCCTCATCACGCACTCCCACAGCGACCACATCACGCTGGGTGTGCAGCTGCGTGCGGAATTCGGCATGAAGCTGAGCATCGGCAAGGATGAGGAGCCGAATATCCGAGCCGTCATGGATCACTGGTCCAACGGCTTCAAGCTGAACTTCGAGCGCCTCCGCGCAGCGGGAGCCGGCAGCGTCGCAGACGCGATGCAGGCACGTGTCGAGGCAAACCCTGACGCCGAGCGTATGGCGGAAGAGTTCTTCGAACTGCCGGACCGCTGGTTGCAGGGCGGAGAGGTCATTGCGTTGGGGCGTTATCGGCTGCGTGCGATCGCGACGCCAGGGCACACCCGCGGGCACCTCGTTTTCGCCGATGAGGATGCCGGCCTCATCGTCACGGGTGACCACGTTCTGCCTACCATCACACCCTCTATCGGATTCGAAGCACAGCGCAACGGGCTTCCGCTCAAACGCTTCCTCGAATCGCAGGAGGCGATGCTCGCACTGGCAGACCTCCGTGTGCTCCCCGCGCATGGCATGGTCACTGACAGCCTCCATGCACGATCGCGTGAGCTCATCGAGTATCACGAGCAGCGACTGGACGACAGCTTGGCAGCCGTGCGCGGCGGTGCGTCCAGCGCGCTGGATGTCGCGCGCGCGATCGGGTGGACGAGGCGGCAGCGCCACTTCGGCGAGCTCGACGAGTTCAACCAGATGCTTGCTGTCCTCGAGACGGTTGCGCACCTGGACGTTCTCGTCGACCGTGGCGCGGCCGACGCGCAGGCGTCCGACGGTGTGAAGTCCTACCTGTTGGCGTAAGCAGAAGCCACCGGGAAGGCCTCTGCGCCGAGCTCGGCGCAGCGCTCCGTGATACGGGAGCGGCCTTGTGCGTCTGCCCAGTGGAACGGTCCGCCCAGCGCGCGCGGGAAGCCAATTCCCAGTACCGCAGCGACGTCGCCGTCAGCAGGATTGCTGATCGTGCCGTCTTCCCAGCAGAGGAAGCACTCTGTGGCGAAGGCGAGCAGCAGTCGATCCGCAATGGTCTGCTGATCGAGGTCATTCGCGGCTGCTCCGAGGGTCTGCGCAACAGCTGGGTTCGCGCCGGTGCGCTTGCCATCCTCATACACGTAGAAACCTGCTCCGAAACGCCGACCGGCGACGCCAGCGGTGATCAGAGACTCCAGGGCTCGGCGCACGGCGGCGACATCGAGGCGCCCGGCGAACACGGGCTCTGCAACCTGAGCGATACTCGCTTTGACGACGAGATCGAGGGTGGCCTCGTCGTGTGCCTGGAGGGGCCCGATCGGGAAGCCGGCAGCCTTCGCGGCCGCGTCGACCGCTTCGACGGGGGCGCCGTCGAGCAGAAGGAGGACCCCTTCGATGAGCCACCGGGCGTAGACGCGGGAAGTGAAGAATCCGGGTTTGTCGGCGACGACCACAGGGAGCTTCCCGAGGGCTCTTGCAAGGCTGCTGGCGCGCGCGACGGTCTCGGGCGAGGTGCCATCGTGCGGGACGAGTTCGACCAGCGGCATCCGCTCGACCGGCGAGAAGAAGTGCATTCCCAGGAATCGCTCTGGTGCGGTGACCGCGGTCGCGAGGCGGCCCACGGGGATCGCGGAGGTGTTTGTCGCAATGAGCGTCGCGGCCGAGACGACATCGCTCACCAGGCCGAGCGCTTCGCGCTTGACCTCGGGCAGCTCGAAGACGGCTTCGATCACGGCGTCCGCGCTTTCAAAACCGCTCCACTCCGTCGTGCCCGCCCAGTTCGCGCCGAGCTCATCTTTGCGGGCGGGCGCACTGCGGGTGAGGACACGGTCGAGGTAGTCGCGGGCTCCGTCGAGCTTGTCTTCGGTGACGTCGCGCACGACCGCGGATAGTCCGCGGCTCGCGGCAGTGGCGGCGATGCCGGAGCCCATCTGGCCTCCACCGATGACTCCGATGCGGTTGAACGCCGCGCCGCTGCCGCGACTGCTCTTCTTTATGGCATTCTCGGCTTCGAACAGGTGGATGCGGGCTTTGGCCTCTGAGCTGTCGACCAGGGTGAGGAAGGCTGTGCGCTCTGCGGCGCAGCCTTCCTCATAGCCTCCAGCTGCGCCAGCGCGCACGGCGTTGATGATGGCTTGCGCTGCTTCGGATGCTGCATCGCTCTCGCGTGCGGACACCGCAGCGAGAGCGGTCGAGGCATCGTCAGCGACGCCCGCGCGGGGCAGTTCGCCGGCCACCAGGCTCCGGGCCGCGTTGAGCGCCGAGGTGAGCAGCTCACCCTCTGCGATGGCGGCGACAAGGCCGATCTCTCGCGCCCTGGCTGCGCTGATCCCTCCGCCCTGGAGAAGGAGATCGAGTGCGGTCTCGGTGTCGATGAAACGTCGGATGAGCTGGGTGCCGGCGCCCCCCGGGATCAGGCCGAGCGTGATCTCGGGGAGGCCGAGAGTTGCATCTGGGGTCGCCACGATCGCATGCATCGACAGGGTGACTTCGAGCGCGCCGCCGAGCGCCGCGCCGTGTACGGCAGCGACATAGGGCTTGGGAGAGTCGGAGATCTTGAGCATGAGCTCATGCACGGATTCGAGAAAGCTCTCGGCATCCGGGCGTGCGACGAGCTCGGGTAGCCAGGAGACATCCACCCCGGCACCGAAGGCGCCTGGCTTGCCAGAGATCAGCACCGCAGCGGAGACGGAATCGTCATTCGCCACAGCATCCACGTGCCCACGGAGGTCGATGAAAACCGATTCGTCGACGACGTTCATCGACCGATCAGGGTAGTCGAACGTGAGGACAGCGACGCCGTCATGATCGATGCGCGTGATCCGTGCTGTACTGTTCATTGTGTTCCCGTCTACCAACCGACCATTCGATTACTACTATTGCATTCGACAACACGGTGCGCAACGGCGGCCGGCGCGTACGGGACTGGAAATTCTTCATCAATGGCGCGAAAGGACTTCACAATGGCTCGTGAACTCACTCACTTCATCGGCGGAAAGCGTGTCTCCGGGGTATCCGGCCGCTTCGCTGATGTGTTCAACCCTTCGACAGGCGAGGTCCAGGCCCGTGTGCCGCTGGCGACCACGGCCGAGGTCGAGGCCGCGATCACCAACGCCGAGGCCGCGCAGGTCGGCTGGGGCGCAACCAACCCGCAGAAGCGCGCCCGCGTGCTGATGAAGTTCGTCGAGCTGATCAACGCTGACGCCCCCGAACTCGCGAAGACCCTCTCTCGCGAGCACGGCAAGACTTATGAAGACTCGCTCGGCGACATCCAGCGCGGGGTCGAGGTCATCGAGTTCGCCATCGGCGCTCCGCACCTGCTGAAGGGCGAGTACTCCTCCGCTGCCGGCACTGGCATCGACGTCTACTCGATGCGTCAACCCCTCGGCGTCGTCGCCGGGATCACCCCGTTCAACTTCCCCGCGATGATTCCGTTGTGGAAGCTGGGCCCGGCGCTGGCCGCAGGCAACTCGTTCATCCTCAAGCCCAGCGAGCGCGATCCCTCCGTTCCGCTGCGCATCGCGGAGCTCTTCCTCGAGGCGGGCCTCCCGGCCGGTGTGCTGAACGTCGTCAACGGCGATAAAGAAGCGGTCGACGCCATCCTGCACGATGACCGCGTCAAGGCGGTGGGCTTCGTCGGCTCGACCCCGATCGCGCAGTACATTTACGAGACTGCGGCGCAGAACGGCAAGCGAGCGCAGTGCTTCGGTGGTGCGAAGAATCACATGATCGTGATGCCGGATGCTGACCTCGACCAGGTCGCGGATGCTCTCATCGGCGCAGGCTACGGCTCCGCGGGCGAGCGCTGCATGGCAATCTCGGTTGCCGTCCCGGTCGGCAAGGAGACCGGCGACGCGCTAGCGGCGAAGCTCACCGAGCGGGTGAAGGCGCTGAAGATCGGCCCCGCGCTCGGCGAAGGGGTCGACTATGGTCCGCTCGTCACGGCGGATGCGCTGAAGCGCGTCGAGGGCTACATCCAGACCGGCATCGATGAGGGCGCCACTCTCCTCGCTGACGGTCGCGGCTACATGGTCGGGGGCTACGAGAACGGCTTCTACCTCGGCCCGACCCTGTTCGATGACGTCACCCCTGACATGACCGTGTACAAGGAAGAGGTCTTCGGCCCCGTCCTGTTCATCGCCCGTGCTGACGGCTACGAACAGGCCCTCGCGATGGCCACTGACCATGAGTTCGGCAACGGTGTGTCGATCTTCACCCGCGACGGCGACGCGGCCCGCGACTTCGCGGCACGTGTCGAGGTCGGCATGGTGGGAGTGAACGTCCCGATCCCGGTGCCGATCGCGTACCACACGTTCGGTGGCTGGAAGAAGTCCAGCTTCGGCGACCTCAACCAGCACGGCCCCGACTCGTTCCGCTTCTACACGAAGACGAAGACGGTCACCAGCCGCTGGCTCTCGCACGACCTCAAGGAAGGTGCGAGCTTCGTCATCCCGACGATGCACTGACACCATGTACGCATCACTGACTGACGAAGACCGCGCGGCGCTCGTCGATGCAGTCCGCGATTTCGCGACCGCTCGGCTCGCGCCGAATGCGGCGGAGTGGGATGCCGAGAAGCACTTCCCGACCGACACGTTGCAGGAGGCGGGCGAACTCGGCCTCGGCGGCATCTACGTCCGAGAGGACGTCGGCGGCTCCGGCCTGTCCCGCCTCGATGCCGTCGCGATCTTCGAAGAGCTTGCCAAGGGCGACACGACGATCGCGGCGTACATCTCGATCCACAACATGGTCGCCTGGATGATCGACGAGTTCGGTGACAAGCACCAGCGCGAGCGCTGGTTGCCTGGCCTGGTCGCGATGACCGACCTCGGCAGCTACTGTCTCACCGAGCCCGGAGCAGGATCTGACGCCGCGGCGATCACGACGAGTGCCAGGCGCGGGGGTGACGAGTACGTGCTCAACGGCACGAAGCAGTTCATCTCGGGCGCGGGCTCGTCAGCCGTCTACCTCGTGATGGCACGAACCGGACCTGCCGGGCCGAAGGGCATCAGTGCGATCCTCGTCCCCGCCGACGCTCCGGGGCTCAGCTTCGGGCCGAACGAGAAGAAGATGGGCTGGAACGCGCAGCCCACCCGTCAGGTCATCTTCGAAGACGTGCGGGTGCCCGTCGGCAACCGTCTCAGCGAAGAAGGCGATGGCTTCGGCATCGCTATGAAGGGCCTCAACGGCGGACGCGTGAATATGGGTGCCTGCTCACTCGGCGGTGCGCAGTGGACTCTCGACCGTGCGACCTCCTATGTGCAGGAGCGAGAAGCCTTCGGCGCGCCGCTGGCCGCGAATCAATCGATCGTCTTCGCCCTCGCCGACATGGAGACCGATCTGCAGGCAGCGCGTGCGCTGCTGCAGCGCGCGGCTGTGAAAATGGACGAGAAAGCGGCGGATGTGGCATCCGCGTGCGCTCTCGCGAAGCGATTTGCGACGGATGCCGGGTTCCGCGTCGCCAACGAAGCGCTCCAGCTCCACGGTGGGTACGGATATCTCCACGAGTACGGCATCGAGCGGGTCGTTCGCGACCTGCGCGTGCACCAGATCTTGGAAGGCACGAACGAGATCATGAAGCTCATCGTCGGCCGCGAGCTGCTGGCGGGTGTGCGATGACGGATACTGCAGAGCCGGAGATCCTCTTCGAGAAGCGGGGCCGGCTCGGAGTGATCACGCTCAACCGTCCGCGCGCGATCAATGCGTTGAACCATGACATGATTCGAGCGATGAGCGATGCGCTCACACGATGGGCCGGTGACGAGGCGATCGAAACCGTCGCGATCACGGGAGCGGGTGAGCGAGGACTGTGCGCCGGCGGCGACATAGTCAGTCTTTACGAAGACGCCGTCTCCGGTGACGGTTCTGCGTCGGCGGCGTTCTGGTTCGACGAGTACCACCTCAATGCGCAGATCGCCCGCTATCCGAAGCCGGTCGTCGCGATCCAGGACGGCATCGTCCTCGGCGGTGGCATCGGGATCTCGGCGCATGCCTCGCACCGCATCGTCACCGAACGCAGCAAGCTTGGACTGCCCGAAGTCGGCATCGGCTTCATCCCTGACGTCGGGGCCACCTGGCTTCTCTCCCGCGCTCCGGGCGAGCTCGGCACCTTAGCCGACCTCACCGCAGGTTCAGTGGGAGCAGCGGATGCCATCGCGATCGGCCTCAGTGACACCTTCGTACCTGCGAGCAGCATCCCGAAACTCCTCGGCGCACTCGAGCGCACCGGGGCCGGCGAGGCTGTCACGCTCCTCGCCGCGGAGCCCGGTGAATCACCGTTGCTGGCCGCGCGCGACTGGATCGATGATGCGTTCTCAGCAGAGTCGGTCACCGAGATCCTCGACCGGCTCCGCGCCGCTGGGGATGCGGATGCCGACAAGGCCGCTGCCGCCATGATGGCGAAGTCCCCCACTGCGCTCGCAGTCGCTCTGGAATCGCTTCGCCGGGCGGCTGGTTTCACGAGCCTCGAGCAGGCTCTTGATCAGGAGTACCGTGTCTCGCGCCGCGCCCATGCTGGGGCGGACTTCGCCGAGGGGGTGCGCGCACAGGTCATCGACAAGGATCGCAACCCGCAGTGGCAGTCCGTGAACGATCTGGATGCCACCGCCATCGACACGTACTTTCAGCCGTTTGGCGACGAATTAGGACTGAAGGAGAGTAACAATGTCTGACATCGCATTCCTCGGCCTCGGACACATGGGCGGTCCGATGGCCGCCAACCTGGTGAAGGCCGGTCATGGCGTGATCGGGTTCGATCCGATGCCCACGGCTTTGGACGTTGCAGGTGAGAACGGCATCGAGATCGCCCCGGACGCGAACTCCGCCGTTGCTGCCTCCGATATCGTCATCACGATGCTGCCCAGCGGCCGTCACGTGATTGCCGCCTACCAAGGCGACGAGAACACACCGGGCCTGTTGGCCTCCGCAAAGCCGAATACCCTGTTCCTGGACTGCTCGACCATCGCGGTCGACGAGGCCCGACAGGCTCACGACCTCGCCCTCGCCGCAGGCCACCGCGCGGCGGATGCGCCGGTCTCCGGTGGCGTCGTCGGAGCGGAGAAAGGCACGCTGGCGTTCATGGTCGGCGCGAGCGATGAGGACTTCGCGGCAGCCCGCCCGATTCTCGAGGTCATGGGCGCACGCATCGTGCACTGCGGCAGCTCCGGACTCGGCCAGGCGGCCAAGGTCTGCAACAACATGATCCTCGGCATCTCCCAGATCGCCGTCGCTGAGGCATTCGTCCTCGGCGAGCGCCTCGGGCTAAGCCATCAAGCGCTCTTCGATGTGGCGTCCAATGCCTCCGGCCAATGCTGGGCGCTGACGACGAACTGCCCGGTTCCAGGGCCCGTTCCCACCAGCCCCGCTAATCGCGACTACCAGCCCGGGTTCGCAGGGGCTCTTATGTCGAAGGACCTCGGGCTCGCTGAATCAGCGATCGCCCTCACCGGTGTCGACGCACAGTTGGGGCGTCACGCACGGGAGATCTACAAGACGTTCGCCGATGGCAACGGGGCCGGGCAGGACTTCTCCGGCATCATCAACTCGATCCGCGCCCAAAGCACGGTGGCTGATTCGTGAGCGGAGCGGACATGAGCAGTTATGAAGCTGTCATCGTCGAGACCAAGGGGCGCGTGGGTTGGATCACACTGAACCGACCGGAGGCGCTCAATGCGCTGAACTCCATCCTCATTCGTGAGATCGTCACGGCGAGCAGAACTTTCGATGCGGATCCCGAAATCGGCGCGATCGTGATCACGGGTTCGGCCAAGGCCTTCGCCGCAGGAGCGGACATCAAGGAGATGGCTGACAGCGGTTATGTCGATATGTACCTTGCCGACCCCTTCGCGAGCTGGGCCGAGTTCGAGCGTCTGCGCACCCCCGTGGTTGCGGCAGTGGCCGGTTTTGCCCTCGGTGGCGGCTGCGAGTTGGCGATGATGGCCGACATCATCCTTGCCGCAGACACCGCGAAGTTCGGGCAGCCTGAGATCAACCTCGGTGTGATCCCCGGGATCGGCGGGACTCAGCGCCTGCCGCGCGCGATTGGCAAGTACAAGGCAGCGGAGCTGATCCTCACCGGGCGAACCATGGGCGCCGAAGAGGCTGAGCGCGCAGGCCTCGTCTCGCGTGTGGTGCCGGCCGATCAGCTTCTCGCAGAGACGGGCAAAGTCGCCGAAGCGATCGCATCCAAGTCGCTGCCGGTGGTCTACGCGGCGAAGGCCGCCCTCCAAGCAGCCCAGGAGACGTCGCTCGCCGAGGGGCTTCGCTTCGAGAAGCAGGCGTTCGCCGCGACGTTCGCGCTCGATGACCAGACAGAAGGCATGGCTGCTTTCCGCGACAAGCGCGCACCGGAGTTCAGCCACCGTTGAGTGGCCTCTGCGCGTGACGACTAGTCCGTGACGGCGTCGGCCTCGACCTCAACGAGCACGTCGGGCTCGAAGAGGTAGTCGACGCCGATGACCGACAGCGGAGGCAGCGGCTGCGGAATGCCGAGCTCCTCGATGACGCTTTCGAGACCGGCGATGAAGTCGTCGTATCGCGACGGCTCCCAGCGGGCGACGAAGAAGCGCAGGCGCACCACATCTGCGAAGCTCGCACCGGCACCCGCCAACCCTCGTGCGGTGTTCCGTAGCGCATGGGCGAGCTGGCCCGACAGGTCGCCCGGGAACAATCTGTTCGCGTGCTCGTCCCGGGCGATCTGACCCGCAACGCTGATCAGGCGCTGGCCGGATGCTACGGAGACGTGGTGGTAAGGAACGGGCTGGAACATGCCCTCTGGGGTGAGAAGTTCAACGGTCATATCAGGCTCGCTTTCGTGGTCTTTATCTAGGTGTACTTTTTATACCTAGTATTCAAAGGCAACTTCAACGAAACTAGGTTTCATGAACGAAACCGCGCTCACCGCTCTTCCGGCTCAGATATCTGACGAGCACCGCGAGCTGCTCGACGAGGTGATGGACAAATGGTCGCTGCTGATCCTCGACACACTCTGCGAGCAGCCGCGGCGCTTCAACGAGCTGAGGCGCGCGATCCCCGCGGTTTCGCAGAAGTCGCTGACGGCATCCCTTCGCCGGCTCGAGCGCAACGGCATGGTGGATCGCGTCATCCTCGGTACGCGTCCGCTCGCCGTCGAGTACCGGATCTCGGATCTCGGCCAGACACTGCAGGATCTGATCGACGCACTGCTGCGGTGGACATCGGCTCACATGGGGGACGTGACTCGCGCCCGTGACCGTTTCGATCTCGAGTTCGACCACTGATCTCGCTGGGGTGAGCGGGGGCGTCATCGCCTCGGAGACGCACAGCATCGATGAGGCCTCGGAACGAGGCAGGATGAGAACATGCAGAAGAACTGGGCGGGCAACCTCACATACACGGCGGCCGAGATCGCGCATCCGTCGACCATCGATGAGCTGCGCGGCCTGCTCAAGGCGGGCGGTCTGGTGGGCATCCTCGGCACGAGGCACTGCTTCAACGATATTGCCGACACCCCCGGGGTCCTCATCGCCCTCGACCGGATGCCGCGTGAGATCGAGGTGAACGAGTCTGGAGACGCCGTGCGAGTCTCCAGCGCGCTGCGCTATGGCGATATCGCCCCCGAGCTGGAGGCGCAGGGCCTCGCGCTGGCGAATCTCGCATCGCTGCCGCACATCTCCGTGGCCGGCGCCGTCGCAACAGGCACCCACGGGTCGGGCGACCGCATCGGCTCGCTCGCATCCGCTGTACGCGGACTCACGATCCTCACGGTCGACGGCGAGATCCGGCGGCTCGCGCGGGGCGACGCCGACTTCGACGGCGCCGTCGTCTCGCTCGGCGCGCTCGGAGCCGTGCTCGACGTCACCCTCGATGTCGAACCCACCTACGAGGTCGCGCAGCACGTGTTCGACGCACCCCGATGGGATGCGATCCTCGCCGACCTCGACGCGGTCACCGGCGCGGGCACGAGCGTGAGCATCTTCACGACCTGGCAGCGCACGGATGTCGCCGACATGCTCTGGATCAAGCAGCGGCTGCCGGAGCAGCGCGGCGAGGAGCGCGCCGCGCTCGCCGCACGTCTGGGGGCGGTGGCATCCGACGGCGAACGGCATCCGATCCTCGGTGTCGATCCGGTCGCCACCAGCGTCCAGCGCGGGGTGGCGGGCCCGTGGTTCCAGCGCCTGCCGCACTTCCGGCTCGAGTTCACGCCGTCCGCCGGCGCCGAGCTCCAGAGCGAGTATCTGGTTCCGCGCACCGATGCGCTCGCCGCGATCGGTGCGGTCCGCTCACTCGCCGATCGCATCGCGCCTCTGCTGCTGGTGAACGAGGTGCGAACGGTCGCGGCGGACGAGCTGTGGCTCAGTCCCGCCTACGGAGCGGATGCCGTCGCACTGCACTTCACCTGGAAGCCGGACGAAGCCGCGATCCGCGCGTTCCTTCCTGTGCTGGAAGCGGCTCTGCCCGCATCCGCGCGCCCGCACTGGGGCAAGGTCTTCACGCTCGACGGGGCCGAAGTGCGCAGCCGGTACCCGCGGTTCGACGACTTCGCGGCGCTGCGCGCAGGGTTCGATCCCGAGCGGCGGCTGGGCAACGAGTACCTCTCTCGACTGGGACTCTGACGCCGCACTGGTCACCCCTTCCGGTCGCCCGCTGGCCGTCACACTGCCAGGATCGCTCGCGAGAGCCACTCACCGAAGCTGCGGAGGTCGATCCCCCCACGAGCGGATGCTTCGGGGCCGGGCGTGCCGTTGATGACGGCGACCAGCTCGAGGTAACGGCCCTCTGACGCCCGATAGCCATCGTCTTCCAGCGCGTGAACGAGCAGTTCGTCGACCTCCCGATACCGGGCCGCTAACCGGGCGCGCAGATCATCGTCGACGATCGCTCCGCCTGCGGCGGCTGCCTGCTGAACGAACTGCTCGGCCAGATTCCGCGCAGCGGAATCGGTGGGGGCGAGCCCGGCGCTGTGCGTGGCGATGAGCTTCGGCATCAGCTCTTCGCCAGCGCGGGAGATGAAGGCTTGGATGTCGGGCTCCGCCATCTTCCGCCCGATCTCGGAGGCGTACGTCTCGCGCAGGTATTCGCGGGTGGCCTGACGGTAGTGGTCGTCCTGCAGGAGCTCGGAGAGATCGATCCACGCGTCCAGCTGTTCGGGCGAGGGATCGACGGACAGTCGCGGATGCGCCTCGCGGAGTCGGTCGGCCACATCGGCCGGCATGCCGCGCGACACCTCGGTCAGGAAGTCGTCGACCAGGCTCTGGCGTTCCTCGTCTGACATCGCCACGAGCTTCTGCAGCAGCCGGGTGCGCTCCTGGGTGCTCTCGTTGCGCACGAGCGCACGCAGCACCGCGCGCTTGGCCTGCAGATCGCGCGCACGGGTCTCGACGACCTCGAGGTGCTCGGAGAGCAGGTCGCGCAGCGCGACGGTGCCGGTGAGTACGCGCCTGACCTGATCGAGGCCCGTCTCGAGGTCGCGGAGGGTGCGGATGAATTCCAGGCGTGCGATCGCTTCCGCGTCATAGAGGCGGTGGCCGCCGTCGGTTTCGTCGGTGGGCTCGACGAGCCCTTCGTCGGAGTAGTAGCGGATGGCGCTGACGCTGAGGCCGGTGCGGCGGGCGACGTCACCGATGAGGTGCAGTTCTTCTTGTGTCTCGTTCATGTCCTCCACTCTGGGACCTCAAGCGGCTTGAGATGCAAGCCCCCGCTCAGGCGGGGCGTCGGGCGGGTTCGTCAGACGTGGTCGCGCCAGGAGTGCTGCGGCTCGAATCTGAGCGTGCCCGATGTTCCGGTGAGTGCGATGCGCATGCCTTCAGACTGGCACGAGCGCGGGAGGAGTGGCTCATTCGGCATACACTCGTCGGCGTGAGCGACATGATCAGCGACCCGCGACGCCCCGTCGGCGTGCGTGACGTCGCAGCGGCCGCGGGAGTCTCCAGGCAGACCGTCTCGCGTGTGCTCAACGAGCATCCCGATGTGGCGGAGGCGACCAAAGAGCGCGTGCGTGCGGCGATGTCCGACCTCGGCTACCGCATGAACAACGCGGCACGCGCGCTCGGCACCAAGCGGACGCGGACGATCGGCGTGGTGGCATCCGATGCCCTGCAGTACGGACCGTCCCGCAGCATCGCCGCGATCGAGGCATCCGCCCGCGCGGCCGGGTTCTGGGTGTCAGCGGCGTTCGCCGATTCCGGCGATGCGGACTCGGTGCGCTCGGCGGTCGCGCACCTGCAGGCGCAGGCCGTGGACGGGCTCATCGTGTTCGCCCCGCACGCGAGCGCGCTCGACGCGCTCGACGGCCTCGACGTGGGTGTACCCGTCGCCATGCTGCACGCAGGAGGGCGAGGGGAGAGCGGGCTGTCCGTCGATCAGGTCGCCGGTGCGCGGCTGGCGGTCAGAGCGCTCGTCGGTGCAGGGCACCGGCACATCGCCCATATCTCCGGACCCGAGGAGTGGATGGAGGCCAGCGCACGCACAGCCGGTTTCGTCGCCGAGCTCGCCGCACACGGACTGGATCCGGTCGCGATCGTCCGCGGTGACTGGACGGCCGGCTCCGGGCATCGTGCCGCCGCCGCGATCGATGAATCCGGTGCGACCGCGGTATTCGCAAGCAACGATCAGATGGCGCTCGGGCTCATCGGCGGCCTCCGCGAGCGGGGGGTGCGTGTGTCGGAGGACGTCAGCATCGTGGGCTTCGACGACGCCCCGGATGCCGCGTTCTTCTGGCCACCGCTGACCACGGTACGCCAGGATTTCGAGGAGCTCGCTCGCCGCGCTGTCGCGGCGGTCACCGGCGAGGGCCTCGTGTCGCGTGAGCCGGTCGCGCCGGTGCTCGTCGAGCGTGCGTCCATCCACGCGCTGCGGCGCCGGAGCGGCATTGCGCGCCAGGGCAACCCCTGACACAATTGCCGTGACCGGTCACAGTCGCGAGAGGACCTCAATGACGAACTTCCCTGATGGCATCCAGCACGCCATCGACGCTGTGCGAGAAGACGTCGCACGTCTGCATGACGAGCTGGTGCGCAACGGCCTCGTCGTCTGGACCGGTGGCAACGTCTCCGGTCGCGTGCCGGGAGCCGAGCTGTTCGTCATCAAGCCGTCCGGCGTCTCGTACGATGACCTCGCGCCCGAGAACATGATCCTGTGCGATCTCGATGGCAACGTCATCCCCGGAAGCCCGGGCAGTGAACGCTCGCCCTCGAGTGACACCGCAGCCCACGCCTACGTGTACCGGCACATGCCCGAGGTCGGCGGCGTCGTGCACACTCACTCGACTTTCGCGGTCGCCTGGGCTGCGCGCGGCGAAGAGATCCCCTGCGTCATCACGGCCATGGCCGACGAGTTCGGCGGCCCGATTCCCATCGGCCCCTTCGCGATCATCGGCGACGACTCGATCGGCCGCGGCGTCGTCGACACGCTCACCGGACACCGCTCGCGCGCAGTGCTCATGCAGAACCACGGACCCTTCACGATCGGCACGAACGCGAAGGACGCGGTGAAGGCAGCCGTCATGGTCGAAGACGTCGCGCGCACCGTGCACTACGCACGTGAGGCCGGCCCGCTGATCCCGATTCCGCAGGACGCGATCGACAGCCTGTACGACCGGTACCAGAACGTGTACGGCCAGAGTTCGGATGCGCGCCGGTGACCCTTCGACAGAGCTCAGGGACCGGGCGGGAGAGCTCAGGGACCGGGCGGGATGACATCGCCGAGGGGCGCACGAGCCTCGGAATCGAGTTCGGTTCGACCCGCATCAAAGCGTGCCTGATCGGACCTGACGCCACTGAGGTGCTGGCTGTCGGCTCGTTCGCGTGGGAGAACAGCCTCGAGGGCGGCGTCTGGACCTATGCGCTGGATGAGGTCTGGCAGGGACTGCAGGCAGCATTCGCCGATCTCGTCGCCGACGCCGAGGAGCGCCACGGCACTCGGCCTGAAACCTTCGGGGCCATCGGCATCTCGGCGATGATGCACGGTTACCTCGCTTTCGATGCGGCAGGCGATCTGCTCGTGCCCTTCCGCACCTGGCGCAACACCAGCACAGGACGAGCTGCGCAAGAGCTCTCTGAGCTGTTCGGGATGAACATCCCGCTGCGCTGGTCGATCGCGCACGTTCACCAGGCCGCCATCGATGCCGAGGCGCACGTCCCGCAGGTCGACTTCGTCACGACGCTGGCCGGATACGTGCACTGGAGACTCACCGGAGAACGAGTGCTGGGCGTGGGAGATGCTTCTGGCGTGTTCCCGATCGACTCCGCCACGGGCGACTACGACCAGCGGATGGTGGACGCCTACGACTCCCTGGTCGGCGACCGGCTTCCCGCGCCGCTGAAGAACCTCCTCCCCGCCGTCCTTCCAGCTGGCACGGTCGCCGGGACCTTGACCGCCGAGGGGGCGGCCCTGCTGGATCCGAGTGGTGCGGTGCGCCCCGGCATCCCGCTGTGCCCGCCGGAGGGTGACGCCGGAACAGGCATGGTCGCGACGAACTCAGTGGCGCCGCGCACCGGAAACGTGAGCGCGGGCACCAGCATCTTCGCGATGGTCGTGCTCGAGGGTCCGCTCAGCGGCAGCCACCACGAACTCGACCTCGTCACCACTCCCGCCGGTGACGCGGTCGCGATGGTGCACTGCAACAACGGCGCAAGCGAACTGGCCGCCTGGGCCGGAATGTTCGCACGCTTCGCGGCCGCAGCGGGCAGCCCGCTCGACGACGACGCTGTGTTCGACGTGCTCTTCCGTGAGGCGCTCGCAGGCGATGCGGATGCCGGGGGACTTCTCGCGTACAACCACCTCGCCGGAGAGCCGATCGCGGGCCTCACCGAGGGGCGGCCGCTGTTCGTGCGCACCCCGGACAGCTCGTTCACTCTCGCCAACGCGATGCGCGCTCAGCTGTACGGCGTCTTCGGCACGCTCGCCCTCGGCATGCAGGTGCTCGAGGGTGAGGGCGTGCAGATCGACCGGATGTTCGCGCACGGTGGCATGTTCCGCACCGCTGGCGTCGCACAGCGCTTCCTCGCCGGGGCCCTCAACGCACCCGTCGCCGTCGGCGAACTCGCCGCCGAGGGCGGAGCGTGGGGGATCGCCGTCCTTGCGTCGTACCTCGCTCATTCCGCACAGAGTGACCTCGGTAGCTATCTCGAGGATCAGGTGTTCGCCGCGGCATCCCTCGCCACGGCCGACCCCGATCCCGCTGACGTTGTCGGCTTCACGACCTTCCTCGATCGCTACCGCGCCGGCCTCGCCATCGAGGCCGCCGCAGTCTCGTCCATCTAGCCCGCTCAGGTCGCAAAACATGCCGCAAAGCATCCGTCATACCGGCGTAAATCGCGACCTGAACAAGAAGAAAGACCGCTCATGACACGTACACCGCTGAAGACGAGCCTCGACGAGTACGAGGTCTGGTTCCTCACCGGCAGCCAGCACCTCTATGGACCTGAGACCCTCGCTCAGGTCGCCGACCAGTCGCGTGCGATCGCCGAGGCTTTGGATGCTGCATCCGAGGTTCCCGTGAAGATCGTTTGGAAGCCGGTGCTCACCGACACCGCCAGCATCAAGCGCACGGTCCTCGAGACGAATGCCGACGACCGCGTGATCGGCCTCGTGTGCTGGATGCACACCTTCAGCCCGGCCAAGATGTGGATCACCGGGCTCGACGCGCTGCAGAAGCCCCTCGCGCACCTGCACACCCAAGCGAATGTCGAACTGCCCTGGGCTGACATCGACTTCGACTTCATGAACCTGAACCAGGCCGCCCACGGCGACCGCGAGTTCGGTTACATCCAGACGCGTCTCGGCATCCCGCGCAAGACGGTCGTTGGTCACGCCAGCGACCCGCGCGTGCGTCGGGAGCTCGGCACCTGGCAGCGTGCGGCAGCAGGACTTGCGGCATCCCGCTCGCTCAAGCTCGCCCGATTCGGCGACAACATGCGCTTCGTCGCCGTCACCGAGGGCGACAAGACCGAGGCCGAGCTGCGCTTCGGCGTGCAGGTCAACACGTGGGGCGTGAACGACCTGGCGGATGCTGTCACCGCTGCATCCTCGTCCGACATCGACGCCCTCGTCGCCGAGTACGAGGAGCTCTACGAGGTCGCCCCGGAACTGCGCAAGGGCAGCGAGCGACACCAGTCGCTGCGCGATGGGGCTGCGATCGAGATCGGTCTGCGCTCGTTCCTCGAAGAGGGCGGCTTCGGCGCCTTCACCACGTCGTTCGAAGACCTGGGATCGCTCAAGCAGCTGCCGGGCCTGGCAGTGCAGCGACTCATGGCAGAGGGCTACGGGTTCGGCGCCGAGGGCGACTGGAAGACCGCGGTGCTCGTGCGCATCGCCAACGTGATGGGTGCGGGGCTCCCGGGAGGTGCGAGCCTGATGGAGGACTACACCTACGACATGACCCCCGGCGACGAGCTGATCCTCGGGGCGCACATGCTCGAGGTGTCGCCGTCGCTGAGCACGGCGAAGCCGACACTCGAAGTGCACCCGCTCGGCATCGGCGGCAAGGAGGACCCGGTGCGCTTGGTCTTCACCGCCGACTCTGGCCCCGCCATCGTCGTCGCGCTGAGCGACATGCGCGACCGGTTCCGCCTGACGGCGAACGTCGTCGAGAACGTCGAGCCGCGGGCATCGTTGCCGAACCTTCCGGTCGGCCGCGCTGTCTGGAAGCCGCAGCCCGACTTCCACACCAGCGCTGCTGCCTGGCTGACGGCGGGCGCCGCCCACCACACGGTCATGTCGACGGCGGTGGGCCTGGAAGCGTTCCGCGACTTCGCGGAGATGGCCGAGGTCGAGCTGCTCGTCATCGACGAGGAGACCACGCTGCCCGAGTTCCAGAAGCAGGTGCGCTGGAACCAGGCGTACTACCGTCTCGCACAGGGCCTGTGAGCGGGGCAGCTATCGTCGAATACATGAACGATTCTTCCCCGGCATCCGGTCGTCAGCTACGCATCTCAGCGCACGGATACGAGGTGGTCATCGCGAGCGTCGGAGCGTCTCTCCGAGTGCTCCGTCACGACGGCCGCGACCTCGTCGTGCCCTTCGACGCCGATGAGGTGCGACCCGCGTACCGAGGCGCGACGCTCGCGCCGTGGCCGAACCGGGTCGTCGACGGCCGGTACACGTTCGGCGGCGAAGAACATCAGCTCGCGCTCACAGAGCCTGCTCGCGGGCACGCGCTGCACGGACTGCTGGCGTGGACCGAGTTCGCCGACCGCGTCGTCGAGGACGACCGGGTTGCGCTCGTGGCCACGATCGAGCCGCAGCTCGGATACCCGTTCCGCGTCGAGGTCGAGGTCGAGTACCGCCTCGGTTCAGACGGTCTGAATCAGACGGTGACCGCTCGAAACCTCGGGGCGGACGCTGCGCCCTGGGGCACCGGACCGCATCCGTACCTGGTGGGAGGTGACGGGCGCGTCGACGCCTGGACACTCACACTTCCGGCATCCGAGGTGCTCACGGTCACCCCCGATCGGCTGAGCCCGGTCGCGGTGGAGTCTGTCGAGCAGCATCCGGAATGGGACTTCCGCGAGGCGCGCGCGATCGGCGACGTTTTCATCGACCACGCCTTCACCGAGCTCTCACGCGTCGATGGTGCCGCCGAGGTGCGCGTCGTGGCAGCGGACGGGCGCGGGGTGGCGCTGAGCTGGGATGAGAGCTGCCCCTGGGTGCAGGTGCACACGGCCGATCTTCCCGCGGATGCCGCGAATCATCGGATCGGCCTCGCCGTCGAGCCGATGACCTGCCCGCCCGATGCCTTCAATTCTGGTGTGGACCTGGTTGTTCTGGAGCCCGGCGCCGAGGCTGCGGCATCCTGGCGGTTCACCGCGATCTGACCGCTGCCTCGCCGCGCCCGTTCGACAAGCGCCTGTTGAATGCCGCCGCGCTCAGCGGGCGAGCCAGCTGCGCAGACCCCGCGTGACCCAGGGGAGGACCCAGTAGGTCATGATCGGCGTCAGTACGAGCGTCGTCACGAGCACGCGCAGCCAGAGGGGGAGTTCGCCCCATCCGGGTACCGGCGTCATCGCGAGGCTGAACAGCAGATTGACCGGGAAGAAACCCAGCCAGATCGTCACAGCCTGCTTCCACCGTTCTGGCGCCGGCGAGACGCTCTCGACGGTGGTGGCATCCGGCAGATTGATCGACCCGGTCGGCGGTTCGTCGAACCAGCCCTCGATCCCGGTGCGGCGTCTCGAACGCTCACTGCGGATGAAGCCCTGACCCATCGACAGCCACCACGTCCGCTCGGGCGACTGCTCCCAGGCCTCGAGCGTCTCGGTGCTGGCGAAGCGGTAGAGCATGTGCCAGACCTGGGAATCGTCGCCGGCGCGCACCCACCCTGAGCCGAGGAAACCGGGGTACTTGTGGGCGAGGTTCACTCCGGTCTGCACCCAGGTCGTCGCCTCGGAGATGTGTGCAGGATCGACCTCGCGGCGGATCGAAACGGTGATGGGTGCGCTGGACATGGGTGGCCCCTCGGGAAGAAGTTGCT
Source organism: Microbacterium zouquanmingi (assembly GCF_052266695.1). NCBI lineage: Bacteria > Bacillati > Actinomycetota > Actinomycetes > Micrococcales > Microbacteriaceae > Microbacterium > Microbacterium zouquanmingi. Next base: position 250,489 of record NZ_JBQPQZ010000003.1, read on the forward strand.
TGTGGCGACCCCGAGTGTACGTGGGCTATGTTTCGCGTCCGTTTCCGACTTGTCGAACGCCGCGTCAACGGCCGAGCGCCGCCGAAACACGACGGGCCAGGTCGGCAGGGCGCTTCAGCAGCGGTGCGGTCACCTCGATGACGGTCCAGCCCGCAGCGTGGAAGGGCCTCTCCAGATCGGTGCCGCGCAACCGCCCGCGGCCCACGCCGCGGGCCTTCGCGATGCGCACCGAGAACGCGCCGTCGAACTCGTCTGGAAGTGGCTGACGTCGTCCCATAGTGCACGCGGTGCCACAGTTCCCGTCGATGCCGTCGGAGTTGTCCACAGCCCCGGTTCGAATCGCTCACAGTGCTTTATCTCGGCGGAAATGGCGCACTTTGCGCGATTCGAACGGGGAGGGGAGGAGGTGGCTACCGGCGACCGGGCAGCCGATCCACCAGCGACGCAAGCGCGCCGCGCAGCAGACCTACGAGTCCGAACGGGATGAAGAACGCGAACAGGATCAGCACGATGCCGTAGGCGGCGCCGGTCGCGGCAGGGCTGATGCTCGAGGTGAACGTCGGCACGTACTGGATGAAGATCGCCCCCAGCACCGCGCCCGGCACGGTCGCGAGCCCGCCGACGACGATCAGCGTGATGAAGGAGATCGACATCGTGAGCCCGAAATTCTCGGGACCTACGAACTCCAGCAGCATCGCATATAGGCCGCCGGCGACACCGGCGAAGGCGGCGGATGCCGCGAACAATCGTGTCTTGGTCTGCCACACGTCCACGCCCAGGGTCTCCGCGACGAGTTCGGCATCGCGCACGGCGATGAACGAGCGGCCGAGTCGTCCGTGGCCGAGGCGACGGGTGACGAGATAGGCGCCGGCGACGATCACGAGCGCGAGGTAGTAGACCCACTGATCGTGCGCGAGAGGGATCCAGGCCGGCGCGTCTCCATCGATCGCGATGCCGCGACTGCCATGCGTGAACGGCTCGAAGGCGCGGATCGCCGCAGGCGTCGCCATCGCCATCGCCAGCGTCACAAGTCCCAGCTGCAGCCCTTTCAGTCGCAGCGCCGGCAGGCCGATGATGTAGCCGACGGTGAAGGGCAGGGCGCCAGCGATCACGAGCGTGAGCGGGTGCGCCCACCCCGCCTCGCCGGCGACGGCCACCGAATACGCACCGATCGCGAAGAACGCCGAGTGCCCGAGGGAGATCTGTCCGCCGAAGCCGACCAGCAGGTTGAGCCCCAGCCCGACGATTGTCCAGATCATCACGAGCGTGACGGTGAGGTTGATGTAGCTCGGGTTCACCAGCGGCACGATCGCGAGCGCGATGAGCAGCAGGGCCGTCAGCACGATCAGTAGCGGACGGGGCAGGTTCAGCGGCGGGCGCGGGCGGCGCAGCCACTCGCCGACCGAGGTGCGCTGCGTCTTCGCGGCCAGCAGATTGCGGATGGGGGAGGTCACCACGCTCATGCGCGCACCAGCTCTCGTCGTCCGAACATTCCCTGTGGCCGCACCAGCAGCACGACCACGATGATCAGCAGCGCCACGACCTGCTTCAGCTCTGCGCCGATGACGGGGATGTATGTTCCGGCCAGATTCTCGATCACACCGACCGTGACCCCGCCGAGGAGGGCGCCGAGCGGCGAGTCCAGACCGCCGAGGGTCGCTGCGGCGAAGGCGTAGATGAGCACCGGCGCCATCATCCCGGGATGCAGGAACAGTTCGGGCGCTATGAGCGTGCCTGCCAGTGCGCCGACCGCGCCGGCGATGGCCCAGCCGATCGACATGGTGCGCCCGGTGGAGATGCCGCTGAGCTCTGCGGATTCCGGCGCCGACACTGCCGCCCGCATCCGCAGTCCGACCCGGGTGCGGCCGAGCAGCAGCGCCAGCGCGATCGCCGCGATGCTCACGCAGACGACGATCCCGACATCCTGACGAGACAGCGAGACGGCACCGATCGAGAAGGAACCCGACCCGAACAGGGCTGGCACCTCCTTGGTTTGATAGGTCCAGCCCCAGCCGATCAGCGCGTTCAGCGCGATCATGAGTCCGAGGCTGACGATGATCAGAGCCAGGTGCTGGTGTCGTCTGACCAGCGGACGGAACATCACCCGCTCGATCCCTGCCGAGAACGCGGCGAGAGCGAGCATCGAGATGATGAGCGCGACCCAGATCGGCATCCCCCAGGCGGTGAGCTGCCAGGAGACGTAGGCACCGAGGAGGGCCATCTCGCCCTGCGCGAAGTTCAGCGTGCGCGATGCTCGGTAGACGAGCACGATCGCCAGGGCGAGCGTGCCGTAGATCGCACCGGTGGCGATGCCGTCGACGAGTTGCTGCAGAAACATCTCACACTCCCAGATACGCGCGGCGCACGTTGTCGTCGTTCTGCAGATCGGATGCCGCGCCGCGCAGCGTCACCTCACCACTCTCGATCACCAGGGCTTCCTCGGCGATCTCGAGTGCGAGCTTGGCGTTCTGCTCGACCACCAGCAGCGCCGTGCCGCGTTCGCGGGACAGCTCGTCGAGCGTGGCGAACAGCTCGGTCGTGATCTTGGGTGCCAGCCCCAGCGAAGGTTCGTCGAGGAGTACCAGTCGCGGCTCGGCCATGAAGGCGCGGGCGATCGCGAGCAGCTGCTGCTCGCCTCCGCTGAGTCCGGATGCCGGCCTCGCGCTGCGCTCGCCGAGCCGAGGGAACCTGTCCAGCCAGCGGTTGGCGTCGGCCGCGGCATCCGTGGCCCTGCGCATCGTGGCGCCGGCCAACAGGTTCTCGCGCACGGTGAGGTCGCCGAAGGTCCCTCGCCCTTGCGGAACATGCGCGATGCCTGCGGCGGCGACGCGGTACGGGGGGAGACCGGCGAGCTCGCGGCCGTCGAACCGGATCGATCCCTCCATCCGGCACATCCCGGAGAGTGTGCGCAGGGTGGTCGTCTTGCCAGCTCCGTTCGCGCCCAGGATGACGAGGCGTCCGCCATCGGGGATCTCGAAGCGGATATCGCGGAGGATCGTCACCGGACCGTACCCGGCTGCATCGAGCTCGACGCTCAGCAGGCTCATGCGACGCTCCCCAGATAGGCGGCGACGACCTCGGGGTCACGCGCAACGGTCTGCGGGTCGCCTTCGGCGATGAGGCGGCCGAAGTTCAGCACCACGACCCGGTCGCAGACGCTGGTCACCAGGCCCATGTGGTGCTCGACGAGCAGGATCGCCGTGCCGCGCTCGGTCGCCAGACGCCGGAGCGTCTCGCCCAGTTCATGTACCTCGCTGTGGATCAGACCGTTCGCCGGTTCGTCGATGAGCAGCAGTCGCGGGGCGCTCAGCAGGGCCCTCGCGAGCTCGACGCGTTTGAGCGTGCCGAACGGCAATGCTGCGACGACCCGGTCCGCGACGGCGGAGAGCCCGAGCTCATCAAGCAGCGCATCGGCCCCGGCGCGCAGCGCTCGCTCGGTTTCGGCGATGCGCGGGAGCGCGAGGCCAGTTGCCCAGAAGCCCCCGCGAGTGGTGTGGTATCCGCCGGCGAGCACGTTCTCGCGGACCGTCTGCGACGGCAGGAGCCCGAGATTCTGGAAGGTGCGACTCACACCCAAACCGCTGATGCGGTGCCGGGGCATGCGCGTCACCTCTGTGCCCGCGACTCTGATGCTGCCGCTCTGCGGGCGGTAGAGCCCGCCGATGCAGTTGAACAGGCTGGTCTTCCCAGCACCGTTGGGACCGATCAGTCCCACGACTTCGCCGTCGGAAACCTGGAAGCTCGGACCATCCAGAGCCTGCAGTCCGCCGAACGAGAGTCGGACGTCGCGCACATCGAGCAGCGCGTCCATGTCACCTCCCAGGTGGAGTCGGTGGGTCCCCGTTCCCGTTCGGGACCCACCGACATCGTTAGCCGACCGTGTAAGTGTCCTCGGTGAGATCCCAGTTGTCGCCGTTGAAGATCTGGATGCCCAGCTCGCGGAACGCGAACGGGTAGTCCGCGGTGGTCGTGATGCTTACCGGCGAGAGGTCGAGTTCGACGGCGTCGAATGAGGATGCCGATTCGAGCAGCGCTTCTCGCGTACAGTCCTCCAGGCCCAGGAGTGCCGCCTCGAGCAGCTGCGCTGTCTGGTAACCGGCAGCAGCCGGGGCGGACAGTGCGTTGACCTCATCGGGGTGAGCGGCGGCGAACTCTGTCCAGGCATCGAAGCCGGCGTCTCCGGCGAGCGACGCATCGGTGATGTCCTTCGTGTACGCGATCGACACGACGCCATCGGCAGCTCCGGGGCCAGCGGGTTTGAGGAAGAAGGTCGCGTCGGCGGCGGGTGCGTTGATCACAGTCGTCGCATCCCAGCCGAGTTCGAGCTTCTTCTTCAGTGACTGGGTGGCGAAGGCGCCGACGGCCCAGTTCAAGAACACGTCCGCACCGGATGCTGCAAGGTTCGTGACCTGGCTGTCGACGGTCGCCGAGGTGAGCTCGTAGGGCTCTGCGGCCACGATCTCGATGTCGGTGCCTTCGAAAGCGGTCTCGAAGCCGGCCCGGATGCTCTCGCCGAAGTCGTCGTTCTGATAGAGGATCGCTGCCTTCGCTCCCGGGTAGTTCTCGATGAGGTACTCCGAGAGCGCCTTCACCTCGAAGCCGTACTGGGGCATGAAGCCGGTGGTCAGCGAGGGCTGCTCCTCGTGGAGAGTGAGGATCGCGTCGGACCCCGTTCCGGTGAACAGGTTCGGCACGCCCTGTTCCTCGACGTACGGGGCGACGCTGATGGCCGCGCCCGTGCCGAGGACGCCGGCGAGCGCGAAGACCTCGCTCTGCTCAACGAGAGTGCGCACGTTCGTCGCAGTCTTCGCCGGGTCGTAGCCGTCGTCGATGATCTCGATCGTCACCTCACGCTTGTTGCCGTCGGCGAACTCGAGACCGCCTGCGGCGTTGATGTCGTCGAAGTAGGCCTTCATCGTCTGCGCGATGGCGCCGTAGGTGGCGGCGGGACCGGAAAGCGGGATGCTGGTGCCGATCGTCACCGTGGTGTCGGTGAAGCCGGGGCTGCAAGCGGCCCAGGCTGCTGCGCCGTCGGCCGGGGCCGTGTCGGCGGTGGCGTCGTCGCCTCGTCCGGCGCATCCGGACAGGATGAGGCCCGCGGCCAGGGTGCCGACGAGAGCGATCGGTAGCGCGCGGTTTCGGGTGCTGCGCAGTGTGGACATCATTCCTCCTCGAATGATCAGGTGCTGGTGATTCAGGTGCTGTGTGGGATGTGGTCGGGGATGAGGACTTCGCGGTCGCCGACCTTCTCGAGCGCGAAGAAGTACAGGGCGCCGTCGTCATCGGCGGCGCCTCGGCCAGTCATGACGCCGAGGACGGCGTCGGGGGAGATGCGGGTGAACAGGTCGATGACCGGCATCCCGTCGTACGACATGGCGGCGGTGCGAATGCCGTCGTGCTCGACTGTTCGCAGCATCGCACCGCCGTGGGCGAGCGCGACGTTCGCAGACAAGACGCCGTCGAACCCTTCGCAGACCAGCGGGACGACATCGTCATCGGAGCGGAACAGTTTGCCGAACCAGCCGGTGCGCTGCAGCATCCGGTGCGTGCGATGGGCGGGGCTGAGGCCGACACCCCGCCAAAGTCCGCGTAGCTCGTCCGGCGCCACCGGGGGCAGCGAGCGCCACAGCAGCGAGAGATCTTCGGCGCCCATGCGCCCCGCGCGTAGGAGCTCGATGAGCTCCACCGCCGCCACCGGCACCTCGGCGGCTGCATCCGCGTCGTCCATGATGAGCACGGGCTTGATCGCGCGCCCGGCGCAGGCGTCGTCGATGGCGGTGCCGATCTCGTCGAAGCGATAGCGGCGGATGAGCTTCTCGACAGGCAGACGACCCGCACGCCACAGGACGATCAGCAGCGCGATGTCGCGGTGAATCTGCGCGTCGCCCTCGATCACGCCGGTGAGGGTCCGGCCCCACAGCAGCTGCGACTGCGAGAGGGTGACCCGGTTGGATCCGGCGTGCAGCGCCACGGTGGCGCAGACGCCCAGCGGAGCGAGGGCCGCGAGACCCGCATCGATCGTCTCCTGGCGCCCGACGGTGTCGAGCGTGTGCGTGACGCCGAGCCGACGGGGGTTGAGCCCGTCGGGGGCGAACGCCTCGGTGGCGCCAAGTTCGAGCGCGAGCGCCCGCCGCTCGGAATCAGGGTCGCTGACGATGATCCGCCCGACGCCGCGGTGGGCGGCGGCCATGACGCCGGCGAGTCCGGTCGTGCCGGCGCCGATGATGAGAAGAGAGTCAGTGGGGCCGGGGCGCAGCACGTTGAGTACGGTGCCGGCACCGGTGAGGATGCCGCAGCCCAGGGGAGCGGCGACCTCCCACGGAACGTCGTCCGGGATCCGCACGGCGTTCGATGCCCGGGCCAGGGCGAGGGTCGTCCAGGACGACTGCGCCATCCAGCCCGTCGTGACGGACTCGTCGCTGCTCGTGGCATCCGACCGCGGGTCGTAGTTGCGCTCCGCGAAGCGCTCGCAGTACGCAGGGTGCCCCTCATCGCACCGGGCGCACCCGCCGCAGGCGTCGAAGCTGAGCGCGACCCGATCCCCGACCCGCAGGTTCTCGACGGTCGGACCCACGCGCTCGACAGTTCCTGCGCCCTCATGGCCGAAAACGGCCGGGAAGCGATCGCCGGCACCGCCGGACATACCGAACAGGTCGGTCGGGCACACCCCGGAGGCATGGATGCGGACGAGGATCTCGCCCGCGCCGGGCTCGCGCACCGAGACCTCCGAGAGCGCGACGGGTCCGCCGCGCTCCCGGACGAGCGCGGCCACAGCTGCATTCATTGTCTAGATCACAGCCTCTTCGCGGTCGGCGCTGCGCAGCGCGACCTTGTTGACCTTGCCGCCGGCGTTGCGGGGCAGAGCGTCGACGGTGACGAGCGCCTTGGGCTGCTTGAAGCGCGCGAGCTTGTCGCCGAGCCATCCCTGCAGTTCGTCGAGGTTGAGCTCCTCACCGGGACGCACCGCCACGGCCGCAACCGGGATCTCACCCCAACGCTCGTCAGCGCGGCCGTACACGGCGGCCTCGAGGATCTTCGGATGCCCTGCCAGGATATTCTCGACCTCAGCGCAGTAGATGTTCTCGCCACCCGAGATGATCATGTCCTTCTTACGGTCGACGACCCAGACGAAGCCCTCCTCGTCTTGGCGGACCAAGTCTCCGGAGTGGAACCAACCGTGCTCGAATGCCTCAGCCGTCTCGGCGGGCTTTCGCCAGTATCCCTTCATGAGGTTCGGGCCCCGGTAGAGGATCTCGCCGACCTCGCCGCGAGCGACGTCGTTGAAGTCTTCGTCGACGACGCGGTACTGGATGGTCGGGATGGGCTTGCCGACGCTGCCGAGCTTGCGCAGCGAGTCCTCGCCGCTGAGCGCACAGGTGATCGGCGTCATCTCGGTCTGGCCGAACACCGCGACATTCGTCGCCTTCGGGAAGCAGTCGGACATCTGCTTCAGCAGGGTGTCGGACGCCGGGGCCGCACCCCAGCTGATGATGCGCAGGTGCAGATCGCGGTCAGGGATGGACGGGTCGGCGCAGATAACCTGCCACTGCTGCGGGACGTTGAAGACGATCGTCGCCTTCTCCGTCTCCCAGGCGTCCAGCAGCTCCGTCGGGTTGAACGCGCCGAGCGGGTGGATGACGGTCGGGATGCCGATGACGAAGTTCGGTGCGATCGACCCGAGGCCCGCGATGTGGAACAGCGGAGCGGTCATGAACGCGATGTCGTCCTCGCCGAAGACCTGGTTCACGCGCAACAGGGTGAGCGACTGCGCGAAAAGGTTGACGTGGTCGAGCATCGCGCCCTTCGGGCGACCGGTCGTACCCGAGGTGTACATGATCAGGGCCGTGGTGTCTTCGGGGACGTCGGGGTACTCGAATCCCTCCGGGTCCTCGGCGACGAGGTCAGCCCAGGACTCAGCATCCCCGGTCTCTGAGCCTGTCGAAGGACCGCCGATCACGATGACCTTCTTGATGCGGTCCGTGACCTGGGCGACAGCGCCGACGAGCGGCGCCAGTGGCGCCTCGACGATCAGCACGTCGGCATCGGCATCATCCGCGATGTAGGCGATCTCGGGTGGGGTCAGGCGGATGTTGATCGGCACAGCGATCGCGCCGAGACGGTTGATTGCGAAGACGGAGAGCACGACCTCCGGACGGTTCAGAGTCAGCAGCAGCACGCGGTCACCGAAGCCGACTCCGCGGCGGGCGAGGGCTGCGGCGAAGGAATCCACCCGGTCGGCGGCCTGGCGCCAGGTGGTCACCTCGCCCAGGAACTTGAAGGCGGTCTCGTCTGGCTTCATCTCGGCGTGCGTTGCGACCTGGTTCATCCAGTGGTTGCGGCGCACCGCCGCGGGAATCGCGGTGGCGTTCTGCTCGGACATCGGGCTGGTCCCTTTCATACGTCTGTGTATCTTCACCGCATCGTCGCGGCGGGGCTTGCCATGAGTATGCCATCGTCCGCGCCGGTTGTCACGCGTTTTGTTAATAGACATTCACATCCGCGCGTCGCTAGAAGTTAATGAGTAATCACATCAGGAGGTCGGCGGCGCCCCGGTAGGCTGTGGGACATGCCCTCATCCGCCGGCCTCCCCGCGAATCGCACGCGTCCGCGCGATCGCAAGCGCCACATTCAGGAGGCGGCGGCGTCCGCGTTCGCGCGCAACGGCTATCACGCGGTCGGGATGCAGGACATCGCGGATGCCGTCGGAATCTCGGCCCCGGCGCTGTACCGGCACTTCCCGAACAAGTACGCCCTGTTCATGCGCACCGCCTTCGCGCTCGTGCAGCAGCTGATCGAGGCGACGGACGATGCCGCCGCGCAGCCGGTGGAGACCGCGACCGACGCGCGCGCTGCACTGGATGAGCTGCTCGACGACATCATCGCTACGACTGTCGAGCTGCGCGCGATCGGCGGCATCTATCGCTGGGAGGGGCGCTACCTCGAACGAGGGGACCGGGAACAGCTCACCGGCCGGTTCCGCCTGCTGCGTGAGCGCTTCGAGGCGCCGCACCGTATCTACCGTCCCGACGTCGACGACGCCGAGCGCCGGCTGATCGTGCTCGCAGCTCTCAGCGTGGTGGCCAGCATCACCGCGCACCGCACGGTCGTCGCGGCGCGGAGCCTCCGGGCTCTGCTCAGGGAAGCGGCTTGGCGGATGCTCGACATCGACCCGGCGATCACCTCATCCGTTCCCGCCGGGGGCGACTTCGTCGAGGAGTCGGATGCCCCCACTGGGCGCCGCGAGCAGCTCGTGGACACTGCGATCCGGCTGTTCGCCGCACGCGGCTATAACGAGGTCACGATCGAGGATCTGGCCGCCGAGGTCTCCCTCACCCCCTCCGGCGTCTACCGGCACTTCGATGGCAAGCCCGCCGTCCTCCTGGCTGCCTGCGACCGTGCGGCCGTGGCGCTCGAGCGCGCGGTGCTACGCGTGCGCGAGTCATCGGTGGCACCGGATGAGGCGCTGCGCCGGCTGTGCCGGGCATATGTCGACCACTCGTTCCGCAACCTCGCGCTGATGCGCATCTACTTCTCCGAGCTCGGCAACCTCGCACCCGAGGATCAGCGCCGCCTACGCGCCATGCAGCGCGCGCACGTCGCGGATTGGACCGCGCTGCTGCAGGCCGTCCGCCCGGAGCTCGGCGGCCGCGAGGCCGCGGTGCTCGTGCATGCGGGCTTCAGTGTCATCACGGATGAGATGCCGCTGCTGTCCGCGCGCGATGAGGCCGCCGCCGCACGGCTCGCCGGGTTCATGGAGACCGTGCTCGGGATCGGCTGAGCCCCCGTACGTTCACGACTCCTGAGATTCCGTTGCGCCTGCGCGATGGAGCCGCGCCATCTCGCACCGCGACGTGCTGAGAGCGACCATTCCTCAGGAGTTGTGAACGCGAAGCTCAGCGGCTGCGTCCGTGCAGCAGTGGGATCATCTTCGCCACGAGGTGCATGTCGCGGTCGCTGCGCTCCATCGTCAGCAGGTTGAGAGCCGCTTTACCGGTCTGGCGGGCGACCGACTTCGGCACGCTGAACTCGCGGAGGCCATCGGCGCCGTGGATGCGACCGAAGCCCGAGCCCTTCACGCCGCCGAAGGGGAGCGCGGGGATCGCGGCGAAGCCGAGGACGGAGTTGATCGTGACGACGCCGGACTTCAGCCGTGCGGCAACGGCCTCGCCGGTCTTCGCACTCTTCGTGAAGACCGCGGCTCCGAGGCCGAACTCCGTCGCGTTCGCGAGGGTGACGGCCTCATCGAGGTCGGAGACGGCGTTGATCACGACCGTCGGCCCGAAGGTCTCGCAGCGCACGGCATCAGAATCCTCCGGCACGTCGACGAGGACGATGGGGGCGACGCGGCGACCGCCGACGGACTCCGGACCTCCGAGCACCGCGCGGCCGCCCTTGGCGACGGCATCCGCCACGTGATCGGCGATGATCGCGGACTGTGAGGCGAGGGTGAGTGGGCCGTAGGACGGGTCCTCTCCGTCCAGACGCAGGCGCTTGGCGCGCTCGATGACCTTCTCGACCAGCGGGTCACGGACCGAACGCACCGCGTAGACCCGCTCGACGCCGACGCAGGTCTGGCCGGCGTTGCCCAGGCCGCCGAAGACGATGAAGTCCGCGGCGGAGTCGAGGTCGGCATCTGCCGCGACGATCAGGGCATCCTTGCCGCCGCACTCCGCGACCAATGGGGTGAGCGTCTCGGCGCATGCGGCCATGACGCGCTTCGCGCTCGCCGTGGATCCTGTGAAGGCGACCTTGTCGACGCCGGCGCGCACGAGTGCGGCGCCCGTGGTGCGATCGCCGGTGGTCACTTGCAGCACGGGGCGGTCGGCGACCTCGTTCCAGCGGGCTTCGATCCAGCGAGCGGTGCCCGGGGCGAGCTCGCTGGGCTTGAACACGATGGCGTTTCCCGCGGCGAGTGCGTACGAGATCGATCCCATCGGTGTGTAGAGCGGGTAGTTCCACGGGCCGATGACGCCGACGACGCCGTGCGGTTCGTAACGCAGCGTGGCCTTCTGGTTGTAGTTGATGATTCCGGCCTTGACTCGACGCGGCTTGAGTACGCGGTGGGCGTTCTTGGCGGCCCAGTCGAGGTGGCTGAGCGTGAGCATTACCTCGAGCAGGGCGTCGCCGGATGGTTTGCCGGTCTCGCGAGAGATGATCGCGGCGAGATCCTGGGCGCCGCGGGCGATCGCACCCTTCCAAGCGAGCAGTGTGCGCTTGCGACCGTCGAAGCCCTGGTGCGACCACCAGGCGGCGGCCTCGCGGGCGATGCGGACGCGCTCGACGACGCGGGTGTCGTCTTCGAGGGCGTACTCGGCGATCACACGCTCATCGCGCGGATCGCGGGTGACGAGTCCGGTGGACGTTTCTTCACGGGTGGTGGTCATGTTGGGCACCTCTTGCTCTTCATTGAGAAAAAGTTAATCAAGATTCACGTTAGCGGCGTTGTGTTCGCAGGGCAAGAGGCGGCGACACTTTTCGAATGACGGTTAGAATGATCGAATGACGATGGAGCAGACATCGAAGTCGGCGCGTACCCGCCAGCGGATTCTGGATGCCGCAGCTCAGGTGCTCAGCCGCAAAGGCTATGCCGGCACGCGGCTCACCGATGTCGCCGAGGCGGCCGGCGTCCAGGCGCCTGCGATCTACTACTACTTCTCCTCACGCGACGAGCTCGTCGAGGAGGTCATGTGGGCGGGGGCTCACCGTGTGCGCGTGCACGTCGAGGAGACGCTCGAGGCGCTCCCTGATGACGCTACTGCGTGCGACCGCATCCTTGCTGGCGTCGACGCCCACCTGCGCTACGAGCTGCAGATCTCCGACTACACGACCGCTTCAGTGCGCAACGCCGGACAGGTTCCGGAGCATCTGCGCGTGCGCCCGGCTGCGGAGGAGGGGGCGTACAGCCGCTACTGGCGCGAGCTCTTCCTCGCCGCGCAGGATGCTGGTGAGCTGCGCGACGGACTCGACATCAATGTCTTCCGGCTGCTGCTGCTCGGTTCCATGAACTGGGCGGTGGAGTGGTGGAACCCCCGGACGCGATCGCTGGACGACCTCGTCCGGAGTACGCAGGATATGGTCCGCTTCGGGACATTCGCCCAGCCGTGAGAATACCCGTCCGCAGGGCGCCGAGCACCATGCGGACGGGCGGAAGTGTCAGCCGAACATCGCCAGACGTTCGGTGAGCACCCGGTGTGCCTGTGCGACGGTGCGACGCACCACATCTCCCGCGCTCGGAATGTCCCGGATGATGCCCTGGACCTGACCGACAGTCCAGATTCCGGCATCCAGGTCTCCATCCTCGAAGACCTTGCGTCCGCGAGCGCCGGCGACGAGTGGCTGCACGTCGGGGAACTGCCCGCCATCGGCGAGGATCTGCACGACCTCGTCGGAGATGGCGTTCTTCGCGACCCGCGCGGTGTTGCGCAGGCTCCGGAAGATGAGGTTCGTGTCGAGCTCTGACGCCTCGACGATCCGCTCCTTCACGGCCTGCGCGATCGGGGACTCGATCGTGCTCATGAAGCGCGAGCCCATGTTCACACCGTGTGCGCCGAGGCTGAGAGCGGCGGCGAGACCGCGTCCGTCCGCGAAACCGCCGGAGGCGATGAACGGAATCTCCAGCGCATCGGCCGCAGCCGGGATCAGTACGAGTCCGGGGACGTCGTCCTCTCCCGGATGACCGGCGCACTCGAAGCCGTCGATCGAGACCGCGGCCACGCCGACCGCCTGTGCCTTGAGAGCGTGGCGCACCGAGGTGCACTTGTGGATGACCTTGACGCCTGCGGTGTTGAAGATGTCCATGTGTGGTTCGGGGCTGGAGCCCGCGGTCTCCACGATCGTGATGCCCGCATCGATGATCGCTCGCCGGTACTCGTCGTAGGGCGGAGGGTTGATCGAGGGCAGGATCGTCAGATTCACCCCGAACGGCTTGTCAGTCAGCGTGCGTGCCCGCTCGATCTCCTTCACGAGATCGGCCGGCGTCGGCTGCGTGAGCGCGGTGATCATCCCGAGACCGCCGGCCTCCGAGACGGCCGCGGCGAGCTCGGCACGGCCGACCCACATCATGCCGCCCTGGACGACCGGATGCTCGATGCCGAGCGCCTCGGTGAACGGGGTGCGCAGGCTGGGCACGGTCCGTGTCTCGCTCATCGGTACTCCTCCCCGGACTCCGCGCGGGCGATGAGTGACGCGGGCGGTGCGAAGCGCTCGCCATAGGCGGCTGCCAGTTCTCGGGCGCGGGTGACGAAGCCAGCCAGCCCGCCTTCGTACTGGTTCACGTACTGCAGTACACCACCGGTCCAGGCGGGGAAGCCGATGCCGTAGATCGAGCCGATGTTGGCGTCGGCGACCGAGGTGAGCACGTTGTTGTCAAGGCAGTCGATGGTGTCAAGCGCTTCGGCGAACAGCATCCGCTCCTGCAGATCCACAAGCGGCAGCACCGTGCGCCCCGAGTCGTACTTTTCGCGCAGACCGGGCCAGATGCCGCCCCGCTTGCCCTCGGGGGAGTAGTCGTAGAATCCGCCGCCGGCCCTGCGGCCCGGGCGCTTCTGTTCGTCGACAATCCAGTCCATGATCGCTTCGGAGGGGTGCTCGACCCATACACCGCCTTCGGCCTCGACGGCCGCGCGGGTCTCCTGCCGGATCTTCTGCGACAGCGAGATCGTCAGCTCGTCCAACAACTGCAGGGCGCCCGCTGGGTATCCGGCCTGGAGAGCCGCCTGCTCGACGGAAGCCGGCTCCACGCCCTCGCCGACCGCGGCGACCGCCTCGGCGATGAACTTGCCGATGACCCGCGAGGTGAAGAATCCGCGGGAGTCGTTGACGACGATCGGCGTCTTGCGGATCTGCTGCACGTAGTCGAACGTCTTCGCGAGCACCTCGTCGCCGGTGTTCTCGCCGCGCACGATCTCCACGAGCGGCATCTTGTCGACGGGGGAGAAGAAGTGGATGCCGATGAAGTCTTCGCGCCGCTTCACACCCTCGCTGAGCTCGGTGATCGGCAGCGTCGACGTGTTGGATCCGAGCACAGCATCCGGCTTCACCACATCCTCGATCTCCTGGAAGACGCCCTGCTTCACCGGCACCGACTCGAACACCGCCTCGATGACGAAGTCGACGCCGTCGAAGTCGGCGGCATCGCCGGTCGGGTGGATCCGCGCCAGCAGTGCCTCGGACTTCTCCGGCGTGGTCTTGCCGCGCGCGAGCGCCTTCTCCTCGAGCTGGCGCGAGTAGTCCTTGCCCTTCTCAGCGGCCTCGGCGGAAACATCCTTGAGCACGACCTCGATCCCGGCCTTCGCCGAGACGTAGGCGATGCCGGCGCCCATCATGCCCGCGCCGACGACGCCCACCTTCGTGGCGGTGAACTTCGGGAACGGCTCGCCGTTCGCCTCTCCGTTCCCTGCGCCTGTCGAAGGGCGGCTGCCGCCGGAGTTGATCTCCTGCAGGTCGAAGAAGAACGCCTTGATCATGTTTTTCGCGACCTGACCGTGGGTAAGGCTCACTAAGTACCGCGTTTCGACGCGGGATGCCGTGTCGAAGTCGACGTAGGCGCCCTCGACGGCCGCAGCCATCGCCGCGCGAGGCGCGGGCATCGGAGCGCCCTTGAGCTGCTTGCGCAGCAGGGCCGGCATCCCCGGGAGGAGCGCGGCGACGCCCGGGGAGGTCGGGGCGCCGCCCGGGAGGCGGAAGCCCTTCTCGTCCCAGGGCTTGACCGGTGCGGGGTTCGCGGCGATCCAGGCGCGGGCGTGGGCGTCCAGCTCCGCGAGCGGAGCGACCTCGTCGATGATCCCCACGGCGAGAGCGCCATCGGCGCTGAAGCGGGTGGCGGGGAGGATGACCTCCTGTAGGGCCTTCTGAAGTCCCAGCATCCGCACGGTGCGGGTCACACCGCCGCCGCCGGGAAGCAGGCCCAGCGAGACCTCGGGGAGGCCGAACTGGGCGCCGTGGGCGTCTGACGCCGCGATGCGGTGGTGCGCGGCGAGGGCGACCTCGAGGCCGCCGCCGAGCGCGGTCCCGTTGAGGGCGGCGACGACCGGCTTGCCCAGTTGCTCGATCCGGCGCAGCAGCGCCTTCACGTGATCGATGTGCGCGGTCTCCTCCGTTGCCTTCGCGGGATCCGCCGCGCGCAGCAGGTTCAGGTCTCCGCCGGCGAACCAGCTCTTCTTCGCTGAGGCGAGGATGACGCCGGCGATGTTCTCGCGTTCGGCCTCCAGCCGGCCGACGGTCGCCTCGAGGGATGCGACGAAATGCGGGTTCATGGTGTTGACCGCGGCGTTCGGGTCATCCATCGTGACGGTGACGATGCTGTCGGTATCCAGATCCCAGGCGTAGCCGGTGTAGACGTCAGTGGTTTCTGCGACGTTCTCTGCAATGCTCATGATTCTTCTCAGACCTTTCGTCTCAGACCCGCTCGATGATGGTGGCGATTCCCATGCCGGCGCCGACGCAGAGCGTGGCGAGGCCGCGCTTGAGGTCCCGTCGCTCGAGCTCGTCGAGCAGGGTGCCGAGGATCATCGCGCCGGTGGCGCCCAGGGGGTGGCCGAGCGCGATGGCGCCGCCGTTGACGTTGACCTTGTCGTCCGGGATGCCGAGATCCTTCTGCCATTTCATGACGACGGCCGCGAATGCCTCGTTCAGCTCGAACAGGTCGATGTCGTCCACCGTCAGTCCGGCGCGGTCCAGGGCCTTCTGTGTCACCGGGGTGGGGCCGGTGAGCATGATGGTCGGCTCGGAGCCGATGACGGCCGTGGCGACGATGCGGGCGCGGGGCTTCAGCCCTGCGGCTTCTCCGGCCTCACCCGATCCGATGAGCATGAGAGCCGCGCCATCCACGATCCCCGACGAGTTGCCGGGGCCGTGCACGTGCTCGATACGCTCGACGGCGTGGTACTTCTGCAGGGCCACGGCGTCGAAGCCGGCCTGCACGCCGGCAGTGGCGAAGCTCGCGGGCAGCTTTCCGAGCGATTCGACGGTCGACTCCGGACGGCGGTGCTCGTCGGTGTCGAGCAGCACGACACCGTTGAAGTCCTTCACCGGCACGATCGACTTGTCAAAGCGCCCCTCCTGCCACGCGGTCTCGGCGCGCTGCTGCGAGCGGGCGGCGAAGGCATCGACGTCCTCGCGGCTGAAGCCCTCGATCGTGGCGATGAGGTCGGCGCCGATGCCCTGCGGCACGAAGTAGTTGTCGTAGGCGGTGGTCGGATCCTGCGCGTAGGCGCCGCCGTCCGATCCGATCGGCACCCGCGACATCGACTCGACGCCGCCGGCGAGCACGAGGTCCTCGTATCCTGAGGCGACCTTCTGGGCTGCGAGGTTCACGGCCTCCAGGCCTGAGGCGCAGAACCGATTGATCTGCACGCCGGCGACGGTCTCGGGCAGCTCCGCCACGAGTGCGGCGGTGCGGGCGATGTCGCCGCCCTGCTCGCCGACCGGAGAGACGACGCCGAGCACGATGTCGTCGACCCTGCTCGTGTCGAACTCCGGGTTGCGGTCGCGGATCGCGTCGATCAGCGTGACGACGAGGTCGACAGGCTTGGTGCCGTGCAAGGCGCCGCCGCGGTTCTTGCCACGGGGCGTGCGCACGGCGTCGTAGATGTACGCGTCTGTCATGTTCCTTCTCCTGCTCCTATGCGGGGATGACTAAAGGCCGAGGTCCCGACCGACGATCTCCTTCATGATCTCTGTCGTTCCTCCGTAGATGGTGGTGATTCGCGCATCGAGGTAGTCCTGGGCGATGCGGTACTCCTGCATGTAGCCGTATCCGCCGTGCAGCTGCAGGCAGCGGTTCACGATGTCGACGTACTGCTCGGTGGTCCAGAACTTCGCCGCCGAGGCATCCGCCGCCGACAGTGCACCCTCATTGTGCTGCTTGATCGCCTGGTCGACGTACGAGCGGCTGGCCTGCGTCGCGGTGACCATCTCGGCCAGTTCGAATCGGGTGTTCTGGAACGAGCCGATCGGCTTTCCGAAGGCGGTGCGGTCGCGCACGTAGTCGAGGGTGCGGGCGAGCACGCCCTCGCTGGATGCCACAGCTCCCGCAGCGATCGACAGGCGCTCCTGAGGCAGGTTCTTCATGAGGCCGAGAAAGCCCGCGCCCTCTTCGCCGAGCAGATTGGATGCCGGTACCCGCACGTCCTCGAAGATGAGCTCGCTGGTGTCCTGTGCGTGCAGGCCGACCTTGTCGAGGTTCTTGCCGCGTGAGAACCCGGCCATGCCGCGCTCGATGACGATCAGGCTGAGGCCCTTGTGCGGGTCGGGCGAGGTGCGCACGGCCGTGGCAATCAGATCGGCGTTCTGGCCGTTGGAGATGAAGATCTTCGAGCCGTTGACGATGTAGTCGTCGCCATCGCGCACGGCGGTGGTGCGGATGCCGGCGAGGTCGCTGCCGGTGCCGGGTTCAGTCATCGCGATCGCGGTGATGAGCTCGCCCGCGGCGATGCCGGGCAGCCAGTGCTGTTTCTGCTCGTCATTCGTGAGGTCGGTGAAGTAGGGGATGGTGATGTCGTTCGACAGGGCGATGCCGGCCATGCCGCTTGAGACCGGGTTGCTCGCCAGCTCCTCGGCCATGATCGCGTTGAATCGGAAGTCGTCGGTGCCGCCGCCGCCGTACGCCTCATCGATCGAGAACCCGAGAATGCCGGCTTCAGCTGCCGCGGTGAACAGTTCGCGGTCGACGACGCCCTCGGCATCCCAGCGCTCGGCATTGGGCTTGGCGTTGCGCTCGACGAACTCGCGCACGATGTTGCGGAACTCTTCGTGGTCGTCGTCGTACAGGTCTCGTGTCAGCGCCATCGCCGTCTCTCCTTCTCCGCGTCGTCGCGGTCACAGTTTTTATTATGCATTCAAAATTTTAGGAGTCAAGCCCGAGTAATCCAATCAGGAACAGCTTGCGCAAGGAGGGAAGTTTAATGAAGATTAGAGAAATCCAGTTGATCGAGGGAGATCTTCATGACGCACGTCGATGGACCGCTGACCGGGCGCACGGCGCTGGTCACCGGCGCCAGTAGGGGGATCGGGCTGGCTATTGCGCAGCGCCTGATCGCGGACGGCGCCTCGGTGTGCCTGACTGCCCGCCGCGAGGAGCAGCTGGCCGAAGCGGTCGACGGTTTCGGAGACCGCGCGATCGGCGTCGCCGGGGCTGCCGACGATCCGGTGCACCGCGCTGAGGTGTTCGAACGGATCGCGACTGAGTTCGGCCGCCTCGACATCCTCATCAACAACGCCGGGATCAATCCGGTCTACGGTCCGCTCGCCGGCCTCGACCTCGATGCCGCGCGCAAGGTGCTCGAGGTCAACGTCATCGGCACTCTCGCCTGGACGCAGGAGGCGGTGGGTGCCGGCCTCGGTGCGCAGTCGAACGCCGGCGTTGTCGTCAACCTCTCCTCCGTCACCGGTGAGGTGCCCTCTCCCGGCATCGGCTGGTACGGCGTGACCAAGGCGGCCGTCAGTCACCTCACCCGCACGCTGTCGGTCGAGCTCGCACCGCGCATCCGGGTGAACGCGGTGGCACCTGCGGTCGTGAAGACGCGGTTCGCCCGCGCGCTGTACGAGGGACGCGAGGGCGAGATCGCCGCCGACTATCCGATGGGCAGGCTCGGCACGCCGGAAGACGTGGCGGATGCCGTCGCCTATCTCTGCGTCGACGGCTCGGGGTGGGTCACCGGGCAGGTTCTCAACCTCGACGGCGGACTGCTGAACGCCGGAGGCACGGCATGAACGACCTGGTTGCGCGCACGCGCGCCTTCGTCCGGGGCGTCGTCATCCCCGCCGAACCCGGCTGGGGCGAGATACTGTCGGGTGCCGCGCTGCAGGGCCTGCGCGCCCAGGCGAAAGCCGCCGGGGTGTACGCGCCGCACGCGCCGCGCGAGTACGGCGGTCTCGGGCTGTCGCTGCCCGAATGGTCGCCGGTGTTCCAGGAGGCCGGATACTCGCTGATCGGGCCAGCTGTTCTCAACTGCATGGCGCCCGATGAGGGCAACATGAGACTGCTCGAAGTCGTCGCCACCGACGACCAGAAAGAGCGGTACCTGCGCCCGCTGGTGGACGGCAGTGTCCGTTCGTCGTTCGCGATGACGGAGCCGCACCCCGGCGCCGGGTCCGACCCGGATGCCCTGGCCGCCGTCGCCGAGCGCGTCGACGGTGGCTGGAGGATCAGCGGTGAGAAACGGTTCATCTCCGGGGCCGAGGGCGCGAGCTTCGCGATCGTGATGGCGCGCACGGCCGCGGACGGCGAGCATCCGGCCGGGGCGACGATGCTGCTGACGCCGCTCTCGGCTGACGGCGTGCGCATCGGTCCCGGCATCCGCACGATCGAGGCGGCGATCGCCGGCGGGCATCCGCATGTCGTCTTCCGTGATGTGTTCGTGCCCGACGCCGACGTGCTCGGCACACCCGGCGCGGGCTTCCGATACGCGCAGGTGAGGCTCGGGCCCGCACGTCTCACGCACTGCATGCGCTGGCTGGGGTTGGCGCGGCGGGCGTTCGACATCAGCCTCGACCGCGCCAACGGTCGCTCACTCTTCGGAGCGCAGCTCGCCGACCTCGGCGTCGCGCAGGCGATGATCGCGGACAGTGCGATTGACATCGAGACGTCCGCCGCGATCATCGACCGTGCCGCGGTGGTGCTCGACGACGAGCCGCGTGCCGGTGCCGCGCTGTCATCGATTGCGAAGGTGCACTGCTCGGAGGCGGTGTTCCGGGTGATCGATCGTGCAGTCCAGCTGTGCGGCGGCGACGGAGTGAGCTCCGGCCTGCCGCTGATCCAGTACCTCAACGAGGTGCGGCCGTTCCGGATCTACGACGGGTCGAGCGAGACGCATCGCTGGGCGATCGCGCGACGGGCCGCGAAGGCTCGGCAGCGGGCTGTGGATGCCGGGGAGCCCCGCCGTGACATCGTCGGAGGTGCACCATGAACGCCACCGACCTCGAGGTGGTGCGCACGTGGGATGAAGCGGCCCTGCTGGATCGGCCCCCGCTGCTCGTGCTCGAACCGCTCGGCGAGCGTCTCGCCTCGGTCGGGCTGGGGCTGGTCGGACTCGGTGGGGGCGAGATCCGCTGGGCCCGGATCGGCGAGGGGCACTCGAACGTGACCTTCTTGCTCGAGCTTGCCGGCCGCAGGCTCGTGCTGCGCCGGGGTCCGCGGCCCCCGCTCCCGCCGTCAACGCACGACATGCTGCGCGAGGCGCGGGTGCAGAGGTTGCTCGCCGCGGAGGGGGCGCCCGTGCCGACGATCGTCGACGTGTGCAATGACGAGAGCGTGCTGGGTGTGCCGTTCTACGTCATGGAGCATCTCGACGGAGAGGTCGTCACCGATCTGATGCCGGCGCACCTCGACACTGATGAGGGTCGTACGGCGCTTCCCTTCGCGGCCGTCGACGCACTCGCCGGGCTCCACGCGCTCGATGTCAGCGCGGGCGATCTGGCCGGGCTTGGCCGCCCGGACGGGTATCTCATCCGGCAGGTGGAGCGTTTCGCATCTCTGTGGCCGAAGGTGTCGCGGCGGACGCTTCCCGAGGTGGACCGCATCGCCGAGTGGCTGCGGGACAACCGGCCGGTCTCGGCGCGGGCATCCGTCGTGCATGGCGACTACCGCATCGGGAACCTGATGTTCCGGGGCTCGGGGCCGGCGGAGGTGCAGGCGATCCTGGACTGGGAGATGGCGACGCTCGGCGACCCGCTCGCCGACCTCGGCTATCTCGTTGCGACGTATGCCAGCCCGGATGCCGCGCCCACGCCGCTCGAGCTGACGACCGTGACCCGCGGGGAGGGGTATCCGCGACGAGCGGAGCTGGTCGAGCGGTACGTCGCCCGCACCGGCGCGGACGTCTCGGCGCTGTCTTGGTACGAGGTGCTCGCGCTGTGGAAGGCCGCCGTGTTCTGCGAGGCCATCTACACGCGCTGGCTGGACGGCGAGCGCCCCGGTGACGCCTTCGGCCCGACGCTGGAGGTCGGGGTGCCGGCGCTGTTGGCTGCTGCTGCTGCGGCAGCAGCCCGGTAGTCGGGGCTGCACCCGCCGAAAGAGGAAGACCCCCGCCGACCCGATTCGGCGGGGGTCCTTTCGCGGTCTGATGACCGCGGGGGGAGCTGTGCTCACCGTTGTGCGGGACGTGTACGACTACCCGATCCGGTCTGAACCTTCCGCACATCTGCAGTTGTAATCGGCGCACATGTCCGGATGGTGAACAGCACTCAACGAAAGGACGGCGACTTGCTATGCACAATCGTCGGATGGTGGCGATCTGTGCACAGGCCGCGGAATTCCGGGCTCGTCCTCGGTGCAGAACAGTCATCATCGGGGCATGACAAATACAACCCCGCACCTCAAAGACCGAGTCCTCGACAGTGACGACGACCTGCGCGATGTTCTGGAGCGCCTGCTGCAGCGCGCGAATCAGAGGCAGATGTGGTTGATGTTCATGGATGATCGCGGATGCCTCGGCGATCCGTTCGTGCCGATGAGCGACTACCCCGTGGACCCGAACGCCGTCGTCGAACTCGCCGACCTCGGCACTGTCACCAACGCCTATCTGCTCATGAATCGGGCAGGGCTCATGCTGGAAGCGACCGGGAACGCTAGCGTGATCCTCGCCTGGGAGCGTCGCGGTCCCAGCGCGGTGGTCGACGTTGATCGCTCCTGGGCGCGAGCGATGGCAGAAGCAGCGGCCGAGATGGAGATCCCCCTGCGCGCCCAGTTCGTCGTGCACTCGCGCGGTGTGCGCCAACTGCACCCCGATGACTACCTGTGACGCCGGCGACATATACAAGGGCGCCCTAGTAAATCTCAGGAGATCCGCGTAATGTGAACATCGTGCCAATGAAGGCACGAAGGGACATCACACAATGATTCGTACCATTCCACATTTTGTTGGCGGATCGCTCCTCACCCCGGATGCTGGCCGCTTCAACGAGGTCTACGACCCAAGCTCGGGCGAGGTGCAGGCACAGGTGCCGCTGGCC
Organism: Microbacterium zouquanmingi; assembly: GCF_052266695.1. NCBI lineage: Bacteria > Bacillati > Actinomycetota > Actinomycetes > Micrococcales > Microbacteriaceae > Microbacterium > Microbacterium zouquanmingi. Next base: position 272,440 of record NZ_JBQPQZ010000003.1, read on the forward strand.
TCGGCCGACGAGGTGCGCGAGGTGATCGCGAACGCCGAAGCCGCGCAGCCGGCGTGGGCAGCGACCAATCCGCAGAAGCGCGCTCGCGTGCTGTTGCGCTTCCTCGAACTCGTCCACCGCGATATGGATGAGCTGGCGCGGCTGTTGTCCAGTGAACACGGCAAGACCCTCGACGATGCTCGTGGAGACATCCAGCGCGGCCTTGAAGTGATCGAGTTCTCCGCCGGCGCGCCGCATCTGCTCAAAGGGGAGTACTCCACGGCCGCCGGTACCGGGATCGACGTATATTCCATGCGTCAGCCGCTCGGTGTCGTGGCGGGCATCACGCCGTTCAACTTCCCCGCGATGATTCCACTGTGGAAGATCGGCCCGGCGATCGCGGCGGGCAACGCCTTCGTGCTCAAGCCCAGCGAGCGCGATCCCTCTGTTCCTGTCCGGCTCGCCGAGCTGTTCCTCGAGGCGGGGCTGCCCGCAGGCATCCTCAATGTCGTCCACGGCGACAAAGAAGCCGTCGACGCCCTGCTCACCGATGACCGGATCAAGGCCGTCGGCTTCGTGGGCTCCACGCCCATCGCCGAGTACATCTATACGACGGCGATCGCGAACGGCAAGCGCGCCCAGTGCTTCGGTGGGGCCAAGAACCACATGGTCGTCATGCCCGATGCTGACCTCGACCAGGTCGCCGACGCACTGATCGGCGCGGGCTACGGCTCAGCGGGCGAGCGCTGCATGGCAATCTCGGTCGCTGTTCCCGTCGGCGAAGAGACCGCCGATGCGCTCGCCGCGAAGCTCACCGAACGCGTCGCCCAGCTCAGGGTCGGCCCAGCGCTCGCGGACGGCTTCGACTATGGCCCCCTCGTCAGCGCCGCGGCGGTCGAGCGGGTCAGCGACTATATCCAGCAGGGCGTCGATGCCGGGGCGACGCTTCTCGCCGACGGGCGAGGCTTCTCAGTCGAAGACCATGAAGAAGGCTTCTACCTCGGCCCGACCCTGTTCGACCACGTCACCACCGACATGTCGATCTACCGCGAAGAGGTCTTCGGGCCGGTGCTCGTCATCGCCCGCGCTGCGGATTACGAAGAGGCTCTTGCGATGGCGTCCGATCACGAGTTCGGCAACGGCGTTGCCATCTTCACCCGTGACGGCGACGCGGCCCGCGACTTCACCGCACGTGTGAATGTCGGGATGGTCGGCGTCAATGTGCCCATCCCCGTGCCGATCGCGTACTTCACGTTCGGCGGCTGGAAGAAGTCGGGCTTCGGCGATCTCAACCAGCACGGCACCGACGCGTTCCGCTTCTACACGAAGACCAAGACAGTGACCAGCCGCTGGCCGGCGCATGGGGTGCGCGACGGCGCCAGCTTCGTCATCCCGACCATGCACTAGGAGGCCGACATGACCATGACATCGACTTTCACCACTGCAGAAGAGCGCGAAGCGATCCTGGACGCCGTCCGCGACTACGCCGAAACCGCCCTCGCACCCTTCGCGATCGAGCGCGACGAGAAGCATCTGTTCCCCAGGGAGGCGCTGCACCGCGGCGGCGAACTCGGACTCGGTGGCATCTACGTGCGCGAGGAGTCCGGAGGGACGGGGCTCAGCCGCACTGACACCGTCGCGATCTTCGAGGAACTCGCCAAAGCGGACCCGACCATCGCGTCGTACATCTCGATCCACAACATGGTCGCCTGGATGATCGACATCTACGGCGACGACGCGCAGCGGAGCGAGTGGCTCCCGAAGCTGACGGTCATGAGCGAGTTCGGCAGCTACTGCCTGACCGAGCCAGGGGCCGGATCCGATGCAGCCGCGATCGCCACCAGTGCGGTCCGTGAGGGCGACGACTACGTGCTCACCGGCGTCAAGCAGTTCATCTCCGGCGCGGGCGAATCGGGCATCTACGTCGTGATGGCCAGGACGGGCGCCGCGGACTCGGGAGCTCGCGGTATCAGCGCCTTCCTCGTTCCGGCAGGAGCGGAGGGCCTCAGCTTCGGTGCGCTCGAGAAGAAGATGGGCTGGCGCGCTCAGCCCACCCGTCAGGTCAGCTTCGATGGGGTTCGGGTTGCAGCATCCGCCATGCTCGGCGACGAGGGCAGGGGCTTCGCGATCGCGATGTCGGCGCTCAACGGCGGCCGACTCAACATCGCCGCCTGTTCGCTCGGCGGCGCGCAGTGGGCCCTTGACCGTGCCGTGGCATATGTGCACGAGCGCGTCGCCTTCGGCGAGCCGCTCGCCGAGAAGCAGTCGATCCTGTTCACGATCGCCGACATGCGCACGGATCTGCACGCGGCGCGGCTGATGGTGCGAGATGGCGCGCTCGCCGTGGACGAGCAGGCGCCGGATGCCACAATGCGCTGCGCGATGGCCAAGCGCTTCGCGACGGATGCGGGATTCGACGTCGCCAATCGCGCCCTTCAACTGCACGGCGGTTATGGCTACCTTCAGGACTACGGAATCGAGAAGGTCGTGCGCGACCTGCGCGTGCACCAGATCCTCGAGGGGACCAACGAGATCATGCGTCTGATCGTCGGCCGCGAGATGCTGCGACCGGCGGGATCCGTTTCGATGAGGAGCACATCATGACCCGAATCGCGTTCCTGGGCCTGGGGCACATGGGCCTGCCGATGGCCGTGAACCTGACGAAGGCCGGGCACGAGGTGCACGGCTTCGATCTGATGCCCGCGGCAGTCGAGGCGGCCCGTGCCGCTGGTATCCCTATCGCCGATAGCGGTGCGGATGCCGCGAAAGATGCGGATGTCGTGATCACGATGTTCCCGGCCGGAAAGCATGTTCTCGACGCCTACGAGGGCGGGCTGCTCGCGGCTGCCGCCCCTGGGACGCTGTTCATCGAATCGTCGACGATCGCCGTGGATGAAGCGCAGGCCGCGCATGCGCTGGCGATCGCGGCGGGGCATAGGAGTGTGGATGCTCCGGTCTCGGGCGGTGTCGTCGGGGCAGAGAACGGCACCCTGGCATTCATGGTCGGTGGGTCGGATGACGACTTCGCGGCGGCGCTGCCGCTGCTCGAAGCGATGGGCAAGCGGATCGTGCACTGCGGTGGTCCAGGACTCGGGCAGGCGGCGAAGGTCTGCAACAACATGATCCTGGCGGTATCCCAGATCGCGGTCGGTGAGGCGTTCGTGCTGGGGGAGCGGCTGGGGCTCTCGCACGAGGCGCTGTTCGACGTGGTCTCGCAGGCGTCCGGGCAGTGCTGGTCGATCACGACGAACTGTCCGGTTCCAGGCCCCGTGCCGACGAGTCCGGCCAATCGCGACTATCAGCCGGGATTCGCAGGCGCCCTGATGGCCAAGGACCTGGGGCTCGCGCTGCAGGCGATCGAGCAGACCGCAACCGATGCGAAGATGGGGCGGCTCGCGCAGCAGCTCTATGCGGACTTCGCCGCGGGCGACGGCGCGGGGCGGGATTTCTCCGGCATCATCACCGATATCCGCGACGGGAGCGTCTGACGCACCCTGGCCTCAGGCAGACTGAACTCACACCTACTGAGAGGATTCCGATGACCGAGTACGAGACCATCCTGGTCGAGCAGCGCGGACGGGTGGGATGGATCACTCTGAACCGGCCACAAGCGCTCAACGCCCTCAACTCGCAGGTGGCCGAAGAAGTCACCGCAGCCGCGGTCGCCTTCGACAATGACGAACGCATCGGCGCTATCGTCGTCACCGGCTCTGAGAAGGCGTTCGCCGCGGGGGCTGACATCAAAGAGATGGCAGGGATGTCGGCCGCGGAAATGCGTGCGACCGATCACTTCGGCGCGTGGAACGACTTCGCCGCCGTCCGAACGCCTGTCATCGCGGCGGTCAGCGGCTTCGCCCTCGGCGGTGGGTGCGAGCTGGCGATGATGTGCGACATCATCCTCGCCGCCGACACTGCGAAGTTCGGTCAGCCGGAGATCAATCTCGGAGTGATTCCCGGAATGGGCGGCACGCAGCGACTCATCCGCGCCGTCGGCTATTACAAGGCCGCCGAGCTCATCCTGTCGGGGCGCGTGATGGGGGCGGACGAAGCAGAGCGTGCGGGTCTCGTGTCGCGGGTGGTGACGGCAGCCGATCTTCAGGGTGAAGCGACGAAGCTCGCCGAGGCGATCGCGTCCAAGTCGCTGCCGAGCATCTACGCCGCTAAGGCTGCGCTGGATGCCGCGATGGAGACGACCCTCGCCAAAGGACTCGCGCACGAGAAGCAGGCTTTCGCCGCACTCTTCGACACCGAAGACCAGAAAGAGGGCATGGCGGCGTTCCGAGAGAAGCGCGCGCCGAATTTCACGAATCGCTAGGCCGCAGCCTCGAACGGATGACTATGCCGATCAGGCTACGCGCGTCAGGGCTGGAGAGAAACGGCAATAACGTCGTTGCGCTCGGCGACCAATCGCCGCAGGTATTCGCGCATGAAGAACCGGTCCACGAGCGCGCCGATGGGCCCGAATGGCGAGCGGAAGGTGATGGTGTCGCGTATGAGCGTGCCATCGGGATGCTCGAGAAACACATGCTCGTGATGGAAGGCGCCGAACGGCCCCTTGATCTGCCTGTCGCAGAAGCGATGCGGCTCGTCGATGTCGAAGACCATGGTCGTCAGATGAAATGGGATGCCGAAGTGCCGCGCTCGCCAGGTCACGGTTGAGCCCTCGGTGAATGATCCTCCCGCGGGACCCTTGACCATCGTCTCGCCATAGCGGGCCATTGACTCGACGTGCAGCTCGGGATCTAGGGATGCCGCGAACACTGCCGCTGGGGTTGCGGGGATCACTCGTTCGAGGATGAATTCCGCCATCAGAATTCCGCCATCAGAGCGGGTCCGGCTGGGGACGCGGCTCGGTGAAGTCGCCGGCATCCCGGCGCAGCCGCGCGACGATTCCGACGAGGCCTGCGGTGTCCTCGCTGCTCATCCCCGGTGCGCTGAAGACCTGGCTGTTGAGTGCGGCCGTTGCGCGCTCGACGAGATCGCGCCCCGTCTCGGTGAGCACGAGCATCGCTGCACGACCGTCGTGAGGATGCGGCTCGCGCGCGATCAGCCCGTCGCGCACCAGGCGCTCTGCCGTGCTCGTCACCGTCGTGGCGTGCACCTGCAGGCGGGCGACCACGCTGGAGAGCGGCAGGCTTCCGGATCGGCTGAAAGCGAGCAATCGCAGCATCTCGTAGCGCGCGAACGAGAGCCCGAAGGGTTTCAGCGCAGCATCCACGCGGGCGAGGAGGAGCTGCTGGGCCCGCATGACGGAGATGACCGCGGTCATGCCGTCTGCGGCATCCGTCCAGCCATGCGCGATCCACTGCCGCTTCGCCTCGGCGAGCGGATCGATCGGGAGCGGACGGGGGCGGGCCACGTCTCTACGGTATCGGGTGCGGAGGAACCTGCTCGGGCACCGTTCCGCATCGTCGCGGATAGTGCAGTATGTATACATTGCGGCTCATTCAGTGCGCCTGCATTGGTGTGAAACCCAATTGATTAGTGACACTGTCCACAACGTAGATAGACTCGCCCTGTCGTGAGGAGCATTCGATGAAGATCTTCGTCCTTGTCAAAGAGGTGCCTGATACCTATGGCGATCGCAAACTAAATCTGGAGACCGGTCTAGCCGATCGTGCCGCCGGTGATGTGGTCCTGGACGAGATCGCCGAGCGCGCTCTCGAGGTTGCGCTCTCGTATGCCGACAAGGCTGGTGACGTCGAGGTGGTTGCTCTCTCGATGGCTCCCGAGACCTCGACGGCATCAATCCGTCGGGCCCTCGCGATCGGTGCGGGCTCGGCGGTGCACGTGGTGGATGAGCAGCTCGCCGGCGCGGACCTGGGTCTGACCGCTGAGGTGCTGGCTGCGGCGATTCGCCGCGGTGAGCCGGATCTGGTGATCACCGGCAACCTCTCGACAGACGGCTCGGGCGGAATGATCCCGGCGATGCTCGCCGAACACCTCGGATACGCACAGGCGACGGCGTTGAGTGCGCTGGAGATCACCGCTGACGGTGTCTCTGGCACGCGTGCCGCTGATGACGGTTCGCAGCCCGTCTCGGTGTCGTTCCCTGCGGTGATCTCGATCACCGAGGCGCTTCCCGACGCGCGCTTCCCGAACTTCAAGGGCATTATGGCGGCGAAGAAGAAGCCGCTCGAGGTGCTCTCGCTGACTGATCTCGGCGTCTCTGCGGATCCTGCCGCAGCACCCCGCACGATCATGACGACTGTGTCCGAGAAGCCCCCGCGCGCGGCGGGCGTGAAGATCACCGATGAGGGCGATGCCGGCGCGAAGCTGGTCGAGTTCCTCGTGCAGAACAGGTTGGTGTGACGATGAGCTACCCCGCAGATTCCATCCTCGTCCTCGTTGACGTGACTCCGTCAGGCGACGCTGCCAGCTCGACGGCAGCACTGATCGGCGCGGCTGCGCAGATCGGCTCCCCGGTCGCGCTCGTTCCCGGCGGCTCGATGAGCGCCGTGGATGCCGCGGCCGCCGCTGGCGCTGGCGTCGTGCTGACGGCGGATGCTGATGCTGAAGCGCTCACGGTTCCGCTGGTCGATGCGCTCCAGGCCGCGTACAAGAAGGTGCAGCCGGGTGCCGTGCTCGTCTCGAACTCGATCGCTGGTCGTGACGTCGCTGGTCGTTTCGCGGTGCGCGAGAAGCTCGCGCTTTCGGTCGACGCGGTCGGCGTCGCCCGTGACGACGAGGGTGTCATCGCGCATCACTCTGTATACGGTGGCGCGTTCCTCACCGACTCCGCGCCGACGTTCGGCGCGCCGGTCATCACGGTTCGCCAGGGTGCAGTCGATGAGCGGGCTGAGGCTGTCGCCTCTCCTTCGGTTGAAGCTCTCGAGGTCGCCGCATCAGGGGCGGCAGCGGCAAAGGGCGGGGCCATCGAGGTCGTCGAGGTCGAATCTTCTCGTCCGGAGCTGCGCGGTGCGGCGAAGGTCGTCGCAGGTGGTCGCGGTCTCGGCTCGAAGGAGCAGTTCGTGCTCGTAGAGCAGCTTGCCGACGCGCTCGGCGCCGCCATCGGCGCGTCGCGCGCCGCCGTCGACGCCGGCTACATCCCCTACGCCCATCAGGTCGGTCAGACCGGTGTCTCGGTCTCGCCGCAGCTGTATGTCGCGGTGGGGATCTCGGGTGCGATCCAGCACCGTGCGGGTATGCAGACGGCGAAGAACATCGTCGCGATCAACAAGGACGCTGACGCGCCGATCTTCGACGTCGCCGACTTCGGCATCGTCGGTGACCTGTTCACGATCGTGCCGCAGGTCGTCGAAGCTCTCGACGCACGGAAGAAGTAGCCATGGGTGCCCTTCGACAGGCTCAGGGACCGATGCTCAGGCGAGGCCTGCCGCGCGTGGCCGGCGGCGACCCCTGGCCCCCTGCAGGCGAGGTCGAAGTGGGGGATGCTGCGACATCTACTGTGGTTGAGAGCTCGGTCGCTGAGGCGGCTCCGGCGGCTGAACCCGCACCGACGGTTGCGACCGCTGAGCCTGTCGAAGCGCCCCACGCGGCCGAAGTGGCACCGAGCCCTTCGACGGGCTCCGCGGCCGGTGTGACGCTGCGTCGCGGTCTGCCGCGCACTCCCGGCGGCGAGCCCTGGCCCCCGGCCGATGCTGCGCAGGCTGCGCCTGTCGCACCCACCGCTGCGCCTGTCGCAGCCACCGCAGCAACCGCGCCTGTCGCAGCCGCCGCAGCGCCTGTCGCAGCCGCCGCAGCGCCTGTCGCAACCTCCGGAGCGCCTGTCGCAGCCGTGAAAGCAACCGCAACCGGCGTAGCCCTGCGCCGTGGTCTCCCGCGCAGGCCGGGCGGCGAGCCCTGGCCTCCCGCGGGCGCAGCCGCTGCCGTCGCGATCGAGCCCGTCGGCCCTTCGACAGGCTCAGGCGTCGACTCTGCGGCTCTCGATCTCATCGACGCATCCGACATCCCGGCATCCGCTGCTGTCTCGACGATCGATGTGAGCATACCGCTGCCGTTCCCGCGCACGGTCTTCCCGGGCAAGTACGCCTTCGTCCCCCAGTCACCCGCGCCAGAGCCGAAGCGGTACGGTCCGTTCACGAAGGGCCAGTGGGCCGGCACCGTGATCGTCGGCGGCATCGCGCTACTGGGCGCTGCCGCGATGGCCGTGCTGTTCGTGCGCTGGCTGCTGAGCCTCTCGGGAATGCAGGACTTCCTCACCACCTACCCGGGCGAGTACCACCTGCCCGAAGGGGCACCGGTCGGGTTCCCCGCATGGCTCGGCTGGCAGCACTTCTTCAACGTGTTCCTGATGGTGCTGATCATCCGGTCCGGTCTCCGGATCCGGGGTGAAAAGCGCCCGACCGCGTTCTGGACGCCACGGAACGACCCGAAGGGCAAGGTCAGCCTGACGATCTGGTTCCACCAGGCCCTCGATATCCTGTGGCTCGTCAACGGCGTCGTCTTCATCGTGCTGCTGTTCGTGACCGGCCAGTGGATGCGGGTGATCCCCACCAGCTGGGAGGTCATCCCGAACGCCTTCACCGCAGTCCTGCAGTACATCTCGCTGGACTGGCCGACCGAGAACGGCTGGGTCAACTACAACTCGATCCAGCAGATCGCGTACTTCGTGACGATCTTCATCGCAGCCCCTCTCGCCGCTGTCACCGGATACAGGATGAGCGGCATGTGGCCCAAGAACGCCGAGAAGCTCAACAAGGCGTACCCGATCGAGTGGGCGCGCGCGCTGCACTTCCCGGTGATGCTGTACTTCGTCGCGTTCATCGCGGTGCACGTGTTCCTCGTCTTCGCGACGGGTGCACTGCGCAACCTCAACCACATGTACGCAGCCCAGGGCTCGGTCGACCCGAACGCCTACGCCGACAACTGGACGGGGTTCTGGTTCCTCGTCGCATCCCTCGTCGTCATCGTCGCAGCGTGGGTCGCCGCCAGGCCCCTCGTGCTCGCACCGATCGCGAAGCTCTTCGGCACCGTCAGCAGCCGCTGACCCCAGCACGAGACCCCTGGCCGCGATAAGCAGCCAGGGGTCTCAGCGTGAAATGGGTTCGCTTCGATCAGGGGCGCACGAAACGTACTTCGGTGAGCGTCTCGCCGAGGAACGGCTCGGTGTGGCTGGTGCCATCGAGGCGGAAGCCGTTGCGGTCGTAGAAGCGGTGCGCGCGAGGATTGTCCTCTGCGACCCAGAGGTACAGCGGCTCGTCCTTCTCGACAGCGGCATCGAACAGCTTCTGGCCGAGTCCAGTGGAGTGGTACTCGCCGAGCAGATAGATGAAGTACAGCTCGCGGAAGGCCGGAGCATCCTTGTCGCGGGCAGGACCCGAACCGACGAAGCCGACGATCTCACCGTCGATGAGCGCTGCGCTCATCTTGAAATCATCACCCTGCGCGGCCCAGTTCGTCCACAGCTCTGCCATGCGACGAGGTGAGACCCGCTCGAGTGCGGCCTTGCTGATCAGGTGGTCATAGGTCTGGTGCCAGCACTGTGCGTGCACGCGACCCAAGGCCTCCGCATCCACATCGCGGACCGGACGGACGATGACTTCAGGCTGGGCTTCGGCGCTCATGCCGCGACTCTACGCGCGCACTCCGATTACCGGAAATCGAGCGATGCCGAGGCGATGGCCAGGCTGCACAGATGTGAGGTTCCTACAATCGACTGCGCGGATCATAAGGCGGTGGCTACCATCGAATCTCGTGAATGTGATCTGGCGAACTCTCTTCGTGATGTGGCGTGCGCGCCGCCGTCTGCGCCGTGACGGACTCATCGCCCCGACGGAGCTCAGCTGTATCCGTGTGACGACGCTGCCGACGGATATCGATGTGCTCCGCCACATGAACAACGGCCGCTACCTGTCACTGTTCGACCTCGGACGGTGGGATCTGCTGACCCGCACCGGAATGGCCGGGGCCATGAAGAGTCACGGCTGGTACGGGGTGGTCGTCGCCGAGACCATCACCTTCCGCAAGTCCCTCGAGCTGTGGCAGCGCTTCGATATCGAATCACGCCTGATCGGTCATGACGACAAGGCGATCTATCTCGAGCATCGCGCCGTCATCGATGGTGAGATCTACGCTCGCGCCATCATCCGCAGTCGCATGCTGAAGCGTTCGGGTGGCACTCTCTCCCATGAGGAGCTGTTCGCTGCGATCGGGCGCCCCGACGGGCTTCCCGAAGTCGACGAATGGGTGCGCGACTGGGCCGCGGCCTCCGCGCTGCCTTCGACGCGAGCACACGCGCCAAGCGTCTGGAAGTGAACGCGGTGAGGACGCGGGGTCGAGCCCGAGGGCGATAGGCTCGAAGACCGATAGACGCCGGGGGGCGCAGCGTCACAACGCTGGAGGAGAGCACATGTCGAACGAATCTCAGAACTCTGATCCGACGCAGGGGGCAGCACCCCCGCAGCCGCCGTATCAGCCGCCTGCGCAGCCTCCGTATGGCGGTCACCCAGGTCAACCCCCGTACGGCGGTCACCCAGGTCACCCGGCGCAGCCTCCGTATGGGGCGCAGCCCCAGTACCCGGCTCAGCAGTACCCCGGGCAACCTCAGTATCCTGGGCAGCCCGCTCCCGGGCAGTACCCCGGCTATGGCGGTCCGACAGGCTACCCGCCGGCACCGAACCCGGGCGTGGGCGGCCTCGCGATCGCCGCGCTGATTGTCAGCATCGTCGCATTCCTGAGCGGCTGGGTGCCGTTCGTCGGACTCATCCTGGCCATCGTCGGCCTCGTGCTCGGCATCTTGGCGCTGCGGGCGCCCCGCGGCAAGGGCCTCGGAATCACGGCCATCGTACTGTCTGCCCTTGCCGCTCTCACCGGGATCATCATGCTCCTGGTGACGTTCTGGGTCGTCCCCGCCGCGATCGAGAGCGAAGTCCAGCGGTACGACGAGAGCACCGAGCTGTGGGCGGAAGAAGACGAGTCGGATCTCGGGGAGAGCATCTTCGACGAAGCATTATTCGCCGCTGTCTCCGGACAGTTCATCGAGACACCATGCTGGTCCTATGACGGTCCGCTGTACTTCACGAACAACATCTCGTCCGGCGATGCCGACGCGTGTGCGGGCAATCTCGAGCTCTGGGGCGAGTACGACGACGAGGGCAACTTCTACCCCACCGGTGTCGGAATGATCGCCGGCCAGATCGGTGTCATGCCGCTGAACCTCGACGCCTCCAATGCCTACGGCCCCGTGGGTGACCTCGATGCCGCTGTCGAGGGGCTGCAGGGACCGTTCTTCAGCCAGCAGGGCGGCGAAGCCATCGGTGAAGAGACGGTGACCCTCGACGGGGCCGAGGCGCGTCTCATCCGCTACGACAGCGATGCGGCTGACACCAAGACCAAGGCCTTCCTCACGGTCTTCTCACCGGAGCCGTATCCGATCGCCGGCACCCAGGCGCAGCTGTTCGTGATCAGCCTCGTCACGCCGTACTCGAACGGTGAAGACCAGCTGCAGCAGATTATCGACAGCTGGGAGTGGAAGTAGTCGCCTCCCTCCGCTGTGTCACCGCCTGAGAAGCACTCCGCGCTCTTAGGCTGAATGCATGTCTGAGTCGCCCGTTTCGGGTTCCCTTCCGCTCGCCGAGCAATCGGTAGAGCTCGCGCGGCGCTGGGTCGCCGAAGCATCCGAGATCGAAGTGGATCCTGCTGCTGCCCGCCTTGCCGACGTGCTGCAGGACAAGAACGGGTTGCCGTTCACTCTCGGATTCGTCGACTCAGTGATGCGTCCGGAGAGCCTGTCGGCTGCGGCATCCGGACTGCACCGGATCGCCCCGATCGTGCCGGACTTCCTGCCCTGGTATCTGCGCGGCGCTGTGCGCCTCGGCGGCGGAGTTGCGCAGGTTCTGCCATCACCGGTTGTGCCGATCGCTCGCCGCGTGCTGCGCGAGATGGTCGGGCACCTCGTCGTCGACGCGAGACCTGCGAAACTCGGCGAGGCGATCGAGAAGCTGCGCGCGTCGGGAAGCGCACGCCTGAACCTCAATCTGCTCGGCGAGGCAGTGCTCGGTGACGACGAGGCGAAGCGGCGCCTGGAGGGCATCCACGAACTCATCCGACGCGACGATGTCGACTACGTCTCGGTCAAGGTCTCGTCCGTGATGAGTCACCTGTCGATGTGGGCGTTCGACGAGGTCGTCGAGTCCGTCGTCGAGCGCCTCACCCCGCTCTACCTCACCGCGGCGAGGACGGGCACCTTCATCAATCTCGATATGGAGGAGTACCGCGATCTTGACCTGACGATCGCGGTCTTCACCCGCATTCTCGAAGATGACCGCCTGCCCCTGCTCGAAGCAGGCATCGTCCTCCAGGCGTACCTCCCCGATGCGCTCGGCGCGCTGCGCGAACTGACCGCGTGGGCGAAGGATCGTGTCGAGCACGGCGGCGCGGCGATCAAGATCCGCCTCGTCAAGGGCGCGAACCTGCCGATGGAACGCGTGGATGCCGCGATTCACGGGTGGCCGCTGGCCACCTACGACAGCAAACTCGATACCGACGCGAACTATCTTCGCCTGCTGGATGAAGCACTGCGTCCTGAGAACGCGGCCGCCGTCCGAATCGGCATCGCCGGGCACAACCTGTTCGGCATCGCCTACGCCTGGCTGCTGGCGGGCGAGCGCGGGGTGCGCGACGACATCGAGTTCGAGATGCTGCTCGGGATGGCTCAGGGGCAGGTGCAGGCCGTCTCTCGGGAGGTCGGTCCGGTGCTGCTGTACGTTCCGGTCGTGAAACCCGCCGAGTTCGACGTTGCCATCAGCTACCTCGTGCGCCGTCTCGAAGAGAATGCGGAGCACGACAACTTCCTCTCTGCGGCGTTCCATCTGCACGACGATGAATCCCTGTTCATCCGCGAGCGCGACCGGTTCCTGCGTGCCCTCGAGCGTGCAGATGATCCGACGCTCCGCTCGGTGTCGTTCCGCATGCAGGATAGGCAGCAGCCGGTGCACGAATCGCTGCGCCCTGCACAGCACGCCGAGGCGGACGACGGCGACCTCACCCAGATGGTGCTCGGCATCGCTCGAGGCTCGAGCGCCGAGAGCCGCACCGACGCGTTCGTCGAGACCGCCGTGTACTCGCGACGTGAGCTCGATGTCGATTCCGCTGGCGCTCCCGGCTTCCGCAACACCGCAGACAGCGACCCCGCTCTGCCGGCGAACCGGGAATGGGCGCGCGAGATCCGCTCCCGCATCGCGACCTCGACAGCGGGCGACGAGACACTGCGCGCTGCGCTCATCGATGATGCGGCGCTGCTGGATGAGGCCATCGACCGCGTCGTTGCTGCCGCCCCCGGTTGGGGAGCTCGCCCGGCAGCAGAACGCGCCGAGGTGCTGCTGCGTGCCGCCGCCGCCCTCGAGTCGAGGCGCGCTGAGCTGATCGAGGCGGCTGCATCCGAAACCGGCAAGGTGCTCGCCGAAGCAGACATCGAGGTCAGCGAGGCGGTCGACTTCGCGCGCTACTACGGTGCGAAGGCACGCGAGCTGGATGCCGTGACCGGTGCCGCTTTCGAACCCGCAGTCCTCACGGTGGTCACGCCCCCGTGGAACTTCCCGCTGGCGATCCCCGCCGGGGGAGTACTCGCCGCGCTCGCTGCAGGGTCGGGCGTCATCTTCAAACCCGCGCCGCAGGCACGCCGCTGCGCAGCCGTGATCGCCGAGGCGCTGTGGGAGGCCGGCATCCCGCGCGATGTCCTGGCGCTCGTCGACCTCGAAGAGGGTGAACTCGGTCAGCAGCTCATCTCGCACGAGGCGGTTGACCGCGTCATCCTCACCGGTTCGTGGGACACGGCGGCGCTCTTCCGATCGTGGCGCCCCGACCTGCCGCTCCTGGCCGAAACCAGCGGCAAGAACGCGATAGTCATCACGCCCTCGGCCGACCTCGACCTCGCTGTCGCCGATCTCGTCAAGAGCGCATTCGGGCACGCAGGGCAGAAGTGCTCTGCGGCGTCGCTGGCGATCCTCGTCGGTCCGATCGCGCGATCCAAGCGCTTCGCCCGGCAGCTCGTCGACGCCACGCGCTCGCTGCACGTGGACTGGCCGACCGATGCGCTTGCCGACCTCGGTCCGGTGATCGAGAAGCCGCAGGGCAAGCTCGCCTGGGCGCTGAACGATCTGGAAGGCGATGAGCGGTGGCTGATCGCGCCTTCACCCGTGGCGGGCGATGAGACGGGGCGCCTCTGGCACCCCGGCATCCGCGTCGGTGTGCAGTCTGGTTCGCGCTTCCACCTGGAGGAATTCTTCGGTCCGGTGCTCGGCATCATGTACGCGCCGACGCTCGAGCGTGCGATCGAGATGCAGAATGCGGTGCCCTATGGGCTGACGGCGGGCCTGCACACGCAGGACCCCGACGAGCTTGGCGCCTGGATCGACCGGGTCCAGGCCGGAAACCTCTATGTGAACCGCGGCATCACCGGCGCCATCGTGCAGCGCCAGCCGTTCGGCGGCTGGAAGCGCTCCTCGGTCGGACCCGGCACGAAGGCCGGCGGCCCGAACTACCTCATCGGCCTCGGCAGCTGGCGTGCCCGCGCGGGCAGCCCTGCTTCCAGCACACTGCACCTGCGCGGGCTCGACTCGCGCATCACCGACCTCATCGAATCGGCCCAGCCCTCTCTCGACTTCGAGAGCTTCGAATGGCTGCGCCGTTCCGCGCTCTCGGATGCCATCGCATGGGACCGCGAGTTCGGCCAGGTGCGCGACGTCTCGCAGTTGGGCATCGAGCGGAACCTCTTCCGGTACCGACCGGTGCCTGTGATGATCCGCGCGGTGCGGGACGCCGGATGGCACGAGCTGCTCCGCGTGGTGATCGCCGGCATCCGCACCGGATCGAAGTTCTTCCTGTCGACGCCGACGGGGCTGCCTGCCGAGGTGCGCCGGGCGTTGTCGGAGCTGCGAGTGGGTGTCGCAGTGGAGAGTGATGACGAGTGGAACGCGCGGATGGCGCGCGTCGACGACGCCGACGCGGTCCTGGCCGGAGCTGCCCCTCGCGCCTCGCGAGTGAGGCTGGTGGGGCCTCGGGATGCCGTGGCGGCTGCGCACCGTGCGCTCGCCGAAGCCACCGGCGGAGACCCCGATCTGTCGGTCTACGACGGCGAAGTGACCTCAGCAGGCCGTATCGAGCTGCTGCCGTTCGTGCATGAGCAGGCGATCGCGATCACCGCGCACCGCTTCGGCAATCGCGATGACTGGAGCGCCGAAGTCATCTGACCCGGCGCTCATGCGCGGAAGGAGCGCCCGCTGGGCGCGCCAGTAGTATTTGAGTGTGGCAGACGGTGCAGAACAGGCAGATTCCAAAAGCTCGCGGCGAGACTTCTTCCGCCTGGGTGGAGTAGCAGCCGCTGGCGCGCTGATCGGCGGCGGAGCGGGCGTTGCCGCAGGCTTCGCCCTCGGAAAGCAGGAGGGCTTCGCCGAAGCCGCTGACGACTACGGCGCACTCTCGCCGCGCCACGCACCCGGCTTCGATCACATCGTCGTGGTGATGGGCGAGAACCGCTCCTTCGACAATCTGCTCGGCTACCTGTACACGAAAGAGAATCTGCCCGAGGGGCAGGATTTCGACGGTCTCGATTTCGGCGACTACGAGAACACCGCATCCGACGGCACGACCGTCGCCGCGCACGTGTATGACGGCCCGACCGACCGCATCATGACCTATCCCGACCCGGATCCCGGTGAAGAGTACCCGCACGTCAACACGCAGATCTTCGGAACCATCGAGCCGGCCAGCAACTTCGGCATCCCGACGGGGGCGATGCAGCATCCGTACAACATGCCTCAGCATGGTGAGCAGCCCACGATGGGCGGGTTCCTCGAGGACTACATCAGCAACTACAGCGAGCTGAAGAAGGGCGAGCGGCCAACGGCCGACCAGGCGAAGCACATCATGGGCTCGTTCTCGCCCGAGATGCTGCCGACGCTGTCGATGCTCGCGCGAGAGTTCGCGGTATTCGACAACTGGTTCGCGGCAGTTCCCTCGCAGACTTTCTGCAACCGGTCGTTCTTCCACGCATCCACCTCGCACGGGTTCGTCACCAACAAGCACGGCGGCGGTTACGACAAGTGGCTGGATGCACCGGAGTCACCGACGATCTTCAACCGGCTCGAAGACGCCGGGCTCAGCTGGAAGGTCTACTTCGACGAGCTGCAGATGGTCTCGTTCACCGGCGTTCTGCACGCACCGGTTCTCGAGAAGTTCTGGCGCACCGAGCACTTCGGCACTATGGACGACTTCTATGCGGACGTGGAGCACGGCGAGCTTCCCGCCTATGCGTTCATCGAGCCGCGCATGATTTACAACCACAACGACTTCCACCCGCCGTTCGGGCAACGGCGCGTCAGCGACGTCGAGGGCTCGGAGGTGTTCGACAGTGCGTATTCCGACGTGCGTGCCGGTGACGAGCTCGTCCACGACATCTACTCCGCGGTCCGCACGAGTAAGAGCACCAAGGGATCGAACGCCGTCAACACGCTTCTGCTGATCACTTTCGATGAGCACGGCGGATGCTACGACCACGTCGCGCCCCCGGCCGCCACGCCGCCGGACAGGACCGGGGCAGGCGAGATGGGGTTCGAATTCGATCGGCTCGGATGCCGAGTGCCCGCGATCGCAGTATCGGCCTACACGCGGTCCGGAACCGTCATCAATGACGAGATGCATCACGGTGCTGTCATCTCGACGCTGAATCGTCTGCACGGGTTGAAGCCGCTCACGCAACGGGACGCGACGGCGAATGACCTGTTCAGCATCATCAACCTCGACAAGCCGCGGCATCCGTCGGACTGGCCGAAGACATTCCCGACGTTCACTCCGCTCAATCCCGAGAAGACCGACGCGCACCCCGCTCACGCGCACAAAGACAAGCCGCTGACGCCGCCTGCGCAGGGCCTGTTGGGGTTGCTGCTCGCGCGCGCCGGCATGCCCGAGTCGGAGTTGCCGCAGACATTCCTTGACGCATACAACCTGCTGCACTCGCAGGGGCAGGGGTTGTTCGGCTCGCCCGACGAAGGCTGATGGTTCCGGGCGGAGCGCTGGCGAAGATCCAGGAACGGATGCGAGAATAAGAGCTGGCGTGCCTGTGTCGCATCTTCTTCGCCGTAGCCCCTGAGCCTCGGGCACGGTGGGTCGAACTTCCGCCGGGCCTCTGGACAGCGTCCGCCCGACCCTCTCAAGGAGAATGATGTCGACGCCTGAAACCATCACCGCCCCCTCGAACACCCGCACCGCGCACCACCGGCGCTACCTGATGTGCCGTCCAGAGCACTTCACCGTCAGCTACAAAATCAATCCGTGGATGGAGCCGGCACGGCCCACCGACACCGCCAATGCGGTCGCTCAGTGGCAGAAGCTCTACGACCTGTATCTCGAACTCGGCCACGAGGTCGAGCTGATCGAACCGCTCGCCGGCTATCCCGACATGGTCTACACCGCCAACGGCGGTTTCGTCATCGACGGCCGCGCGTACGTTCCGGAGTTCCGCTTCGTCGAGCGACAGGGAGAATCACCGGCCTTCGCCGAGTGGTTCCGCGCGAACGGCTTCGACACCGTCATGCCCGAAGAGGTCAACGAGGGCGAGGGCGACTTCCTGCTCGTCGGAGACACGATCCTCGCCGGAACCGGCTTCCGCTCCACAGGCGACAGCCACCGCGAGGTCGGTGAGGTCTTCGGCCGTGAGGTCGTCTCTCTCAACCTCATCGACCCCCGCTTCTACCACCTCGACACCGCGATCGCAGTGCTTGATCCAGTCGAGGGTGTGGCTGATGGCGGACCCGAGCGTGCGAACATCGCCTACCTCCCCGGTGCTTTCGATGAGGCCAGCCGCGCCATTCTCGAAGAGCGCTACCCTGACGCGATCCTCGTCTCGGACGAGGACGGCTCGGTGTTCGGGCTGAACTCCGCCAGTGACGGGTACAACGTCATCATCTCGCCGCGCGCCAAGGGCTTCGAAGCGCAGCTGCGCGAGCGCGGGTACAACCCGATCATGGTCGACCTCTCCGAGCTGCTGCTCGGCGGTGGCGGCATCAAGTGCTGCACCCTCGAGCTGCGCGGCGCGAAATGACAGCAGCTCCCGACCGTGCGCAGGCGCACGTCGCAGAGAACTACCGCCCGCTCCCGGTGACGATCGCCACCGGTGAGGGGGTGTGGGTCACTGACGTCGAGGGCAAGCGCTATCTCGATCTGCTCGCGGCCTATTCGGCCGTGAACTTCGGACACCGGCATCCGGACCTCGTGGGCGCGGCGACGCGCCAGCTGGGGCGCGTGACGCTCACGAGCCGCGCGTTCATCAACGATCAGCTCGAACCGTTCGCCGAGGCGCTCGCGCGCCTGTGCGGCAAGGAACTCGTGCTGCCGATGAACACCGGAGCCGAGGCCGTCGAGACCGGCATCAAGGTCGCCCGCGCCTGGGGATACCGGGTCAAGGGCGTTGCCGAGGGCAAGGCGCGGATCGTCGTTGCGGCCGGGAACTTCCACGGCCGCACCACGACGATCGTCAGCTTCAGTGATGACGACACGGCGCGCGACGGTTTCGGCCCGTTCGCACCCGGTTTCGATGTCGTGCCCTACGGCGATGCAGATGCGATCGCCGCGGCCATCAAGGAAGAGACCGTAGCCGTCCTGGTGGAGCCGATCCAGGGCGAGGCCGGGGTCATCATCCCGCCGGACGGCTACCTGAAGCGGATTCGCGAGATCTGCGATGAGAAGAACGTGCTGTTCATCGCCGATGAGATCCAAGCGGGTCTCGGCCGGGTCGGTGAGACCTTTGCGTGCGACCGTGAGGGTGTCGTTCCTGACCTCTACCTGCTCGGAAAGGCTCTCGGCGGCGGCATCCTGCCTGTCTCCGCAGCGGTCGGAGACCGCGACGTTCTCGGGGTCATCCGTCCCGGCGAGCACGGTTCGACCTTCGGCGGCAATCCGCTCGCTGCGGCCGTCGGGCTGCGCGTGGTCGAGATGCTCGAGACCGGCGCGTTCCAGGAGCGCGCGCGTCTGCTCGGCGCGCACCTCGCCGAAGGGCTCGAGAAGCTCGTCGGTCACGGCGTCACCGGCATCCGGGTTGCCGGGCTCTGGGCCGGCGTCGATATCGACCCGGCCCGCGGCACCGGCCGCGAGATCAGCGAAAAGCTCATGGACCGCGGAGTGCTCGTGAAGGACACGCACGGTCAGACGATCCGCATCGCACCGCCGCTGGTGATCCGCGCGACCGAGATCGACTGGGCGCTCGAGCAGCTCCGGCTCGTCCTGGAGGGCTAGCCTCGCGCTCGTGTCATTCCGGGGGTCGACACGTCAGATGTAGGACTTATTCGACAGAAGAGTCCGACAAGTGGCGTGTCGGCCCCCGTTGTGTCGGCCCTGCGGTCGCGGCGGGGTGGAGGCGGGTGGCCGCGCGCGGTCACCGCCGCTTCGGCAGGCGGATCGGTGTCGTTGCAGCGGCGACTTCGTCGCTGAACTCCACAGGGTCAGGACGCACGACCGAGATCGGCAGGGTCTCGTCGAGCGTGAGACGGAACTTGCTGCTCTCGTGGCGACGCAGTCGACCGGATGCGATGATCCAGGTGAGTCCGACCGCCATTGCGAGCAGGCCGGCGATGCCGCCGACCATGATCGCGGTGCGTGGGCCCGCGATATCGGTGATCCATCCAGCGATCGGCGCACCGATCGGCGTCGAGCCCATCACGACGGCCATGTAGAGAGCCAGCACCCGACCGCGCAGAGCGGGGTCGGTGGTGGTCTGCACGTAGCCGTTGGCCGTGGTGAGCATGGTCACCGTCGAGAACCCGACGAAGATGAGCACGACCGCATACGACCAGTAGCTCGGCATCCCCGCAGACACGACGGATGCGACGCCGAACACCCCTGCGGCAACGATGAGCACGCGCACTCTGGCGCGGTCGCGCCGGGCGGCCAGCAGTGCGCCGGCGAGTGAGCCGATCGCGAGCACCGAGCTCAGCACCCCGTAGCCGTCGGCGCCCCGGCCGAATTCCAGAGCCATCGTGGAGGCGAAGATCGGGAAGTTCATCCCGAACGCCCCGAGCAGGAACACCATGACGAAGACGACCTTGAGATCGCTGCGAGCCCACACGTAGCGGAAGCCCTCGGCAAGGCCGTTGCGTCCCTTGCTCGAGACGCGCGGGAGCAGCTCGCCCGTGCGCATGACGGCCAGAGCGATGAGCATCGCCAGGAACGTGACCGCATTGATCACGAACACCCAGCCGGTGCCGACCGCGACGATGAGCAGTCCTGCCACGGCGGGCCCGATCAGGCGCGCCATGTTGAACGATGCCGAGTTGAGCGCGACGGCGTTCGAGGCGTCTTCCACCGCCACCATGTCGGAGACGAACGCCTGTCGGGCGGGAGCGTCGAAGGCGTTGGTCACACCGAAAGCGAGAGCGAAGCAGAACATCAGCGGCAGCGTCATCACACCGGTCAGCAGGAGAGCTGCGACGGCGAGTGCGAGCATCATGAGCGTGATCTGCGTGACCAGCAGGATCTTACGCCGATCGAACCGGTCAGCGACCCATCCGGTCACGCTCACCAACGCCAGCGGCGGCCCGAACTGAAGCGCCATCGTGACACCCATCGCGGTGGCGTCGTTATCGGTGAGCTCGGTGAGAACGACCCAGTCCTGGGCGGTGGCCTGCATCCACGTGCCGACGTTTGAGACGACTGCGCCGATGAACCAGGTGCGGTAGTTGAACGTCGCAAAGGAGCGGAACATTGCTGTCATCGCTCGGCCACCTTCCGCATCAGAGCCGCCGCTTCCTGGAGTGTGCGCAGTTCCTTCTCGCTGAAGTCGAACTCGGCAAGAGCGGCGGCGAGGGCGGCATCGTGCTTCTGCACGGTGGCGCTGACGATGGCGGTCCCGGCAGCCGTGATCTCGATGTACACGCGTCGTCGGTCGTCTTCAGCGGGCACGCGCAGCACGAGGCCGGCTTGGGCGAGGGCATCCACCGAGCTCGACATCGTGGGTGCGCTCACTCGTTCGCGCTGTGCGAGTTCGCCGATCGCGAGGCGTCCATGCGCGCGCAGGGAGGCGAGGACAGCGAACTGCGCATCGCTGATGTTGTCGCTTGCGCGTTCGCGACGGAGTCTGCGTGCGAGTCGGAAGGTCGCCAGGCGCAGATCGGTGGCGGTGGTGTGCAGAAGATCAGGTTCAGTCATTACTTAGGTAGTCTAACTAAGTTTGCTGAAGAGCGGCTCAGAACGAGGAGCAGAATGGATCCTGTGACTATCGCGCTCGAACTCGCCGTTCAGGATTCCGCCGGAGTGCGCATCGCACGGGAAGTCGGTGCCGCACGCGTCGAGCTGACCCAGGCGCTCGCGCTCGGCGGACTCACGCCGTCTCCCGCAACCCTCGAGCTGGCGCTGGATGCCGCAGGGGATGGCGGTCCGGAGATCCACGTACTGATCCGGCCGCGCGCGGGTGGCTTCCACTACGACAGCGACGAGATCGCCATCGCTGTGCGCGACGTCGAACTCGCGGCGCGTGCGGGTGCCGCCGGCGTCGTCGTGGGGGCACTGGATGCCTCCGGCGCTCTGGACCTCGACGACGTGGCGCGCCTTCGGGATGCGGCCGGCGGAGCATGCGTCACGCTGCACCGCGCGATCGACGTCACTGCCGATCCCGTCGCAACTCTGGAGATGGCGATCGAGCTCGGCCTTCGTCGCGTGCTGACTTCGGGCGGAGCATCCGCCGCGATCGACGGAATCGACACTCTTCGTGCGATGGTCTCCGCGGCCGCAGGCCGAATCGAGGTCATGGCGGGCAGCGGCGTGAATGCGGCATCCGCCCCGGCTCTCGCCGCCACCGGTGTCGACGCCGTGCACTTCTCGGCGAAGCGAATGATGACAGCCGACAGCGGTGTGCGGATGGGATCTGCGGACGACGGCGTCGGGGGGTATGAGGTCACTGATCGGGATGCTGCGCACGCAGTTCGGGAAGCGCTGGGGCTGCGACCAGTACGACCGTAGACTCATCCCATGCCCCAGACTTCTGAGTTCACTGACGCATACGGCGTCACGATCGTCTATGACGTCCATGCGGCAGAGGGAACTCCGCGGGCGGTCGTGCAGCTGCTCCACGGCGTCGGTGAGCACGCCGGCCGCTATGGCAAGCTGATCGCCGCTCTCACCAGAGCGGGGTACATCGTGTACGCGGACGACCACCGCGGTCACGGGCGCACAGGCCTTCGTCAGCACGGCGGGCCCGCGAAGCTGGGCAGGCTCGGTAAGGGCGGTCTGCGTGCAGCGGTCGACGCCGTCTGGCAGCTGACCGGCATCATCCGCGAGGAGCACCCGGAGCTTCCGCTGGTGCTGCTCGGACACTCGTGGGGGTCTTTCCTCGCGCAGAAGCTGGTGAACGCGCATCCGGAGGCGTGGGATGCCGTGATTCTCTCCGGCTCTGCGCATCTGACGCCGCGCGGGCTGAACGCCGCGCCGCTCAACGCGCGCTGGGAGAGCAAGGACGCGACCGGTTACGAGTGGCTCAGCCGTGATCCCGCGGTGTGGAAGGCATTCGACGAAGATCCGCTCACCACGAACGTCCCCCTGCTCAAGCTGTTCGGACCGATCGAAGCGCTCAAGCTCTACGGGCGGCCGGCGAAGAACCTCGGCAGAGACATCCCGCTGCTGCTCATCGTCGGACGCGACGATCCGGTCGGCGGGGCCATCAGCGTGCACAAGCTCGCCGATGACTACCGCAGCCGTTCCGGTCTCACCGACGTCACGACCCTGGTGTACCCCGACGCCCGCCATGAGGTGTTCAACGAGCTGCAGCAGCGTGAGGTGCGCGCCGATGTGCTCACCTGGCTCGACAAGCACATCCCCGCCAGCTGACCGTGCGGGCCGTAGGCTGGAGGGGTGCATGGTGAGTATAAGGTTCCCGGTGGAAAGCTCGTCGTCGTCGATGTCGAGGTCGCTGACGGTCGGCTGACCGACTTCCGTCTCGCTGGCGACTTCTTCCTCGAGCCAGACTCGGCTCTCGAGGACATCAATGCGGCGGTGAACGGGCTGCCGGCTGAATCGGATGCCACGGTGATCGCCGATGCCGTGCGCGCGGCTCTTCCTGCTGGCGCACAACTGCTCGGGTTCAACCCGGAATCCGTCGGCACCGCGGTGCGCCGCGCTCTCGTGACCGCGCCGGGATGGCGTGACTTCGACTGGGAGATCGTGCACGAGAAGGCCGTATCTCCGCGCATGAACCTCGCGCTCGACGAGGTGCTGACCTCGCGCGTCGGTGAGGGGCGTCGCCGGCCGACGCTGCGCATCTGGGAGTGGGAGGAATCCGCTGTCGTCATCGGCTCCTTCCAGTCGTATCGCAACGAGGTCGACCCCGAGGGGGCAGCCAAGCACGGCTTCGATGTCGTCCGGCGGATCTCCGGCGGCGGTGCGATGCTCATGGCCGCCGGGCAGATCATCACATATTCGCTGTACGTGCCGGCATCCCTCGTGCAGGGTCTCACCTTCGCCGACTCTTACGCGTTCCTCGACGATTGGGTGCTGCAGGCGCTGCGCTCGGTCGGAATCGATGCGACCTATCAGCCGCTCAATGACATCGCGAGTCCGACCGGCAAGATCGGCGGGGCAGCGCAGAAGCGTCTCGCCAACGGCGGAGTGCTGCACCACGCGACCATCTCGTACGACATCGACGGTCAGGTCATGACCGAGGTGCTGCGCATCGGCAAGGAGAAGCTCAGCGACAAGGGCACGGCGTCGGCCGCCAAGCGCGTCGACCCGCTGCGCACGCAGACCGGCCTCAGCCGCGCCGAGATCATCGAGAGCTTCAAGGCGACGTTCCGTTCGCTGACGGATGCCGAGGATGGCGCGGTCACCTCTGACGAATACGCTGACGCTGAAGCCCTCGTGGAGTCGAAGTTCGCCACCGATGCGTGGCTGCATCGCGTGCCGTGAGCGAGGTTTCACCAGAGTCGCCCCAGATCGGGGCGGTATCGATCATCCAGGGCGACAATCTCGACGTCGCGCGAACGCTGCCATCGGCCTCGTTCACGCTCGTGTATCTGGACCCGCCGTTCAACACCGGCAGGGCACAGGAGCGGCAGATCGTCACCGCCCGGCGTACGCAGCCCGACGCGGATCAGCCTGCTTCCGCGCACACAACTCCTGAAGAATCGGCCGATTCGGCTGATTCGGGGCCGGAAGCAAGCGGAACTGGAGAAAAGCTCAGGAGTTATGCAACGAGTGGCGAGGGCGAGGCCGCCGCGAAGCCCGCGGATCGGCCTATCCGCGAGATCCGGCACGGGTTCCACGGACACGAATACGAGCGTGTCCGGGGGATGCTGCGAACCTACGACGACCGCTTCGACGACTATGGCGCCTTCCTCATGCCGCGGCTCGAGGAGGCCTGGCGCCTGCTCGCCGCCGACGGCACCCTGTACCTGCACCTGGACTACCGCGAGGCGCACTATGCCAAGGTGATGCTCGATGCCGTGTTCGGCCGCGACTGCTTCCTCAACGAGCTGATCTGGGCCTACGACTACGGCGCGAAGTCGCGCAGGCGCTGGCCGACCAAGCACGACACGATCCTGGTCTACGTGAAGACCCCTGGCGGTCACGTGTTCAATGCCGACGATATCGACCGTGAGCCGTACATGGCGCCCGGCCTCGTCACGGCCGCGAAGGCGGCGCGCGGCAAGCTCCCCACCGATGTCTGGTGGCACACGATCGTGCCGACGACCGGGCGGGAGAAGACCGGCTACCCGACGCAGAAGCCCGAGGGCATTCTTCGGCGGATCGTGCAGGCCTCCAGCCGCCCGGGCGACCGGGTTCTTGATCTTTTCGCGGGTTCGGGAACGACAGGGGCGGTGGCATCGGCGCTCGGCCGCGACGCCGTCCTCGTCGACGAGAGCTCAGAGGCCGTGCGGGTCATGCGCAAGCGGATGCCGCACGCTGAGGTTACGACTCTCTGATCGCGCGGCCGTTCTGACGGCAAGCTGCACGTGATCGATCCGGCGACCGGTGCGATCACGGCATCCTACGACGCGATCGACGCATGGAGGGCCCGAGCGAGTGGCAGCAGCCGCACCCGGCGATCGCCGCTCATGGCGACGTGGTCTACGTGACCGATGCTGCGAACAGCACCATGGTCACAATCGGTGCCGCCACCGGAGAGGTCCTCGTGACCGGGGAGCTCCCGCACTCCAGCCCTGTCGACCACGGCTCTATCTCACCGACTCCATCGGCGGGCGCATCCTCTCGGCCGAGCCGGAGTTCACGAAATAGAAATCGACGGCAGCGCAACGCTGCCGGACTGTCGTCGCGCGCGGAGGCACGGACGGATCACTTCATGCCGGCGACTCTCCTCGGCTCGCAGCTGGAGACACTCGAGGACCTGGGCGAGGATGAGGCCGGGTTCGACGTGACCGTCGATCGCGCGCCCGAAGCGTTGGTCGCGGAGATCGTCGAGCGGCTCGAACACTCGTGACCCGGTGATGGCAGAAGGTTTTCCCGGCTTCAGGTCGACCTGGAGTCGGGAAAACCTTCTCCCGTACCCCGCAGAGAAGCTCACACCAGCGCAAGGACGCTGTCGTAAGCATCCTCTGCGACCTCGGCTCCATCGCCGCCGAACACCCGGGCGATGCCGGGGGCAGTCGCCCAGGCGGGCCACCCCGGGTCGCCGTCCACGATGAAATGCACAGCCGCGCCGTGCATATCGTCCGCGAGCGACTGCGGCGGATTCGGCCCCGCGAGATTCGTGACCTTCTCCCTGTCGAGCCCATCGAACCAGAACGGCACGTCGAGGCAGTGACATGCCCAGCCTTTCACCGGAGACACCCACGAGAATCGGTACGCCCAGGTGGCGGCACCCGCCTCACGTCGTGCTTCGGCGACGCGGGGGATGAGCACGCGGAACACGTGATCACTGATGAACCGCCCGACGAGCGCCACTCCACCCTTCTTGCGCTGAGCGGCGTTGGCAGCGAGGTAGGCGCGCCTGACCGTGCGCTTGCGCAAGAACGGCATCAGCAGAACGCCCGCGGGCACACGCCGGAGCTTTCCGCCTTCTCTCTCGGCGACCATCGTGAACTCGTCGTCGGTAGCGCCGAGCAGCAGGGGCTTGTCGGCGCCGACGCCTGCTGCGAGTGAATCGACCGTCGGGCGTGTGATCAGCTCCCCGTCGACCATCGGCCCCCACGGAAGTCCATCGGTCAGTAGATCTCGCACCATCCCGATGCCTTTGCGAGGCGTTGCGGCCTTCGGCTGCAGCTGCCGGATCCGACGCTCGGTGAGACGGCGGAATCCGTCGACGTCGGGCGCGACATCGCCGAGCTCGGCGATGCGCTCGGCGCGTGCACGGGCTGTCGGCAGCGGCACATCGGCGAGGGCACCCGAGAGCGAGATCGCCTGATGGAAGAGGTGCTGCGTCTGCGGCATCCCGAGCAGTGTCAGGACACCACCACCACCTGCGGACTGCCCTCCGATCGTGACGCGCGACGGGTCGCCGCCGAAGGAGGCGATGTTCTGCTGCACCCACTCGAGGGCGGCGATCCAGTCGCGCACCCCGCGGTTCGCGGGTGCGCCCTCGATGTACCCGAAGCCGTCGAAACCGAGCCGGTACGAGATCGTTACGGTGACGACGCCGTCGCGATTGAACCGTGCTCCGTCGTACCAGGGGCTCGCGGGGGATCCCTCGGTGTAGCCGCCGCCGTGGATCCAGACGAGCACAGGCAGCGAGCAACCGAGCGCCGGAGTGAACACGTTCACGTTCAGCGTGCTCTTGCCCGGGACCGCGGGTTCGGGGATCAGATTGTCGACGCCCGAGATGCGCAGCGCGGTCGCGCCGTAGGCGGTGGCGTCCAGCGGTTGTGTCCAGGGCTCCGGCGGCGTGGGTGCTTCGAAACGCAGGTCGCCGACGGGCGGTTTCGCGAACGGGATGCCGAGAAAGGCAGCGGAGGCTTCGGGCGTTCCGTGATCGCGCCAGAAACCTCGCACGGGTCCGGAAGCGGTCTGCACGATGGGGGAGTCGGTCACGCGTGCTCCTTAGTCTCTGTCAGAGTAGCCTCGCGTCCGGTTCGGCATCAGTGCAGCGGCTTGATGCGCCGATGCTCGCGCAGAGTCAGCTCCGGACGCTCCTCGATCTTGGTCGCGCCATCTGTCGTCCAGCCCTGGCGCTCGTAGAAAGAGTCTGCCCGCTCATTGCCATCGAGCACCCAGAGAAACGCTGTGCGATATCCAGCCTCGATGAGCGCCCTTTCAGCGGCGGCGAGAAGTGCGTGCCCGACTCCGGCCGACCAGGAGCGGGGGTCACTGTAGATTCCGTACACCTCGCCGTCGGCATCCGCGCCCTCATCGCGTCCCGCGCCGAACGATACCCAGCCGAGGATCTCACCGTCGCTTTCGGCAACCAACGTGCCGAGTGTCAGCGGGTGTGGGTCAGTGAGGATTCCACGCCAGCGCTCTGCGCGATCCTCGACGACGAGTGCGTTGAGTACGTGCTGCGGCATGAGACCGCGATATGCAGACTGCCAGGAGCGAACGTGCACGGCGGCAATGCCGCGGGCATCCGCGAGTGCGGCAGGCCGGATGAGCATCGCTCAGCCGGCGTTGCGGCGGGCGTCCCAGCCCGTGCGCACCATCTCGTCGACCGAATAGCGCATCTTCCAGTCGAGATCGCGGGCTGCGAGCTCTCCTGTTGCGACGATGCGGTCGGGGTCGCCGGCGCGGCGGGGCCCGATCTCGGGCGTGAAATCGATGCCGGTGACGCGGACCATGGCATCCATGATCTGCTTCACCGAGAGGCCATCACCGGAGCCGAGGTTGTAGGCGGCCTCGATGGATGCTCCGGACGCGAGGCGCTTCGCAGCCTCGACGTGGGCGGCTGCGATGTCGCCGACGTGCACGTAGTCGCGCACATTCGTGCCGTCTTCGGTGTCGTAGTCGTCGCCGTTGATGCGCGGAATCTCGTCCGCGAGAAGCTTCTCGAACACGATCGGGAAGAGGTTGTGCGGGCTGACGTCGTAGACCGTCGGGTCTGCGGAGCCGACGACGTTGAAGTAGCGCAGCGAGGTGTGGCGCAGCGGCGCCCCACTGTCGGCCGTCGCGATCGCCTGGTCGCGCAGCATCCACTCGCCGATCAGCTTGGACTCGCCATACGGGCTCGCCGGCTTCTTCGCGGTCTCTTCGACGACGAGCGCGACGTCAGGCGTGCCGAAGACCGCGGCGGATGAGGAGAACACGATGTTCTGGACGCCTGCGGCATCCATCGCCTCGAGGATCACGCGGGTGCCCTCGACGTTCTGTGCGTAGGTGTGCAGCGGACGCTGCACGGAAACACCGGCGTACTTGAAACCGGCGACGTGGATGACGCCCTCGGCGTTGTGGTCGCGCAGCGTCTTTTCGACGAGTTCGCGGTCGAGGATGCTGCCGTCGACGAACGGCACGCCCTCGGGAATGAAGGACGTCTGCCCGCTGGAGAGATCGTCGATGATGACGGGGGTGAGCCCGGCTGTCGCGAGGGCACGAACGACGTGTGCTCCGATGTAGCCGGCACCGCCGGTGACGATCCAGGACATATGTTCCTCCACTAGGTCCGTTATATTCTCCCCGAAACTGCAACACCACGCCGAACCGGCGGCGAATCGTGTGAGTCTCGGCGTGGTGTTGCGGGTTCGCAGATCATACGTCGCGGTGGGCACCGGCGGCCGGAGCCACCGAGAAGATGTGCGGTGCAGTGAATCCGGATGCTGAGAAGGCTGCGATCACGGCGCTCGACACGCGCTCGACGGCCGAGTGCTCGACCAGTGCGATCGCCGCACCGCCGAAGCCGCCGCCCGTCATTCGCGCACCGATAGCGCCCTCTGACAGCGCCGTCGCGACCGCGAGATCGAGCTCGGGCGTCGAGATCTCGAAATCATCGCGCATCGACTCGTGGGAAGCGACGAGCAGATCGCCGATCGCGTGCGCTCCGCTCTCACCCAGCAGGCGAACCGTGTCGAGCACACGCTGGTTCTCGGTGACGATGTGGCGCACACGCCGGAAGGTGACGTCGTCCATGATCTCTTCCGCACGAGCCAGGTCGTCGATCGAGACGTCGCGCAGCGAGGTGGTGCCCATGAGGGCTGCGCCCCGCTCGCAGGACGCCCGGCGCTCGCCGTAGCCGCCGGTGGCGTGTGCGTGCTTCACCTGCGTGTCCATCACGAGGATCTCAAGGCCCGCATCAGCCATCCCGAGCGTGACGAGATTCGTCTCGAGCGTGCGGCAGTCCAGGAACAGTGCGCGATCGCGCTCGCCGAGCATGGAGGCCATCTGATCCATGATTCCGGTTGGTGCGCCCACTGCCTCGTTCTCGGCGCGGCGGCCGATGCGGGCCAGGGCCGTCCGGTCGAGGCCGGCGTTCCACAGATCGTTCAGCGCGCCCGCGGCAGCACCCTCGATCGCGGCCGAGGATGACAGTCCGGCACCGACGGGGACCTCAGAGGCGATCGCGATGTCGACGCCTGCGCCCGTGGCACCGGCCAGCTGCAGCGCCCAAGCGACGCCGAGCGGATATGCGGCCCACTCCGGGACGGCGGGCTCAGTGCCGGATGCTGTCGGGAACAGCGCGTTCAGCTCATCAAGGGCGACTTCGACGGGTGCTTCGGCGAAGGTGGATGCGACGCGAATGCGTGCGTCATCACGGATGCCGACAGCGGCATATGTGCGATGCGGGATGGCGAACGGCAGCACGAAACCATCGTTGTAGTCGGTGTGCTCACCGATCAGGTTCACGCGCCCCGGCGCCGACCAGACGCCGGCGGGAGCACTGTCGGTGAGCTCGGCGAACAGAGCGAGAGCGGCTTCTTGAGTGGTCATGCGTTACCTGATTCTGCGCGTGCGATGGCTTCGCGGATCCGCTCCGCGCCCTGCTCGGGGGTGACTTCAGCGGCCCAGGCCCACATGGCGGCCTCGGATCCAGCGAGGAACTTGAGCTTGTCGGCAGCGCGGCGTGGGCTCGTCAGCTGCAGGTGCAGACGGACCGTGTCGCGGCCGATGTTCACCGGCGCCTGGTGCCACGCAGCGATGTACGGGGTGGGGGTGTCATAGAGCGCATCGACGCCCTTGAGTAGCTTCAGGTACAGCGGAGCCAGCTCATCGCGCTCAGCGACGGTGGTCTCAGCGAAATCGGGCACCTGCCTGTTCGGCATGAGGTGCACTTCGAGGGGCCAGCGTGCGGCGAAGGGCACGAAGGCGGTCCAGTGCTCGCCCCGGAACACGACGCGCTCGGAGTCCCGTTCCGACTCGAGAATGCGCTGGAACAGATCCGGCGAGGTGCGGTCGATGCTCTCGAGTGCGCGGGTCGTGCGCGGCGTGACGTAGGGGTACGCGTAGATCTGTCCGTGGGGGTGGGGAAGGGTGACGCCGATCGCTTCGCCGCGGTTCTCGAACGGGAAGATCTGCTCGATGCCAGGAAGTTTCGACAGCGCGGCCGTGCGATCAGCCCAGGCCTCGATGACGGTGCGGGCGCGGGTGACCGACTGGGTTCCGAAAGATCCGGAGTGGTCAGGGCTGAAGCACACGACCTCGCAGCGGCCGACGGAAGTGCGGGTGCGGCCGAGGCTGAGCGCGGCGAGATCGTCGAGGCCGCGGGGCGGGTTCGATGCGGCGGGGGCGGTGCCCAGAGCCTCGGCTAGAGCGGGTCCGAAGGCGGGGGAGCGGTTCTCGAACACCGCGACGTCGTAGAGCGAAGGAACCTCGGACGGGTTCGTCGGCGACTGCGGTGCGAGGGGATCGGAGTCGGCCGAGGGCATCATGACGCGGTTCTGGCGGTTCGCGGCGACGGTGATCCAATCGCCGGTGAGCACATCGAGGCGCATGTTCGCGCTGTCCGGGCGCGGGTCGAGGGCGCGGGCGTCGATGGCGCGCTCGGCGCCGAGCGAGGTGCTCGGATCGTCGTAGTAAAACAGTTCTCGGCCATCAGCGAGGCGGGTGGAGCGCTTGATGACGCCGGCGCTGAGCTCGGTCGGCGTGCACAACTCCGGAGATTCTTCGATGTTCACGTAAACACGTTACCCGGCGAGCGGTGGTAACGTCAACATTCAGGAGTTGTGCGAGCAGATCGTGAGCGGAGGATGCCGGTGACCGACGACCTACTCGGCCAGAAACCGCCCCGAAAGCGCCGCAGTGCTGTGCCCGGGCGCGTTTCGATGGCGATGGTGGCCAGCCGAGCCGGAGTCTCGGGGCAGACCGTGTCGCGCGTCGTCAACGACAGCCCCCGAGTCGACCCTGCCACCCGTGCGCGGGTCGAGAAGGCGATGGCCGAGCTCGGTTACCGACCCCATCGCGCCGCCCGCGCGCTGCGTACAGGGCGCACCCACACGATCGGACTGGTCGTGACGACGCTCGCGACGGTCGGCAACTCCCGGATGCTGCAGGCCACAGCCGAAGCGGCTGAACGCCGTGGCTACGCACTGTTGGTCGTGACCGCCGCGGGCAGCATCGCCGAGGCCTTCGACAGGCTGCAGGATCAGGGCGTTGATGGCGCGATCGTTCTGAACGAGGCGTCGGCTCTCACTCGGGCGGCGGACTCTCCGGCAGGGCTCCGGCTCGTGGTCGTCGACGGTGCGTCAGACGCCTCGGAGCCTGCTTTCGTCAGCACGGTGAGCAGCGATCATGCCGGCGGCGCCGCCCAGGCGACGCGTCATCTGCTGCAGGGAGAGCACGCGACCGTGCATCACCTGGCGGGCCCGGCGGACTCCTTCGCCGCGGCCGAGCGTGAGCGTGGCTGGCGCGAGACGTTGCAGGATGCCGGGATCGATGCGCCAGCGATCGTTCGCGGTGACTGGTCGGCGGAGTCGGGCTATACCGCAGCGGCCGCTCTCGAGAGCGCGACTGCGGTGTTCTGCGCGAACGACCAGATGGCGCTCGGGCTCATGCGCGCTCTTGCTGAACACGGCAGCCGCGTACCTGAAGACGTCAGCGTGATCGGTTTCGATGATGTTCCGGATGCCGCGAACTACCGTCCGCCCCTTACGACGATCCGGCAGGACTTTCCCGCGCTCGCCGAGGCCGCGGTGGCCGCGCTGATCGCGGGTATCGAGCACGCAGAATCGACGCCCTCGATACTGATCCCGACGCGCCTGGTAGAGCGCGCGAGCACGAGAAGATGAGCTCATGACGATCCGGCTCGGACTGTGCTCGGTGACTTTTCGCCACCTCGCGCCAGAGCAGATCGTGCCGCTCGCCGCAGAAGCTGGACTCGAGGTCATCGAGTGGGGCGGCGACGTGCACGTGCCGCCGGGAGATCCGGAGCGCGCAACGCAGGTCGCTGCGCGGACGAGGGATGCGGGACTCGACGTCTGCTCCTACGGTTCATACTTCCGGGCGGGTGCGGATGAGCCTCTCACCCCGATCCTCGACAGCGCACAGGCCCTGGGTGCGGATCGGGTGCGCATCTGGGCCGGAGATGTGGATTCTGGAGATGCGACCCCCGCTCAGTACGCGCGGGTCGTCGGCAGGCTGAAGGATGCTGTGGCCGAAGCATCCGCTCGTCAGATCTCTTTGGCGCTCGAGTTCCATCGCGGCACTCTCGCTGACAACCCGGATGCCGTGCTGCGCCTGCTCGCGGGTGTCGGTGCGGCGCCTGAGGCGCTCACGACCTATTGGCAGCCGAGCGTGGGCGCGGACGACGCCGCGGCGCTGGACGAGTACCGTGCTGTCGCCGCGCACACCAGCGCCGTGCATGCGTTCTCGTGGTGGCCACAGACGCAGCGGCTGCTGCTCGAAGAGCGCGAGTCGTTGTGGCGGCGGTTCTTCGAGGCGGTGGGCGCGGCGCAGACACCGCCGCGCGAGGTGCTGCTCGAGTTCGTGCGAGATGATCACCCCGCGCTGCTGGCTTCAGAGGCCGCGACTTTGCGTTCTTACGCGGGCGGGACACCTCGGTAGGCTCGGCTCATGACCTCCACGCACACCCGTGCCGGGTGGTCCGTGAAGGGAGTCGCTTCGTGAGGGTCGTTCTTGCACCGGACAGTTTCAAGGGCACGATCACCGCGCTGGCGGCTGCATCCGCTCTTGCGGAGGGCTGGCTGGGGGTCGATCCGGATGCCGAATTCACTCTGCGTCCGATGGCTGATGGCGGCGAGGGCACCGTCGCGGCATTCGAGGCCGCGGTTGCGGGCGTCCAGCGCATACCGGTGCGCGTCGATGGACCGGCAGGCCGCCCGATCGACTCCAGCTGGCTGCTCCTGCCCGGCTCGGATGAGGCGCCCGCGGGTACGGCCGTGATCGATATGGCCTCCACATCGGGAATCGAGCTTCTGGACGAGCTCCGCCCATGGGATGCCGACTCCACGGGATTCGGGCAGGCTATCAGCGCGGCTCTCGACCACGGAGTCTCCCGTGTCGTGCTCGGCATCGGATCCAGCGCATCGACGGATGGCGGCACCGGGATGCTGCGCGCGCTCGGCGCGCGATTCCTCGATGAGTCCGGAGCGGAGGTCCCTCTCGGTGCGCGCGGACTGTCCGCCATCGCGCACGCCGACCTGAGCGGTCTGCGCGCGGCTCCCGAGGTGCACGTGCTCACCGACGTCACCAATCCGTTGACCGGTCCTCGCGGGGCGGCGGCCGTCTTCGGCCCACAGAAGGGGCTCACTGACGCCGGCGAAATCGAGCGAACGGATGCCGCCCTCGCGCAGCTCGCTGACCTGCTGGGCCTTGACAGCAACAGGCCAGGAGTGGGAGCTGCCGGCGGGGTCGGCGGCGCACTCATCGTCTGGGGTGCATGCCTCGCGCCAGGGGCCGCCGAGGTCGCGCATCTCATCGGGCTCGCCGATGCGATCGCGGGCAGCGACGTCGTCGTGACCGGCGAAGGCGCCTATGACGGACAGTCCGGTGATGGCAAGGTGCCGTCGTTCGTCGCTGCGCTTGCTGCGGAGGCCGGCGTGAAGCCGATGCTCGTCGCAGGACGCATCGATGAGGATGCCGACACGGGGCTTTTCGCGGCATCCGCTTCGCTGACTGATCTCGCGGGGTCTTCAGCATCCGCTCTTCGCGACCCGGCGCGTTGGCTGCGCGCCGCCGGCGAGGCGCTCGCGGAGCGCGCTGCGAACGGTTAAGCGCCCGCGACCTGGACGGGCGCCGAGGCGACCTGACGGGCGCCTGCCTCAGGAACCGAGCGCGGCCGAGACCACGGCGCGGGCTTCGGCCTGCACCTCGGCGAGGTGTTCGGGTCCGCGCAGGCTCTCGGCATAGAGCTTGTAGACGTCCTCCGTGCCCGAAGGGCGCGCGGCGAACCACGCGTGCTCGGTCTGCACCTTCAACCCGCCGATCGCCGCACCGTTTCCGGGAGCGTTCGAGAGCTTGGCGGTGATCTCCTCGCCGGCAAGCGTCGTCGCGGTGACAGACTCGGGGGCGAGGCGAGAGAGCGTCGCCTTCTGCTCCGGCGTCGCCGGTGCGTCGACGCGCTGGTACGCGGATGCTCCGAACGCGGCCTCGAGCTCCGCATAGCGCTCCGACGGGGACTTGCCCGTTACCGCGATGATCTCGGCGGCCAGCAGGCACAGCAGGATGCCGTCCTTGTCTGTGGACCAGACGGATCCGTCGCGGCGCAGGAATGATGCTCCGGCCGACTCTTCGCCACCGAAGGCCACCGATCCATCGAGGAGTCCTGGGACGAACCACTTGAACCCGACGGGAACCTCGAGCAGGCGGCGCCCGAGGGATTCGGCGACGCGGTCGATGATCATCGACGAGACGAGGGTCTTGCCGATTGCGGCATCCCGCGGCCATTCCGCACGGTGCGAGAACAGGTAGTCGATCGCGACGGCGAGGTAGTGGTTGGGGTTCATGAGCCCGGCATCCGGAGTGACGATACCGTGGCGGTCGGCGTCGGCGTCGTTTCCAGTGAGGACGTCGAAATCTGCGCGACGCGCGACGAGCGATGCCATCGCACTCGGCGAGGACGGATCCATGCGGATCTTCTCGTCCCAATCCAGCGTCATGAAGCGCCAGGTCGGGTCGACTTCGGGGTTCACGACCGTGAGATCGAGGCCGTGCATCTCCTTGATGAGGGCCCAGTAGTCGACGGATGCTCCGCCGAGAGGATCAGCGCCGATGCGCACACCGGCGTTCTTGATCGCGTCGAGGTCGATGATCGAGGGCAGGTCGCGCACGTACGCGTCGCGGAAGTCGTAGTTTTGCAGCGCGTCCCAGTCGATGTCGGCGAAGCTCGTGGCCTGCACGCCTTCCATGCCAGCCTCGATCAGCTCGTTCGCGCGGTCTGCGATCCAGCTCGTGGCATCCGTGTCGGCGGGGCCGCCGTGCGGAGGGTTGTACTTGAAGCCGCCGTCGCGGGGCGGATTGTGCGAAGGGGTGACGACGATGCCGTCTGCTCGTTCGGCAGCATCCGAGGGCAGGTCACGGTTGTACGTGAGGATCGCGTGGCTGAGAGCCGGGGTGGGCACGTACGAATCACGGGAGTCGACGCGCAGATCCACACCGTTTGCGAGCAGAACTTCGATCGCGCTGCGCTCGGCGGGGAGTGAGAGGGCGTGGGTGTCGCGACCGAGGAAGAGCGGGCCGGTGATGCCCTGAGTGCGGCGATAGTCGACGATCGCCTGCGTGGTGGCGAGGATGTGGTTCTCGTTGAAGCTGCCGGCCAGCGACGAGCCGCGATGGCCGCTCGTGCCGAAGACCACGCGCTGTGCGGGGTCAGCGGGATCAGGGTGCCGGTCGTAGTAGGCGGCGATGAGTGCGTCGACATCGATGAGGTCTTTTTCCTCCGCGGGGAGGCCGGCACGGCTGGTCATGCTTCCAGTGTGCCCCGATACGGGCGCGCGCGCATCCTGAATGATGAGGCGGGTGAGGGGAGGACGGGGCTAAGGTGAAACGCGTGACTGAACGCCGTACTTACAGCTACCTGGGGCCAGCGGGTACCTTCACCGAAGCAGCACTCGATCAGGTGGCCGAGGCTCGGGGGCACGATCGCCGTTCGGTGCACAACGTCGGCGAGGCGCTCGCGGACGTGCTCGAAGGGCGAAGCTACGCGGCGATGATCGCGATCGAGAACTCCATCGAGGGCGGCGTCTCCACGACTCAGGATGCTCTGGCGACGCTCCCGGGGCTGCGCATCGTTGGTGAATACCTGGTCAAGGTTAATTTCGTGCTCGTCGCCCCTCGCGGAACGAAGCTCGAGGACGTCTCTGCGATCGCCGCGCATCCCGTGGCCTACGCGCAGTGTCACGCCTGGCTCGGCGAGCATCTGCCTAACCACTCCCATGTTCCGGCAGCGAGCAACGTGGCATCCGCCATCGGCGTGCTCGAGGGAACCTCCCCCGCGCAGGCGGCGATCGCACCTCCCGGGATCGTGGCGCACTACGACGTCGACGTGCTCGCCTCCGAGATCGGTGACAACACGTCGGCCGTCACCCGCTTCGTGCTGGTCACGCGGACGACCACAGCGCCGGATCCGACCGGGGCAGACAAGACCTCGCTCATCGTCGAGCTCCCGAACGATCAGCCGGGAGCCCTGCTCGACATGCTCGAGCAGTTCTCGACCCGTGGCATCAACCTCTCGCTCATCGAATCCCGCCCCATCGGGGATTCGCTCGGACGCTACCGCTTCGTGATCGATGCGGACGGACACGTGCACGATGAGCGGATGGCCGATGCGCTGCTCGGCATCCGCCGCTTCAGCCCACGCGTGGTCTACCTCGGGTCGTACCCGCGGGCCGATCGCCGGATCGTGCAGTACCCCGAGCGCTACGCCGATGACGTGTTCGTCGAGGCGCGCGACTGGCTGCGCGCCCTCATCGCCGGCGAGCCCGAGGCCTGACCCGCTCGTTCTCGTTCGTCGCGCCGGTTGGCCGGGTCGGTTGGCGCGCGCGGGATGGATCTCGGGTCTAAACCGGCCTGCGAGCCGCGAAAAGCATCCCGCGCGCCCCCGCCGCGCCCCGCGCCCGGCCGCCGACGCTAAAGCGCGGCGGCGACGAGCTCGAGCGTCTGGGCTCGGCCGGCCGGAGCATCCATCGGCTCTGTCTCGTACGCGCCGGCGACAGGGGAGACCATGACCTCGTCGACACCGAACTTCGTCGCGAACTCGCGCAGTTGGGTCGCGACCTGCGCGCCGGTGCCGACGAACCAGCGTGAGCGGGCGGCCTCGACGACCTGATCGGTCGCGGGGTCGGATGCCGCGGCCAGCGCCTCGTCGACGCTTTCGAGCGCGATCAGCGGCTTGTTCAACCGCAGCCGCGACATCATGCGCAGCTGCGGCAGTGCCCGCGCCTCGGCCTCTTCGGGCGTGGGGGCGGCGACGACGTTGACGGTGAGGAAGGTCCGAGGTGCCGGGTGCGCCTCGCTCGGCTGATAGTTCGTGCGGTACAGATCCAGCGCGCGCTCCAGCCCCTGGCCCGAGAAATGGTTGGCGAACACGTAGGGTAGCCCCTGGGATGCCGCGAGCTGAGCCGAGTAGTCGCTCGAGCCCAGCAGCCAGACCTCCGGCGTGCTCGTGGCTGCCGGCGTCGAATGCACGATGTACTCGCCGCCCGACGTGAAGCGCACCGTCGCACCCTCGCTGCTGAGGAGCATCGTGATGTCCTGTACGTGGCGGGGGAACTGCTCCACGTCACTGGTCGTCCCCGAGCCGCGGAGAAGCTGAGTGATGACGGGGTCGCTGCCCGGAGCCCGACCGAGCCCGAGGTCGATGCGCCCGGGCGCGATGGCCTCGAGCGCCGCGAACTGCTCGGCGACGATGAGCGGCGCATGGTTGGGGAGCATGACGCCACCGGAACCCAGACGCATGGTCTTGGTGCGCGCGGCGGCGGCCGCGATCAGCACGGGTGGGGTCGTGGATGCCACGGCCGGCATGTTGTGGTGCTCGGCGAACCAGTAGCGGTGATAAGCGAGCCGGTCGGCGGTCTCGGCCAGCGATAGAGAGGCGTTGATCGCCTCTGCGCTGGTCTGGCCGGTGCGCACCGGAACGAGGTCGAGCACGGACAGAGCGGGGGCTGAAGCAGTCATCACAGAGGTGAACATGCGGGTGTGGTCATACATTCCTTGCGCGTGGCGAAATGCCGGATGCTCGCGTATCCGCGCCTGACGCGGATAAAGTGTCGTCGTGACATCACAAAGGCGTCCTCCGGGCTCACAGTCTTCACTGCGTGAAGCCAACCGGCGCCGTGTGGTGGCCGCGATCAAGAAACAGGGCAGCCTCACGCAGGTCGAATTGGCTGCGGTCACGGGGCTTTCGGCAGCATCCGTTTCGAACATCGTGAAAGAGCTCGCGGCGGCCGGAATCCTGCGCACGACGCCGAGCATTCGCAGTGGACGACGAGCGACGCTGGTGTCCTTCGCCCGTGCAGTGGGTCTCGTCGCCGGCATCCATGTCGCCGCCCGCCATCTGCGGGTCATCGTTGCGGATGTGAACGGCAGCGTGCTTGGCGAGAACCACATGCCGCTCGCGCGCGATCACCGCGCCGACAACGAGCTCGATCGGGCCTCTCTCCTGCTCGCCGACATCCTCTCGAACCTCGAGTCGGGCATCGATGAGCTGCGCGGTGTCGGGGTGGCGATCTCGGCGCCGATCGACCGGGCCACGGGGCGCGTCGCGGGGCGCGGCATCCTGCGCGGCTGGACCGGAGTCGACATCGCGGATGTCATGCATCGGCGGCTGCGGCAGCCGATCTTCCTCGACAACGCCTCGAATCTCGCAGCGCTCGCCGAAGCGCGACTGGGCGCGGGGCGCGGCAAGCAGAACGTGGTCTTCATCGACGTGGATGACGGCATCGGCGCCGGCCTGCTGCTCGGCGGACAGCTGCTGCGCGGTCACAACGGCACCGCCGGAGAGCTTGGGCACACGGTGATTCTCGAGGATGGTCCGCTGTGCCGGTGCGGCAACCGGGGGTGCTTGGAAGCGATCGCTGGGGGACCTGCGATTCTCGAGAAGCTCGGGGATGCCGGGGGAATCACCAAGGTCGGCGATGTCGTCGTTCGGGCGATGGCGAATGACCCCGACTGCATCCGCGCGCTGACTGAGGCCGGTCGGCACATCGGGCTCGCGACAGGTAACCTCTGCAACCTGTTCGACCCGGAGCGGATCATCGTCGGCGGCGACTTCGCGCGCGCAGGGGAGCTGCTGCTCGGGCCGATCAGGCTGGTGATGGAGAACACCATGATCGTCAGCGGTCAGGGCGTTGCCGACGTCGTGCCAGGACAGCTGGGCATCGGAGCGGCTGCGAGGGGCGCCGCAGTCCGTGCGATCGACGAGACCAATGTGCGCGAATCGGATCTTCTCATGGCTTGAATTCAAGTCTTGACGCCAATGGCTGAATCCTGTCATGCTCAGATGTCGCCAAAGTGGTCGGCACAGCTACGGAGGTTTTCAATGAAGAACACAACCAAGCGAGCGCTGGTGGCTACGACCGCGCTCGCGCTTTCGTTGGGCATGCTGTCTGCGTGTTCCAACGGCACACAGACCGGCGATGCCGCTCCTGCCGAGACTGGGGATGCCTCCGCCGCGACGATCGGGCTCCTGCTTCCCGACAACGTCACCGAGCGTTACGCCAGCGCTGACAAGCCCTATTTCGAAGAGAAGGTCGCCGAGCTCTGCCCCGACTGCACCGTGCTCTACGCGAACGCTGACGGCGACGCCGCCAAGCAGCAGCAGCAGGCCGAGTCCATGCTCACGCAGGGTGTCGACGTGCTGGTGCTCGATCCCTTCGACGGCAAGGCCGCCGCGGCGATCGTCAACCAGGCCAAGGCCAAAGACATCCCTGTCGTCTCGTACGACCGCCTCATCGACAGCCCCGATGTGTCGTACTACGTCTCGTTCGACAACGAGAAGGTCGGCGAACTGCAGGCTCAGGCACTCGTCGATCAGATGGGCGTTCTCGGCCTGCCCGAGGACTCGGGCATCATCATGGTCAACGGATCGCCGACCGACCCGAACGCCGCGCAGTTCAAGAAGGGTGCGCACAGCGTCATCGACGCATCCGGGCTGACCGTCCTCGCCGAGTACGACACGCCCGGATGGGAGCCGCCCAAGGCTCAGGACTGGGTCGCCGGTCAGGTGACCAAGTTCGGTGACCAGATCACCGGTGTCTACGACGCCAACGACGACACCGCCGGTGGCGCGATCGCGGCTCTGAAGGGCGGCGGCATCACGCCGCTTCCTCCCGTCACGGGTCAGGATGCCTCGCTTGCCGGCATCCAGCGCATCCTCGCCGGGGACCAGTTCATGACCGTATACAAGGCATTCAAGCCCGAGGCCTACCAGGCAGCTGAGTTGGCTGTCGCGCTGACCAAGGGCGAGTCGCCCAAGGCAGACACGACCGCTGACACCGGGAGCGGCGACGCGATCCCGTCGTTCCTGCTGAAGCCGGTCGCGGTGACCGTCGACAACATCAAGGACACCGTCGTCGCTGACGAGCTGTACACGATCGACGAGATCTGCACCGCGGCCTACGCCGATGCGTGCGCCGCGCACGGTCTCAAGTGATCACCCCGGGGTGGGGGGGAGTCGCCGGCAGCGCGGCCACTAAAAGGAGGGGTTTTCGTGGTAACAGCACCCCGCCCCTGCGAA
>NZ_JBQPQZ010000003.1:312872-502663 GCF_052266695.1 Microbacterium zouquanmingi
CCAGTCGAGGGCCCTCCCCCCCCGGCCCACTCCAATGTGTCCACAACGCCCTTCACCAGCGTCCCCCTCGGCGTCGCCGGCGCTCCCCCGCCACCGCGGCCATCAAGCGAAGGAATCTCCGTGGCAACAGCATCCGACCTCGACGAACAGCATGACGCTGTGCGTGAGCCCGTCCTGTCGATCCGAGGCGTATCCAAAGGATTCGGCGCCGTCAGGGCTTTGACCGATATCGACCTCGACGTCTACCCCGGCGAGGTCGTCGCCCTGGTGGGCGATAACGGCGCAGGAAAGTCGACTCTGGTGAAGATCCTCGCCGGTGTGCACCCCGCCGACAGCGGTGTCATCACCTTCAACGGTGCACCGGCGTCGATTCCGTCGCCGACCGCGTCACGCGAGCTCGGCATCGCTACGGTCTTCCAGGACCTGGCGCTCTGCGACAACCTCGACGTGGTCGCCAACCTCTTCCTCGGTCGCGAGCGGGGCACCGCCACCCTCGACGAGGAGCTCATGGAGCAGCAGGCATGGGAACTGCTGCGTCAGCTCTCGGCCAAGATCCCCTCAGTACGCATCGCCGTGGCTTCCCTCTCGGGCGGTCAGCGTCAGACGGTCGCGATCGCGCGCTCGCTGATCGGTGAGCCGCGCATCGTCATTCTCGACGAGCCCACCGCGGCGCTGGGCGTCGCGCAGACGGCGGAGGTGCTCAACCTCATCGAGCGTCTGCGTGAGCGGGGCCTCGGGGTCATCCTCATCAGCCACAACATGGCCGATGTGCAGGCGGTCGCCGACCGTGTGCTCGTCCTCCGGCTCGGCCGCAACAACGGCATCTTCCGCACCTCCGACGTCAGCTACGAAGACATCGTCGCCGCGATCACCGGAGCGACGGACAACCCGGTCAGCACCCGCGCGGCGTCGCGGATCGAAGAGAAGGACGCCCGATGAGCACTCGACAGCCCGTGAAAGACAATTCCATGCCCACCACTCGCGCCGTCGACCTGCAGGACGAGCGGCTGGTGCGCGGCGAGGGACTCCGCGGCGCGATGAGCGGGTTCGGAACCCGTATCCGCACCGGTGACCTGGGGTCACTGCCGATCTTCCTCGGGCTCGTCGTGATCTGGATCGTCTTCCAGCTGCTGAACCCGAACTTCCTGACCGCCGACAACCTCGTCAACCTCACGCTGCAGTGCGCGGCGGTGGGCACGATCGCCCTCGGCGTCGTCGTCGTGCTCCTGGTCGCGCAGATCGACCTGTCGATCGGTTCGCTCAGCGGACTGTCATCGGCGATCCTCGGCGTTACGTTCGTGAACATGGGCTGGCCGATCTGGGTGGCGATCCTGCTGTCGATCGCGGTGGGCGCGGCGATCGGTTTCCTCTACGGGTTCCTGTTCACGCGCTTCGGGGTTCCCACCTTCGTCGTCACTCTCGCGGGGCTCTTGGGCTTCCTCGGGCTGCAGCTGTGGATCCTGGGACCGACGGGCACCATCAACCTGCCCTACTCATCGTGGCTCGTGCAGTTCGCGACCTCGTGGTTCCTGCCGCCATGGCTCGCGTACCTCATCGCTCTCGTCGCGGTGGCGGGCATCGTCGTCAGCGACCTGAGTCGGGCACGCCGGCGGGCGAAAGCGGGGCTCTCGACCGGCCCGGTCTCGCTCATCATCATCAAGGCCGTGGTGATCGCGGCTGTGGCGGTCGCCGCCATCGCCTATCTTGCGACGAACCGCGGCGTCGGTGTGATGTTCCTGGTGTTCATCGTCTTCGTCGCCGTGATGGCGTTCATGCTCACCCGCACGCGCTGGGGTCGGTGGATCTACGCGGTGGGCGGCAACGAAGAGGCAGCGCGCCGCGCGGGCATCAACGTGAAGGCCGTCTACATCTCCGCGCTCATGGTCGGTACCGTGCTCGCGTCGGTGGGCGGCCTGATGGCGGCAGCGCGACTGACCGCTGCGAGCATTTCCAGCGGTGGCGGCACGACGAACCTCATCGCGATCGCTGCGGCGGTCATCGGCGGCACCAGCCTGTTCGGTGGACGCGGGTCGGCGTGGTCGGCGCTGCTGGGCATCTTTGTGATCATGTCGATCCAGAACGGACTGACGCTTCTGAGCCTGGACTCCTCTGTTCAGTTCATGGTCACCGGTGGCGTGCTTCTGCTCGCGGTGATCATCGACTCGCTGTCGCGGAAGTCCCGGGTCCAACACGGACAGTCCTGACGGACGGGTGCGCGGCTGGGGCCACTTGACCGGACGCAGATAGTCTTTCCGCATGGATGCGACACTGTTCTACGTGGTGGTCGGCGCTGTCGTCGTGGCGGCGATCGCACGGTGGCGGGGGTGGCCTGCGCCGTTGCTGGTCACGGTCGTGGCGCTCGCGGCATCCTTCGTTCCGTTCATCCCCGACCTGGAGATCGACGGTCATCTGCTGTTGAGTGTCGTGCTTCCGCCGCTGCTGTACTCGGCGGCGCTGGATGTCTCGTTCGTTGGGTTCAAGCGCAGCCTGCCGCAGATCCGCCGGCTCGGGATCTGGCTCGTACTGCTCACTACGGCGGTCGTCGGGGTGGTGGCGTGGCTGATCATGCCTTCGTTGACTCTGCCGGGTGCGCTGCTGCTGGGGGCGATCGTGGCGCCGCCGGATGCGGTGTCTGCTGCCGCGATCGGTCGGAAGCTCGGTCTTCCGAGGCGCATCATGACGGTGCTGTCGGGGGAGAGCCTCATCAACGATGCGACCTCGCTGACGCTGTACCGGGTGTTCGCGGCGATGATCGCCGGGGCCGCGCTGACCGCCTGGGACGGTATCTGGCAGTTCGTGGTCGCGGTCGTGGTCGGGGTTTTCGTCGGCCTCGTGTTCGGGGTCGTGCTGCATCAGCTGCGCATGCGGGTGGCAGACCCGGTGGTGATCGGCACCTTCGGGCTGCTCGTGCCGTTCGGCGCGTACGCGATCGCCGAGCATCTCGGTGGATCCGGTGTGCTCGCGGTCGTGGCGATGGGACTGTACGTGGGGTTCAACGCCCCACGCACCGACTACACGACCAGGCAGCAGGAGGCGCCGCTATGGCTGTCGGCCGATCTGCTGCTGGAAAGCTTCGTCTTCGCCTATATCGGGCTGCAGTTCCCGCGAGTGCTGCGCGACCTCAGCTCGGAGTCGGTAGGCCAGTTCCTGCTGCTTGCAGGGGCCGTGCTGCTCGCAGTGCTGCTGGTGCGCCCGGCCTACATCTATCCCGCGCATGCCTGGGCGCGGTGGGGCGAGCGAAAGCGGCTTGCGCGCTGGGAGCGGATGGTGGCTGCGGGGCGCACGCAAGCACGCCCGAGACCAGGGCGCCCGGTGCTGACGGCTGAGCAGATGAAGAAGCGGCTGACTGAGCCCGCGCTGGATTGGAAGGACAACGCGGTCATCTCGTGGGCGGGAATGCGCGGTGTCGTGACGCTGGCGACTGCGCTCGCGGCATCCGATCTCGCGGCGCTCGACGACAAGTCGTCGCATGCGATCGTCGTGGTCGCCTTC
Source organism: Microbacterium zouquanmingi (assembly GCF_052266695.1). Lineage (NCBI taxonomy): Bacteria > Bacillati > Actinomycetota > Actinomycetes > Micrococcales > Microbacteriaceae > Microbacterium > Microbacterium zouquanmingi. The sequence goes on from NZ_JBQPQZ010000003.1 coordinate 316,365, forward strand.
ATCGTGACGGTTGCGACGCTGCTTCTGCAGGGGCTGACGCTGCCGGTGTTGATCAAGCGGCTCAAGATCGCCGGCGACGTCGATCACGAAGAGGATGCCAAGGCGATGGCCGCGGTGCGCAAGCGCAGCCGTGAGGCGGGCAAGGCTTATCTCGCCGAGCAGCGCGAGAAGTGGGCCGGCAAGTATGACGAGGGTCAGCTGAAAGCGTTCGACGCCTTCGTCACACGGATGACGCGAGTTGAGACCGAGACCGATCGTGTGCAGGAGATGGAGGAGTCCGTTCCACGGCCTTCTTACGAGGATCTTGTGACGCTGTCGAAGGGATGGCTGTACGTGCGTCGCGAGGTGCTCCTCGCCGAGCGCGATGATGACAATCTCGACGAGGAGCTGATGCGCGAGCTCATGACGGCGATCGATGCCGAAGAGCTCGCGCTCGACACGCGCGGTGCGATCTGGCCGCAGCCGCGCGCGTAGATGCTACTCGGCGCTGCAGGTCATAGCGGCCTCTGACATCGTCTGCGAGACGAGATCCTTGGCCTCTTCCGAGGTCTGCTCGTCCTTGCCGTCGGCGAGGTTCTGAAGATCCTTGTCGGAGACCTTGGAATCGAGGAACTCCCCGGCGACGCAGTCGATCTGGTCGGCGGTGAGGACGTCGCCTTGACCGGCGTCCTCGAGGATCGTGGCGATGCCGGAGCTGAGCTCGTCGACAGTGGGCCGGGCGTCGCCTCCGGTCGCACCGACGCCGGAGCACGCGGCGAGGGAGATCGCTGCGGCGGCGATCGGGAGTGCGAGCAGGAGGCGGGTGCGGGTGCGCAGGGTTCCGGTCATGAGTACCAGCCTATGAGGCGCTGCCCGCAGGTACGGCGACGGGCGATGGGCAGTGATACCCATCGCCCGTCGTCAGAGGTCAGCGCGCAGCGACGGCGTCGGTCGTGGGGCCGGCGGGTGCGGCATCCGCCTCATCGTCATCTGAATCGTCCGCGAACGGCAGGCCTTCGCGAGGCGCGTTGTAGAGCTCCTCATTCAGGATGCCTTCGCGCTTGGCGACGATCGTCGGAACGAGTGCCTGGCCTGCGACGTTGACGGCGGTGCGTCCCATGTCGAGGATCGGGTCGATCGCGAGGAGGAGGCCGACGCCCTCGAGGGGCAGGCCCAGCGTCGACAGGGTGAGGGTGAGCATGACGATCGCGCCGGTGGTGCCCGCGGTGGCGGCGGAGCCGACGACCGAGACCAGGACGATCAGCAGGTACTGCACGAAGTTCAGCTGGATGTCGAAGAACTGTGCGACGAAGATCGCCGCGATGGCCGGGTAGATCGCGGCGCAGCCGTCCATCTTCGTGGTGGCTCCGAAGGGAACCGCGAAGGAGGCGTAGGCGCGGGGCACGCCGAGGTTGCGCTCGGTGACGCGCTCGGTGAGGGGAAGGGTGCCGATCGATGAGCGGCTCACGAAGCCGAGCTGCACGGCGGGCCAGACACCGGTGAAGTACTGCTTGATCGACAGCCCGTGGGTCTTGACCAGGACCGGGTAGACGACGAAGATCACGAGGGCGAGGCCGATGTAGACGGCGCCGGCGAACCAGGCGAGTGATGCGAGCTTCTCCCAGCCGTACTTGATGACGGCCGATCCGATGAGGCCGAAGGTGCCGATCGGGGCGATGCGGATGATCCACCACAGCACGCGCTGGATGATCTTCAGCAGGGACTCGGTGAAGACGAGGAACGGCTCGGCCTTCTTGCCGGCCTTGAGGGCGGCGATACCGATGACGGCCGCGACGACGATCACCTGCAGGATGTTGAAGCTGATGCTCGACGCGGCTGCACCCGTTTCGGGATCGATCTGCGTGCTGGCACCGATACCGAGGAAGTTCTGCGGGACGAGGCCGAGGAGGAAGTTCCACCACGTGCCGACCGTGTACGGCTCACCGGGCTCGAGGCCGGAGCCTGCGCGAGATCCAGGCTGGATGACCAGGCCGAGGACGATTCCGATCGATACGGCGATGAAAGCGGTGATTGCGAACCAGAGCAGCGTCTGACCCGCCAGGCGCGCGGCGTTCTGCACGCGGCGCAGGTTCGAGATGCTGGCGACGATTGCGGTGAAGATGAGCGGGACGACGGCCGCGCGAAGCAGTGTGACGTACGAGCTGCCGATCGTGTCGAGGGTGGCGGAGAGGCCGTTGGGGGACTCGGCTGTCGCGCCGAGTTGGCGTCCGATGAGGCCGGCGGCGATGCCGAGCGCCAGGGCCGCGAGGATCTGGAAGCCGAATGATGTCAGCAGTTTGCGGACGGGGCCGCGGGTATCGGGTGCCTTTTGGGCGCGTGCAGTCGTGCTCATGGTTCTCCAGATCAGGCGCGCTCCGGACGCGCGCCACGGACTTCAACGTTAGGCGGGAAGATTCATTCCCACGCATGTTGTGACGTTGCGTGACGTGGCCGGCGTCGTGCCCGTAACGATCGACGCGTGCGGAAATCCACTCGATGTGGGCCGAGAGCAACGGCTCTTCACTCCGAGACAGCGCATCGGGCTCGCGATCCGCGATGGCGGATGCCGATGGTCGGGCTGTGATCGACCATCCTCATATTGCGAGGCCCACCACATCGATGAATGGCAAAAAGATCAGGGCTCAGCTACGCCTTCGGCGACATCGACCCGCCACCCAAGCGATTTCGCACCACAGGTGATTCATCTATTCCGACCCACGGGTGATTCAGCTATTGCGCGGATGCTGCCGTGCTGTGCGTTCGTTGCCACGTTTGTAGTTGCCAGTCCAGCGAGCGCGCCACATACTCGAATCCTTCAGCGGCGCTCATCAGGATTACCCATCAGGATTACCCATCAGCGCGACTGTCGAGCAGGCGGCGTCAGCACCAACAGCTCACCCACCTCGCACTCGAGCACATCGCAGATCGCCCGCAGCGTCGAATACCGAATAGCCCGCGCCCGATCGTTCTTCAGCACCGAGAGATTGACGATCGACACCCCGACCCGCGCGCTCAACTCCGTGAGCGTCATCCCGCGCGCAGCGAGCAGCTCATCGAGCCGACAGTGGATGCCGGTCTCTTCATCTTCCGGCGGCGGGGGAGTCATACCAACCCCTCCGTGTCCTTCTGCAGTGACGCCCCTCGACGGAACACGATCACCAGCACGCCCAGGGCGATCGCGGCGACGAAGAGCGGAATGCCGTCCAAGAACAGCAGCCACTGCCCATCGAACTCGCCACCCAGGGCCGCGAAGACGCCATTCAATCCCATGTTCTCGAACCACGCCCAGGCCAGCCCCGCAGCCAGAAATCCGATGGACATTGCGAACGTCAGGCTGGAGTTCACTCTGTCGAAGACGGCGCCCCGCATCAGCCGACGGCACAGGACGACGCCCAGTGCAGTGACACCTACCAGGCACACCGCTCGCAACGCAATTGCGAGAACCAGGCACACGGTGCTGACGCCGTTCACGTTCTCCACCGTCAGCGTCGCTGCGTCGACGGTAGCCGGCGCACCCGCGCCGATCGCAACGGTGAGCTCCTGGGCGGGCACCCGGGTAGTCACCGTCACCGAACCCGCTGTCGCGAACAACTGGACCAGAGCACGGATGCCGTCATACAGCAGCCAAGCGATGACCAGACCGCCCACGACGATCGCCGCGTTCAGATCATTCCGATCCGATTTCACCTGCTTCGTGTTCATCAGATCAACCCCTCAGTCTCACGCTGCAGGCGCTGACCGACTTCGAACGCTGTCGCCACGAGCGCCAGGGCGATGCCCCAGCCGATCGGCGCAAGGTCCGCCGAGACCAGGAACGTCCAGAACTGCGAGGTGTCGGCGCCGGCGGACAACTCCTCCACCACTGCGGCGCGACCGATCCCGCCGAGAAACGGGCCGACCATCCCCGCCACGACGAGCGCGAACGCCCCCGTCGCCAAAGTCGGAACCATCGACCGACGAAAAGCCCGCTGTCGAATCAGCGACAGCCCCAACCACCACAGCGCCGCGCACACGATCACCGTTGCCAGCGCAGGAAGCGCTGCCTCCGCGAACAAGAGCCAGCGAGCGCCGCCGGACAGCGCCTCAACAGACACCACGGACTGCGTGTATTCGGCGGCGGCAATGCCCGCGGCATCCGACAGCCCGACTATCGGCGCATCGTGCACCGGCAGATCTACCGCCACCGGCGACCCGAAGATCTCGACCCCTGCGCCGACCGCCCCCACGATCGCCGCGATCCCGATGCTCACCGCACCGGTCGCCACCAGTCCCAACGCCACCGCCTCAGCCATCGACGGTCGGCCCATTCGTAAAGCCATCATGCCCTCCGTATCGAATATCGTTGTTATCGATGGTCGTTAACATATCGACTCTCGATAAGGCGCGTCAATGGGGGATGCGTTTCGTCTCGCGTTGCTCGCTCGGCGACCGGCCGCCCCAGTATGCCGACGGCGAACACGGCCTTGCCCGGCGCGACAGGTCGTTACTCTCGATGTACAGGCGCTCGCCGCGTCTTCGCCCCGTGCGATAAGGAGTCACAGCATGTTCGAGAGATTCACCGACCGAGCCCGTCGTGTGGTCGTCCTCGCCCAAGAAGAGGCGAAGATGCTCAACCACAACTACATCGGCACAGAGCACATTCTGCTCGGCCTCATTCACGAGGGCGAAGGCGTCGCAGCCAAGGCCCTCGAGAGCCTCGGCATCTCCCTCGACGCCGTGCGCGAGCAGGTGCAGGACATCATCGGCCAGGGCCAGCAGCAGCCCACCGGCCACATCCCCTTCACCCCGCGCGCCAAGAAGGTTCTCGAGCTGAGCCTGCGCGAAGCGCTCCAGCTCGGCCACAACTACATCGGCACCGAGCACATCCTCCTCGGCCTCATCCGCGAGGGCGAGGGTGTCGCAGCCCAGGTGCTCGTCAAGCTCGGCGCCGACCTCAACAAGGTCCGCCAGCAGGTCATCCAGCTGCTCTCCGGGGCCCCTGGCCGCGAGCCCGCCGCCGTCGGCGCACAGACCAACGACGGCCCCCAGGCCGCCCAGGGCGGTTCCGCAGTCCTCGACCAGTTCGGCCGCAACCTCACCCAGGCCGCGCGCGACAACAAGCTCGACCCGGTCATCGGACGCGAGAAGGAAGCCGAGCGGGTCATGCAGATTCTCTCGCGCCGCTCCAAGAACAACCCCGTCCTGATCGGTGAGCCCGGCGTCGGCAAGACCGCCGTCGTCGAGGGCCTCGCCCAGGCGATCGTCAAGGGCGAAGTGCCCGAGACGCTCAAGGACAAGCAGCTCTACTCGCTCGACCTCGGCTCGCTCATCGCCGGATCCCGCTACCGCGGTGACTTCGAAGAGCGTCTGAAGAAGGTCACGAAGGAGATCCGTACCCGCGGCGACATCATCGTCTTCATCGACGAGATCCACACCCTCGTCGGCGCAGGAGCTGCCGAGGGTGCGATCGACGCCGCCAGCATCCTGAAGCCGCTCCTCGCGCGAGGCGAGCTGCAGACGATCGGTGCGACCACGCTCGACGAGTACCGCAAGCACTTCGAGAAGGATGCCGCTCTCGAGCGCCGCTTCCAGCCGGTGCAGGTCAACGAGCCGAGCCTCCCGCACGCGATCAACATCCTCAAGGGACTGCGCGACCGCTACGAAGCGCACCACAAGGTGCAGATCACGGACGGCGCGATCGTCGCAGCGGCAAACCTCGCCGACCGCTACGTCTCTGACCGCTTCCTGCCGGACAAGGCCATCGACCTGATCGATGAGGCCGGTGCTCGTCTGCGCCTCAGCATCCTCTCCAGCCCTCCCGAGCTGCGCGAGTTCGACGACAAGATCGCCGCTGTTCGCGAGCAGAAGGAAGCAGCCTCCGAGGAGCAGGACTTCGAGAAGGCCGCATCCCTCCGCGACGAGGAGAAGAGCCTCCTCGCCGAGCGCCTGCGTCTCGAGAAGCAGTGGCGCTCGGGTGACGTCGCGACCGCAGCAGTGGTCGACGAGGGCCTGATCGCCGAGGTTCTCGCGCAGGCCACCGGCATCCCGGTGTTCAAGCTCACCGAAGAGGAGTCCAGTCGACTCGTCTTCATGGAGAAGGCGCTGCACCAGCGCGTCGTCGGACAGGAAGAGGCGATCGCTGCCCTTTCCCGCACGATCCGTCGCCAGCGCGCGGGCCTCAAGGACCCGAAGCGCCCCTCGGGCTCGTTCATCTTCGCCGGCCCCACCGGCGTCGGAAAGACCGAGCTCGCCAAGGCTCTCGCGGAGTTCCTCTTCGACGACGAGAACGCGCTGATCTCGCTCGACATGAGCGAGTTCGGTGAGAAGCACACCGTCTCGCGTCTGTTCGGTGCCCCTCCCGGATTCGTCGGATTCGAAGAGGGCGGCCAGCTGACGGAAAAGGTGCGCCGCAAGCCGTTCAGCGTTGTGCTCTTCGATGAGATCGAGAAGGCGCACCCCGACATCTTCAACTCGTTGCTGCAGATCCTCGAAGAGGGTCGCCTCACCGACGGCCAGGGGCGAGTCGTCGACTTCAAGAACACAGTCATCATCATGACGACCAACCTCGGCTCGTCCGCGATCGCCGGAGGCCCGGTCGGCTTCCAGATCGAGGGCAACGCGCAGACCAGCTACGAGCGGATGAAGGGCAAGGTCGACGAAGAGCTCAAGCGCCACTTCAAGCCCGAGTTCCTCAACCGCGTCGACGACGTCATCGTCTTCCCGCAGTTGTCGAAGACCGAGCTCGTGCAGATCGTCGATCTGTTCGTCAAGCGCCTCAGCGACCGTCTGCTTGACCGCGACATGACGGTGGAGCTGTCGCAGCCGGCCAAGGAGCGCCTCATCGAGATCGGCTTCGACCCGGCGCTCGGCGCTCGTCCGCTGCGTCGTGCGATGCAGCGCGAGATCGAGGACCAGCTGTCGGAGAAGATCCTGCATGGTGAGCTGAACCCCGGCGACCACGTGAAGGTGGATGCTGAGGACGGCAAGTTCCTCTTCGAGACCGGCCCGCGCGGCGAGAAGGTCTCCGTCGGAATCAACACCACCGGTGGCGCGATCTCTGCGACTCCCGACCTCGCGGCAGCTTCGGGCGAGTAGTCCCCACGAACGAAAGGCGGATGCTTCGGCATCCGCCTTTCGTCGTTTTCGGCACCCGCCCGTGGGAAAGCGGGAGGGGCCGAAGCTGGGCACATTCGACGCGGCTCACAGGTGGACCAGCCCGACAGATCTAGGCTGGAGGGGTGAGCTACACCGTCCGCCCGGCGCGCAGCGCCGACATCCTCGGCATCCACCATCTGCTGGAACCGCTGGTCGAGCGACGCATCCTGCTCGGCAAGGACCTTGCCGTCCTCTACGGCGCCGTGCAGGAATTCGTGGTCGCGGAGCGCGACGGGCAACTCATCGGATGCGGGGCACTGCACGTGATGTGGGAGGACCTCGGCGAGATCCGCACGCTCATCGTGCGAGATGACTGGCTGCGCCACGGCGTCGGACGAGAGATCGTCACCATGCTCGAACAGCGCGCACTCGAGCTCGGGCTCTCGCGACTGTTCTGCCTCACCTTCGAGACCGAGTTCTTCACGCGCCGCGGCTTCGCCCCGATCGGCGAGCAGGTCGTCGACCCCGACGTGTATTCGCAGCTGCTGCGCAGCCCGGATGAGGGCGTCGCGGAGTTCCTCGATCTCGCGCACGTCAAGCCGAACACGCTCGGCAATACCCGGATGCTGAAGAGCCTGTGATGCATTCAGTCAGCCCCGCGGTCTACCGGCGCCGACGACTGGTGTTCTTCAGCGTGCTGATCCTCGTGATCGCCGCGGTCGGTGTGGGTATCTGGCTCGCCATCGCGCAGCCCTGGGCAGCTCAGCCGGCACCCGCTCCCACGAGCACGGCTTCCGCCACGCCCACGGCTTCCGCCACGCCCACGGCATCAGCCACGACCCCGCCGTCGGAGAGTCCCGCACCCGAACAGAGCGAGAATCCGGTTGCGGCGTCCTGCCGCGGAGCAGACCTCACGGTCGAGGCCCTCACCGATGCGGACTCGTACCCCGCGGGCGCGCTTCCTGCGCTGTCGATCTCGCTCACGAACGACGGTGCCTCCGCCTGCACTCTCGACGTCGGCTCGGCGACCCAGGTGTTCACGGTGACCAGCGGCGAAGACGTGTGGTGGCGCTCCACAGACTGCCAGGAGAACCCGAGCAGCATGGTGGTGACCCTGGAAGCAGGACAGAACGTGACCAGTGCGGAAGCCGTGATCTGGGACCGCACACGTTCTGACATCTCCACGTGCGCGGACGAGAACCGAGCCCATGCCCCGGCCGGCGGCGCGTCATATCACGTGGGAGTATCGATCGGCGGTTTCGATTCCCTCGACACGAAACAGATACTTCTGTACTGACCGCCTGAGTGCTGAGCGGCTGGGCTAGCATTGGAGCGCTCTGGCGCACATCGGTGCGGGCCATCCCCAGTGGTCATCTGTCGAGCGTCCCCTCGCTCTGACAGCCACCGTGCAAGAGCACGCGGGCCCTTTCGAATGCTTCAGTCCCCAATGGAAAACTCGAGAGGGCCCCACCTATGCTTGAAGCCATGGCAGGGAAGAAGTCGAAGTCCGCAGGCAGAAGCAAACCGGCACCCGAGGAGTTCCGCGCTGAGGCCCTCGCCCGCGCGCTGGAGAAGCAGGATATCGCGGCTGTCGCGCTCGCGCTCCGCCACGGGAACACCGTTGTGCCGCTCCTGCGCGCTGGTGCCCGTGACAATCCGCTCGACGGCGGCGAGGTCTGGACGTACCGTGACCCCAACACGGGCGATGTCGCACTGCTGCTGTTCAGCGATGCGAAGAACAAGCCCGAGAATCTGCCTCCTGGCGTGGGGATCTACTCGCCGGAATGGCTGAAGCAGTTTCTCACCACGCACCAGCAGACGATCACGACGGTGTTCCTCGATATCGCAGGCCCGCACCCGATGCAGGCATCGCCCGATGAGCTGCTCAAGGCGCTCGACGCCTGAGCGCGCCAGATCACCGCTCAGAACGGCGGAACGTCGTCGATCTTCGACTGATGCTTCTTCGCCGGATGCACCGACCTGCTGCGAGAGCGCACATCGTCGAGCGCGGCGCTGAGTCGTTCCGAGCGGTCATCGATCACCTGCTGATAGCCCAGACGCGCAGCCTCTGAACGACGCTGCGCGGCCTGCGTCACCGCACGCACTTCGCCGGCCAGGCTCAGCTCGCCGACCGCGGCGATCGTGCGTGGCACCGAGAAGTTGCGAATCGATGCCGCCACAGCGATCGCGATCGCGAGATCTGCCGCAGGCTCGGTGAACCGCACTCCGCCGACCGTGGAGACGTAGATATCGAGCTTTCCCGTCTCGTAGCCTGCGCGCCTCTCGAGCACAGCGAGAACCATCGCCACTCGCGCTGAATCAAGACCAGACACGACCCGTCGCGGATTCGGTGCGGTCGTGGCGACCGTGAGCGCCTGCACCTCGACCGGCATGGCGCGCCGGCCCTCCATCGCGATCGCGACGCAGGTTCCCGGTTCGGTCGAACCGTGCCCGAGGAACAGCCCTGAAGGGTCGGGGACTTCGGCGATTCCATCGCCGGTCATCTCGAAGCATCCGACCTCATCAGTCGGACCGAAACGGTTCTTCAGCGCGCGGATGAATCGCAGCGCGGTCTGGCGGTCACCCTCGAAATGGCAGACGACGTCGACGAGATGTTCGAGGATGCGGGGGCCTGCGACCTGACCGTCTTTCGTGACGTGCCCGACGATGATGATCGGCAGGCTGCGCTCTTTCGCCACCCGGATGAGCGTGGCGGCCACTTCGCGCACCTGGCTCGGCTGGCCGGCCGCGCCGTCAGAGAGCGACGATGCCACGGTCTGCACGGAGTCGACGATCACGAGCTGGGGCCCTACCTCATCGATGTGCCCGAGAATCGTGGCGAGATCTGTCTCGCTCGCCAGATACAGCTCGTCGTGCAGCGCCCCGGTGCGCTCGGCCCGAAGCCGCACCTGCGCCTGCGACTCCTCGGCGCTCGCGTACAGCACGCGCCGACCACCGCGCGCGGCCTGGGCGGCCACCTCGAGCAGCAGCGTCGACTTGCCGACACCAGGCTCGCCGCTGAGCAGAATCGCCGCCCCCGGCACGATGCCGCCGCCGAGAACACGATCGAACTCTGCAACACCGCTCGAGCGCCGGGGCGTCTCAGCGGTGGAGATCTGCGTGATCGGCCGCGCCGCCCGATCGGCGCCCGGCGCGAGCGGGCTCATCTGCCGGAAGATTCCGGTCTTCGCGGCCTGCTCCTGCACCGTGCCCCACTGCTGGCACTCACCGCAGCGGCCGACCCACTTCGAGGTCGTCCACCCGCACTCGGTGCAGACGAAAGCGGGGGGAGCGGGACGACGTGTGGCCATGCTGCAAGGCTAGTCGTGGCATCCGACGTCGGCGGATGGGCGAGCGTTCCGATCGTGCTCAGCTGATCACTTCTTCTTGCCGACGTCGCGGAGCATCCCTGCGACGACCAGCGCGAAGGCCCCGACGAGCACCAGCAGCCACAGACCCAGCTGGTACGAATTGGTGTCGGCGTGATAGGTCGCGCCCATCACCAGCGGTGGGAAATAGCCGCCCAGGCCCCCGGCCGCGGCGACCACACCGCTGACGGCGCCCACCTTCTCCGGCGGTGTCGACGGTCCGATCCAGGCGAACACCGCACCCATGCCGAGACCCATCGCCGCGGCCATCAGGATGAACGTCACACCGGTGACGATGCCCTCGGGCGGCTGCTGCCCGACCACGTAGGCGAGCGAGACGATGCCGCCCAGCGAAATCAGGGCGATGATCTTCGGGCCGAACCGGTCGGCGAGCACACCGCCGATCGGGCGGGCGATCACCGCCGCGACGGCGAACAGCGCCGTGCGCGTGCCGGCCCCGACCACATCGACTTCGCTGGGGTAGATCGTGGTGAGGTACTTCGGCAGGAACGTGGAGAACGCCACGAAACCGCCGAACACGATGCCGTACAGAAATGCCATCTCCCACGTCACCGGCAGCTTCAGCGTGTCGAGCACTTTCGGGATCAGCTTCTCGCGGTTCGGCTTCCACACCGGCGAGTCACGCAGGAAGAACCAGCTCACCAGCGCCATGACCACAAGAAGTCCGGCGATGAGCAGATGCGTAGGCAGGTACCCGATGCCGTCGGCCAGCCGAGGCGTCAGAAAAGCCGACACGGCAGTGCCGATCATGCCCATGCCGAAGATGCCGTTGGCAAGACCCCGATGCGCCGGTGGATACCAGGCGCTCGCGAATGGAACGCCGACCGCGAAGATCGTCCCGGCCACACCCAGATAGAACCCGGAGATCAGCAGCAGCGGAAAGCTGTTGATCATGCCCGAGAGCGCCACCAGCAGCACAGCCGGCACCGAGATCAGCAGCACGGCGGTGAACATCTTGCGTCCGCCGAATCGATCCGTCATCGCACCCACGAGGATGCGGCCGAGCGCCCCGACGAGCACCGGGGTTGCGAGCATCAGCGAGATCTGGCCCTCATCGAGCCCCATCTGGGTCGCGTAGGTCTTCTGCAGAGGCGCGATCGCCATCCAGGCCCAGAAACCCGCGGTAGAGGCGAGAGTGGCCAGCAGCACTTGGGTGAGTCCACCTCTGAGCTCTGTGGTCGGCCTCGCAGAGGCGGCGGTCTGAGCGCTCATCTGGCATCCCTTCGATACCGGTGACACTGGTCAATACCGGCGACAGTATCCTGTCGCGCGTCGAGTGACCAGAGACGGCGCCGGGAAAAACCAGAGATGGCACCGGGAAAAAGATGCACGGCCGTGAATAAAAACGGCTCCCCCTTGTTCCGCGACAGGCGTCACGGCAGGATGCTGAGGGAACAGGCATGTATCTCCGGAAGGGAGCAACAATGAGCCTCAGCACCCGCTCACAGAGCACACCCGCAACAGATGGGCCGCTCGCAGACGCACTGGTGAACATGGGGCGCTTCCTTCGCCCGGGTGAGACGTCCGAGGATCTGCGGGCGGTCTTCCTGCAGGGCGGGCGTGCGGGTGATTCGTTCTACCGTGACCGCTGGTCGCACGACAAGGTCGTGCGCTCCACGCACGGTGTGAACTGCACGGGATCGTGCTCGTGGAAGGTGTACGTCAAGGACGGCATCATCACGTGGGAGTCACAGCAGACCGACTACCCCTCGGTGGGTCCTGACTCGCCGGAGTACGAGCCGCGCGGCTGCCCTCGAGGTGCCGCCTTCAGCTGGTACACGTACTCGCCGACCCGGGTGCGCTACCCGTACATCCGCGACACGCTCGCGCAGCTGTACCGCTCTGCGAAGGCGCAGCATCCTGACCCCGTCGATGCCTGGGCATCGATCGTCGAGGATCCCGAGAAGTCGACCTCGTACAAGCGGGTCCGCGGCAAGGGCGGGCTCGTGCGCACCACGTGGGACGAGGTCATGGAGATCGCCGCGGCGGCCCACGTTTACACGGTGAAGCAGTACGGCCCCGACCGGATCGCAGGCTTCTCGCCGATCCCTGCGATGTCGATGGTCTCGCACGGCGCCGGTTCGCGTTTCATGAACCTCATCGGCGGCACGATGCTGTCGTTCTACGACTGGTACGCTGACCTGCCCGTCGCAAGTCCCCAGGTGTTCGGCGATCAGACCGATGTGCCCGAGTCCGCGGACTGGTGGAACGCCGGCTACCTGATCATGTGGGGTTCGAACGTGCCGGTCACGCGCACCCCGGACGCGCACTTCATGACGGAAGCGCGCTATCGCGGCCAGAAGGTCATCACCGTCTCGCCCGACTACACCGACAACACGAAGTTCGCCGACGAGTGGGTCGCCCCGCACCCCGGTACCGATGCCGCACTCGCGCTCGCGATGGGCCACGTCATCCTCCGTGAGCACTACGTCGAAAAGCGCACGGAGCGCTTCGAGTCGTACATGCGCCAGTACACCGACAGCCCCTTCCTCGTTGAGCTCGAGCAGCGCGGCGACGGGCTGGTTCCTGGCAAGTTCGTCACCGCATCCGACCTCGATGGTGCAGACGCCACCCAGTCCAGGGCTGATTTCAAGCCGGTTCTCATGGACGAGAACGGCAACCCGGTCGTTCCCAACGGCTCGCTCGGGCACCGCTTCTCGCCAGAAGACGAGGGACGCTGGAACCTCGACCTGCAGGGGGTCGTCCCACCACTGTCGGTCGCAGACCTTTCCCGCTGGAACGGCGAAGCCGCAGAAGTGCGCCTGCCGCGATTCGACCTGGATCCCGAGCCCGGCCAGGAGCACGCCGGCGGCTCGGGCAGCATCACCCGCGGCGTGCCGGTGCGCACGATCGCCGGCAAGACCGTCACCACCGTGTTCGACCTCATGCTCGCGCAGTACGGGGTGGGGCGTGATGGGCTTCCCGGGCAATGGCCGACCGGCTATGACGACGCGTCGAGCCCCGGAACGCCCGCCTGGCAGGAGGAGCATACTTCGGTGCCTGCGCCGCAGGCCGAGCGCATCGCGCGTGAGTTCGCCGACAACGCCGAGAGAAGCGGCGGGCGATCGATGATCCTGATGGGAGCGGGAACCAACCACTGGTTCCACTCCGACACGATCTACCGCACCTTCCTCGCGCTGACGACCATGACCGGATGCCAGGGCGTGAACGGCGGCGGATGGGCGCACTACGTGGGTCAGGAGAAGGTCCGCCCGATCACCGGATACCAGCAGTACGCCGGAGCGTCCGACTGGGTGCGCCCGCCGCGCTACACGATCGGCACCGCGTTCTTCTACCTCGCCACCGACCAGTGGCGCTACGACGGGCTGCCCGCCGACCAGCTGGCCTCGCCGCTGGGCAAAGGCACCTTCCAGGGACGCACCACCGCCGACTGCCTGGTCGAATCCGTGCAGCGCGGCTGGATGCCGAGCTACCCGACCTTCGACCGCAACCCGCTCACCCTCGTCGAAGAGGCCGATGCACTCGGCAAGGACCCGGCGCAGCACGTGGTCGACAGCCTCGATGACGGCTCGCTGCGTTTCGCGGTGGAGGATCCGGATCATCCTGCGAACTTCCCGCGGGTCATGAACATCTGGCGTGCCAACGTGCTGGGCTCATCGGGCAAGGGCAACGAGTACTTCCTCAAGCACTTGCTCGGAACGGATGCCGCGGTGCGTGCCTCAGAGGCGCCAGAGGGCTCGCGTCCGTCCACGATGACCTGGCACGAGAAGGCGCCAGAGGGCAAGCTCGACCTGCTGATGACGGCGGACTTCCGCATGACGAGCACGACGCTCTTCAGCGACATCGTGCTGCCGGCGGCGACCTGGTACGAGAAGTACGACCTGTCGTCGACGGATATGCATCCGTTCATCCACGCCTTCAACCCGGCGATCACGCCGCCGTGGCAGACGAAGACCGACTTCGAGACGTTCCGCATCCTCGCGGAGAAGTTCAGCGAGATGGCGCGCACGCACCTCGGCGTCCGTCGCGATCTGGTCGCAACCCCCCTCCAGCACGACACGCCCGATGTCATGGCGACCCCGCACGGACGCGTGCAGGATCTGCCGCGCGTGCCAGGAGTGACGATGCCGAAGCTCGCCGTCGTCGAGCGCGACTATCCGAATCTCGCCGAGAAGTGGCGCTCGCTCGGACCGCTGACCGCGAAGCTCGGGATGACCACCAAGGGCATCACCTACCACCCCGAACCCGAGATCGATCTGCTCGGTCGCCTCAATGGCACGGTCGCCGCAGGACCCTATGCGGGTTCGGTGCGGCTGGACACCGATCAGCGCGCATGCGAGATGATCCTCGCCTTCTCGGGCACGAGCAACGGCCGCCTCGCGGTGGCGGGGTTCAAGTCGCTCGAGAAGCACACCGGGCAGAAGATGGCGTTCCTCGCCGAAGAGCACGAGGGCATGCACCTGTCGTTCCAAGACGTCTCGGTGCAACCGCGCAGCGTCATCACCTCGCCGGAATGGTCGGGTTCCGAGCACGGCGGGCGTCGGTACACGGCCTTCGCGATCAATGTCGAGCAGCTCAAACCCTGGCATACCCTCACGGGCCGCCAGCACTTCTATCTCGACCATGACTGGATGGATGAGCTCGGCGAGACGCTGCCGATCTACCGACCGCCGCTGGACATGCACCGGCTGTTCGGCGATGTGGTGCCCGGCACCAACTCGGCCGCTGAGGTCAACGTGCGCTACCTGACTCCGCACTCGAAGTGGTCGATCCACTCCGAGTACCAGGACAACCTGTTCATGCTCTCGCTCTCACGCGGCGGCCCCACGATCTGGATGAGTCCGCTGGATGCCGAGAAGATCGGTGTGCGCGACAACGACTGGATCGAGTCGTACAACCGCAACGGCGTCGTCGTCGCTCGCGCGAACGTGTCGCACCGGATGCCTGCGGGCACGGTGTACATGTACCACGCGAAGGACCGCACCGTGGATGTACCGATCTCCGAGACCAGCGGTCTGCGCGGCGGCATCCACAACTCGCTCACCCGCATCCTGCTCAAGCCCAGTCACCTCATCGGCGGCTATGCGCAGCTCGCCTGGGCGTTCAACTATCTCGGGCCCACCGGGAACCAGCGCGACGAGGTCACCACGATTCGTCGCCGCAACCAGGAGGTGCAGTACCGATGAAGGTCATGGCTCAGATGTCGATGGTGATGAACCTCGACAAGTGCATCGGATGCCACACCTGCTCGGTCACGTGCAAGCAGGCCTGGACAAACCGCACCGGTGTCGAATACGTGTGGTTCAACAACGTCGAGACCCGGCCGGGAGTCGGTTACCCGCGCGGGTATGAAGACCAGGAGAAGTGGGGCGGCGGCTGGGTGCGCAACAAGCGCGGACGGCTGAAGCTGCGCAGCGGCGGTCGCCTCGCGAAGCTCGCGCGCATCTTCTCGAACCCGAAGCTGCCTGAGATCGATGACTACTACGAGCCGTGGACCTATGACTACGACATGCTCGTGAACGCTCCGAGCGGCGACCACACTCCCGTGGCCCGCCCGAAGAGCCTCATCACCGGCAAAGACATGAAGGTGTCGTGGTCGGCGAACTGGGACGACGACCTCGGCGGCTCGATCGAGACGATGCAGCAGGACCCGATCCTGCAGAAGATGAGCGAAGAGGTCAAAGCCGAGTTCGAGCAGGCCTTCATGTTCTACCTGCCGCGCATCTGCGAGCACTGCCTGAACCCCTCGTGCGTCGCATCCTGCCCGTCGGGGGCGATGTACAAGCGCGCGGAGGACGGCATCGTCCTCGTCGACCAGGACGCCTGCCGCGGATGGCGCATGTGCGTGTCCGGATGTCCCTACAAGAAGGTGTACTTCAATCACAAGACCGGTAAGGCCGAGAAGTGCACGATGTGCTATCCGCGCATCGAGGTGGGGCTTCCCACCGTGTGCTCCGAGACGTGCGTCGGACGCCTGCGCTACCTCGGTCTCGTGCTCTACGATGCGGACCGCGTCGCCGAGGCTGCAGCGGTTGAGGACGAGCACGAGCTGCTCGACGCGCAGCGCTCGGTGCTGCTCGACCCGCACGACCCCGCAGTCATCGAAGCGGCCAGGGAGGGCGGCATCCCAGAGGACTGGATCGAAGCAGCCCAGCGCAGCCCGGTCTGGCGCCTGATCCACGACTACAAGGTCGCGCTGCCGCTGCACCCGGAATACCGCACCATGCCGATGGTCTGGTATATCCCTCCGCTCTCGCCCGTCGTCGACGTCATCAGCAATTCCGGCAGCGATGGTGAAGATGCGCGGACCCTGTTCGCGGCGATCGACAAGCTGCGCATCCCGATCGGGTACCTCGCTGAGCTGTTCACCGCAGGCGACATCGCTCCGGTGGATTCCTCTTTGCGCAAGCTTGCCGCGATGCGCTCGTACATGCGCGGGGTGAGCATCGACGATCACCGCGACGAGAGCATCGCCGAGGCGGTCGGCATGACCGGCCGCGAGATCGAAGAGATGTACCGGCTGCTCGCGATCGCGAAGTACGAGGAGCGCTATGTGATCCCGCCGGCGCACTACGAGCAGGCGCATGATCTCGAAGAGATGGCGTGCTCGCTGGACTTCGAGGGAGGCCCTGGCATGGGCGGCGCAGGTGGGCCCTTCGGTGCCGCCAGCGGTCAGTCGGTGCCGGTGGCCGTGGAGAACTTCAACATGCTCGCGGATCGCCAGACGGCCGACCAGCCCTCGACATCCGGGCGCGTGAACCTGCTGAACTGGGATGGCAACGGACGCCCGACGGGGCTCTTCCCGCCGTCGGATGTCTCTGAGCAGCGCTCGTACGACGAGGAGAGCTCATGAGCACGGTCCTGCCCCCGCGCGTCACGCCGCGCAGAAAGCTGCCGGATGCGCTGGCGCCGGTCGCCCTGGATTCCGCGCAGCGCAGCACGGTGCACATGCTGGCATCCCTCCTGATCGACTACCCGGATGCTGCGTGGTACGAGCGCCTGGACGTCTTCGAGGCGAACGCGGTGTCTCTGCCTCGCCCCATCGCGGAGCCGCTGGAGCGCTTCATCCACCGGGCGCGCGAGGCCGGAGCATCCCAGTGGCAGAAGACCTATGTCACGACCTTCGACCTCAAGCGCAAGTGCTCGCTGTACCTCAGCTACTACGCGACCGGTGACACTCGTCGCCGCGGCACGGCCCTTGTGACCTTCCTCGACGCGTACCGCGCGGCGGGGTGGGAGTTCGATGCGGCAGAACTCCCGGACTACCTGCCGGCAGTGCTCGAGTTCTCGGCCCGTTCGCAGTCAGAAGTCGCCGACGCGCTGCTGGCCGCACACCGAGAGGGCATCGAAGTGCTGCGCGCAGCGCTGGAAGACATGGACAGCCCGTGGTCGGACATCGTGCGAGCGATCACGCTGTCGCTGCCCAAGGTCGACCAGGCCACCCGCGACCGCGTGCTCGCACTCGTCAATGAGGGACCACCGACCGAGACCGTCGGTCTCAGCCTTCCCATGCCCACCTTCCGAACGGGGGAGCAGTCATGACCATCGTGGAGATTCTGCTCTGGGTGGTGCTGCCGTACCTCTGCGCTGCGGTGTTCATCGTGGGCCACATCTGGCGCTACCGCTACGACAAGTTCGGCTGGACGACGAGGTCGTCGCAGACCTATGAGAACCGCCTGCTGCGGTGGGGATCGCCGATGTTCCACCTCGGCATCCTCATGGTCATCGCCGGTCACATCGTGGGGCTCCTGATTCCGCGGGAGTGGCTGTACTTCATCGGCATCAACGAAGAGATCTACCACATCGGTGCGACGGTGCTCGGCACTTTCGCCGCAGTGCTGACGCTCGCCGGTCTTGCAATCCTCATCTTCCGCCGTCGTACCGTGCCCGCAGTGTTCCTGGCGACTACGGTGATGGACAAGATCATGTTCGTCTTTCTCGGCGCCACGCTGCTCTTCGGCACCGCGGCCACGGTGGTCCACCAGGTGTTCGGACCCGGGTTCCACTACCGCGAGACGGTCTCGCCATGGATCCGCGAGATGATGATCTTCCGCCCGCGTCCAGAACTCATGCTCGAGGTGCCGTTGCTGTTCCAGCTGCACATCATCACGGCATGCGTGCTGTTCGCACTGTGGCCGTTCACTCGTCTCGTGCACGTGTTCTCGGCGCCGGTCGGGTATCTCTTCCGGCCCTACATCGTCTACCGCTCGCGTGATGACCACCGCGGTTCGCGCGAGCCGAAGCGCGGTTGGGACCCCGTGGAGGCGCCGGACCCCACGCGTCTGCGGCGACCGTGACAGCGGCGCTGCGGACGGTCGAGGAGCACCTTGAGAAGATCCTGGTGGTGACCCGGCGGCTGTCGCCGGTCACGGTCTCGATCGACGACGCGCGCGGACTCACGCTCGGGGCGGATGCTCGAGCGCGCAGTGCCGTACCGGTGTTCGACAACTCCGCGATGGACGGGTTCGCCGTGCGGTACGCCGATGTGGCCGAGGCGCGCGAGACGAACCCGGTCACGCTGCGCGTGGTCGCTGACATTCCCGCAGGCAGCGGAATCGATCCGCAGCTGTCGCAGGGGGAGGCCGCGCGCATCATGACCGGGTCACCGGTGCCGACCGCGGCGGACGCGATCGTGCCCTTCGAGGACACGGTCGGAGGGCTCGCCGACTCTCTTGCCGAGACAGTCGTCACACGCGCACCGAGGGCGCTCGGCGCGCACATCCGTCGCGCGGCGGAAGACGTTGCCGAGGGCGACGTCGTCCTGCCCGCCGGCACGCTTCTGGAGGCATGGCAGCTGGCGGCGCTGGCCTCCACCGGGGTCTCGCAGGTGGCGGTCGCGCCTCGCCCCAGAGTCGTGGTCGTCTCGACGGGCTCGGAGCTCGTCGTGGGTTCCGGCGCGCTCTCGCGCGGGCAGATCCCCGAATCGAACGGCATCCTCCTCGCGGGCCTGGTCGAAGAGGCGGGCGCCGAGGTCGTGCTGCGACGGGTGATCGATGACTCGGGCGATGGCCCCGCGCAGGTCGTCGCCGAGGCTGTGCGCTGGGAGGCGGATGCGGTCATCTTCACCGGCGGCGTCAGCGCCGGCGCCTACGAGATCGTGCGGCAGAGCCTCGCCGGCGCCATGGAGTTCAGCAAGGTGGCGATGCAGCCCGGCAAGCCGCAGGGGTTCGGAGCGACGCCGGACGGAATGCTGCTGTTCGGACTCCCCGGCAATCCGGTGAGCGCCGCGGTCTCGTTCGAGGTGTTCGTGCGACCTGCGCTGCTGAAGATGCAGGGGCGGGGGAGCATCCATCGGCAGGTGCTGCACCTGCCCGCCGCAACCGACTGGCGCACACCGCCGGGCAGGCGTCAGTACCTACCGGTTGTGATCGATCGGAACGACCCGATGCACCCGGGCGTGCGCCCGGCGACCAGCGGCGGATCCGGCTCGCATCTCA
Organism: Microbacterium zouquanmingi; assembly: GCF_052266695.1. Lineage (NCBI taxonomy): Bacteria > Bacillati > Actinomycetota > Actinomycetes > Micrococcales > Microbacteriaceae > Microbacterium > Microbacterium zouquanmingi. Next base: position 336,205 of record NZ_JBQPQZ010000003.1, read on the forward strand.
GCGCAGGACTCGGGGTCGCCGAGGCCTACGCGGTCGTGCCCGCCGACGTCGCGCAGGTCGCCCGGGGCGACCTCGTCGAGGTCATGCTGCGGTGACTGCGTCACGTGTCTCGGGAATCGGGGCGATCCTGCTCGTCGGCGGCCGGTCGCGCCGCATGGGTGGTGGCATCAAACCGCTTCTCGAGGTCGGCGGAAGCACGCTGTTCGCGCGGTCCATGGACGCGCTGACGGATGCGGGGTGCGAGGCCATCACGGCCGTGGGGCCGGTGCTGGATGCCGCGATGCCGGTGCGATGGGTGCGCGAGGATCCTCCGTTCGCAGGTCCCGTCGCGGGGATCGCCGCGGCGCTCGCCGGGAATGGTGCTCTCCCCGACGGCGCTCCTCCCGAACCGGAATGGACGCTGCTGCTCGCCGGTGATCTGCCTCGGGTGGAGTCGCTCGTCGCTCGGCTGGTTGCGGCGGCTGCGTCAGCATCCGAGGTCGATGCACACGCGTTCACCGCCGACGGGCATCCGCAATGGCTGGCCGGCATCTATCGCACCATCGCGTTGCGCGCCGCGCTCGCCGCCTTCACGGGTGAATATGCCGGAGCCTCATGCCGTGCACTGCTCGGCGACCTGGCGATCTCGTGGATCCCCGACGAAGATGGAGTCACCGCCGACATCGATACACCGGCAGACCTCGCGCGCATCCGCGCCGAACTTGAGGAGAAACCGTGAGCGATTCATCTCGCACCCTGCCACCCGAAGCTCTCGACGAGTGGGCGCAGGCACTGCGCGAGCGCTTCGGCCTCGGCGAGGAAGACCTGCCGATCGCACTGATCCTCGACCTCGCGCGCGACGTTGCCAACGGGGTGGCAAGACCGGCAGCGCCATTCAGCGCATTCGCTGCCGGGCTCGTCGCCGGGCGGGCCGGTGGCTCACCGGATCAGGTCCGTGCGGCAGTCGGAGAGGTCGTCGAGATGGCCGGCGCGTGGAGCGCGAGGCAACAGGACTAACCGCCGAGGCCCTTCCACTCGGTGGTGCCATCGGCCTCGACCTGACGCTTCCACACCGGCAGCTCGCGCTTGATCGCTTCGATCACCTCACGGCAGACCGTGAACGCCTGATCGCGGTGCGGAGACGCTACGGCGATGACGACAGCGACATCGCCCACCTCGAGCCGGCCGACGCGGTGGCTGACCGCCACGACGGCCTCGGTTCCACCGGCGGCGGCCTCGGCGATCCGGCGCAGTGCGGACTCGGCATCCGGATGGGAGGAGTATTCCAGCGCGACCACGGCGTCCGCGGCATCCGGATCGTGGTCGCGCACACGACCAACGAATGTCGTGACGGCGCCCGCCTTCGTGCTGTCGACCGCGGCGACGTGCTCGTCAAGTGAGAGAGCAGTTTCAGAGATGCGAGCCAGACGCACGACGGGGGACATGTGACCAGGCTATCGTCGGCATCCGACATCTCTATCGCGAAAGCTGATTATTCACGGCCGAATAATCCGGGGCTGATCAGGAACTCGCCATACTTGAAGTATGGCTTCAGCTCGCCCCGCATGCGGCCCCATCTCGACGTTCTCACGAGTGCAGATTCTGCATCTCGTCCAGTCGCGATCCCCGCGGTCGATCAGCGAGCTGTGCGAGGCGACCGGGCTGCACCAGAACACGATCCGCGAGCACCTGCAGCGTCTGATCGAGGGCGGCTACATCATTCCGTCGATCGAGCATCGTGCCACTCGCGGGCGCCCGCGCACGCTGTACAGCGCTGCCACGGGAACGGCAGACGCCTCCAGCTCGGTGGCCCGTGACAAGGTCAGCGCGGCTGCCCGCCGAGGCGATCTGATGCGGCGGGCAATGCCCGCGACGGCATCCGACTTCGGGCCTCGAGCCACGTATCAGCTCGATGCGCTGATCGAACATCTTGAAGAAAGCGGTTTCGAGCCCGTCATCGATGACGCCCAGCTCACAGTGGACCTCACCCCGTGCCCGCACGCCGCGGCACGGCCCGAGGATCGCCCGGTGCTGTGCCGGGTACATCTGGGTCTCATGCAGGGGGTGTTGACCGAGGCCGGTGGCCCGCTCGCCGCCGACTTCGTGCATGAACCCGTGATGCCTGCAGAGTGCACCGTGCAGCTTCGGCTCACGGATGTCACTGTCTGACGTCGTTCGAGAAAGGGAGTCCTCTTGATGGAGTGGCTCGATCCGCTGGCGCTTGCCAGATGGCAGTTCGGTCTGACGACCGTGTACCACTACCTGTTCGTTCCGCTCACGATCGGGATGGCGCTGTCTGCGGCGCTCTTCCAGACCGCGTGGGTGCGCACGGGGAAGATCCACTACCTGCACCTGACCCGGTTCTTCGGGAAGATCTTCCTCATCAACTTCGCCATGGGCGTGGTGACCGGAATCGTGCAGGAGTTCCAGTTCGGCATGAACTGGTCGGACTACTCGCGCTTCGTCGGTGACGTCTTCGGCGCACCGCTCGCCTTCGAGGGCCTGCTCGCCTTCTTCTTCGAGGCGACCTTCATCGGCGTCTGGATCTTCGGCTGGGACAAGCTGCCGCGAAAGCTGCACCTGATGAGCATCTGGTTCGTCGCGATCGGCAGCATCCTCTCTGCCTACTTCATCATCGCCGCCAACGCGTTCATGCAGAACCCGGTCGGCTACGAATACAACCCGGTCACCAACCGTGCAGAGCTCGTCGACTTCTGGGCGCTGCTGACCAACCCCGTCGCTGTGGCGGCCTTCCCGCACACGATCTTCGGCGCCTTCATGTTCGCCGCCGGTGTCATCATCTCGGTGTCGGCCTGGCACCTCTACCGCGGACAGCACGTCGACACGATGCGCGTCTCGCTGAAGTTCGGCCTCTGGGGCATGCTCGTCTCGACCGTCGGCGTCGCACTCTCGGGCGACCAGCTCGGGCTCGCGATGTACGTGGCGCAACCGATGAAGATGGCAGCGGCCGAGGCGACGTTCAATACCGTCTGCGGTGCGGATGCCTCATTCAGCCTGTTCACGCTCGGAACCCCGGACGGGTCCTCCGAGCTGTTCTCGATCCGCGTGCCGTACCTGCTCTCGCTGCTCTCGACCCACACGCTCGATGCCTGCGTGCACGGCATCAATGATCTGAACGCCGAGTATGCCACGACGTACGCCGATCTCGGCATCGACAACTTCGCCCCTGTGCTGTGGATCACCTACTGGGCGTTCCGCTGGATGATCGGCCTCGGCATGCTGCACGCCTTCATCGCACTGGTGGGGCTCTGGGTCACCCGCAAGGGGGCGAAGAAGCCGGTCGCGAAGTGGATGTGGAAGATCGCCATCTGGTCGTTCCCGCTCGCACTGCTCGCGAACATCGTCGGATGGGTGTTCACCGAGATGGGGCGTCAGCCCTGGCTCGTGTTCGGACTCATGTCGACCCGCGATGGCGTCTCGCCGGGCACCAGCGGGCTCGAAGTGCTTATCTCGCTGGTCGCCTTCACCGTGATCTACGCTGCTCTCGCCGTCGTCGAAGTTCGGCTCATCGTGAAGGCCGCGCAGAAGGGGCCTGACACAGACGAGCAACCCGAAGACGAGACGGCCCAGCTGCCGTCGGTCGTGTACTGAGAGGTGTGACATGGATCTGGCTACCCTGTGGTTCGGCATCATCGCCTTCTTCTTCGTCGGCTATTTCGTGCTCGACGGCTTCGACTTCGGCGTGGGGATGTCCCTGCCGTTCCTCGGCAAGGACGACGTCTCGCGCCGGCAGATCATCAACACGATCGGGCCGGTCTGGGATCTCAACGAGACCTGGCTGATCGTCGCCGGTGCCTGCCTGTTCGCCTCGTTCCCGGAGTGGTACGCCTCGCTGTTCAGCGGCTTCTACCTCGCTCTGCTGCTGATTCTCTTGACCCTCATCATGCGCGGTGTCTCGTTCGAGTACCGGCACCAGGGGCGCTCGCCGCAGTGGAAGGCGGGCTTTGACCGGATGATCGTGATCGGCTCGGCTGTTCCCGCGTTCCTGTGGGGCGTCGCCTTCGCGAACATCATCCAGGGCGTCGCGCTCGATGAGCGGCATGTCTACATCGGCACCGTGTTCGATCTGCTGAACCCGTACGGGCTGCTTGGCGGGTTCACGACCCTGCTGCTGTTCTTCACGCACGGGGTGACCTTCGTCGCGCTCAAGACCGACGGACAGCTGCGCTCGGATGCCCGCAAGCTGGCATTCCGCGCGGGGCTCGTGACCCTTGTGGTTGCGGCTGCCTTCCTGGTGTGGACGGTCGCGGCGCACTTCTCGATCCTCGTGCTCGCGCTCGCGGCGCTCGCCGCCGTATCGCTCGTGCTGTCGATCCTGGCGAACCTGCGAGGCCGCGAGGGTTGGGCATTCACCTTCGGCGCTCTGACGACGCTGTTCGCGGTGGTGACGCTGTTCGCGGCGCTCTTCCCGAACGTGCTGCCCTCGACGATCGATCCGGCCTTCAGCCTCACGATCCAGAACGCCTCGAGCACCGAGTACACGCTGCAGATCATGACATGGACGGCGCTGGTCGCCATGCCGCTCGTTCTGCTGTACCAGGGGTGGACGTACTGGATCTTCCGCAAGCGAGTCACCCGCGCCTCGATCGAAGGAGCTCCGGTTCACGCGTGAAGCCCGTCGACCCGCGTCTTCTGAAGTACGCCGGCGCCGCGCGAGGATTCTTCGTCCTCGCCGCGGTCATCGGCGTTGCCCAGACTGCGGTCGTGATCGCATTCGCCTGGTTCCTCACTGATGCCGTGACCGGCGCGATCGCCGGCCGCTCGGTGCTGTCGTCCATCGTGTGGATGCTGGGGCTCGCGCTGCTGCGCGGTGCGCTCATCGCGGCATCCGACTATGCCGGCATGCGCGCGGCCGCGGCAACCGGCGCGCAGCTGCGTCGTGCGCTGATCAGCGCGATCGGTCGGCTGGGACCGGGGTGGCTCACGCAGCGCAACCAGGCCTCGCTCGCCGTCACCGCAGGGCACGGTCTCGAGGCGCTGGATCAGTACTTCGCGAAGTATCTGCCGCAGCTCGTGCTGACCGTCATCGCGACGCCCGTGATCGTCGCGATGATGTGGTGGCAGGACTGGCCGAGCGGGCTGATCGCAGTGATCACGCTGCCGCTCATCCCGATCTTCATGATCCTGATCGGCGTCGCCACCCACACCGTGCAGCGCAAGCAGTGGCAGACGCTGCAGCACCTCGCCGCGAGGTTCGCCGACACCGTGCAGGGGCTCGCGACGCTGCGGCTGTTCGGGCGCGAGCGACGCGCGGCATCGCAGATCGAGGTGACGGCCGACCAGTACCGCCGCGAGACCATGAAGGTGCTGCGGTTCTCGTTCCTGTCGGGCTTCGCGATGGAGCTGCTGTCGTCGCTCGCAGTTGCACTGATCGCCGTAGCGGTGGGATTCCGGCTGCTCGCGGGTGAACTCTCGCTCGAAGTCGGACTGTTCGTGCTGCTGCTCGCGCCGGAGGCGTTCCTGCCCGTTCGGCAAGTCGGAGTGCAGTTCCATGCAGCATCCGAAGGGGTCGCTGCCACCGAAGACGTCTTCGCCGTGCTGGACGAGGCATCCAGCGCTGCCGCGCACAACTCCGGAACTTTTTCCCAGAACCCTGATTTCTCGGCCGCCGGCCGCCCGAAAACGGCAGTTCTTCAGGAGCTGTGCGTCGACGGGCTGCGGGTCCGCGACCTCCCACCGGTCTCGTTCACCGCGAAACCAGGCTCGATCACTCTGATCGAGGGGCCGAGCGGCTCGGGCAAGTCGAGCCTGATCGCAGCCCTCCGCGGAGCGGTGCCGTTCGAGGGCGCCGCTGTTCTCGGCGGTACAGACCTGCGCGCACTCGATCTCGACTGGCTCGCGTGGGCGGGGCAGTCGCCAGGGCTCATCCGCGGCACGATCGCCGCGAACGTCTCCCTCGGCGCCGAACCCGATGCCGCCGCGATCCGTCAGGCGCTGGATGCCGCGTGCGCCGACGACCTCGACCCGGAGCAAGAGCTCGGCGTACAGGGCAGCGGGCTGTCCGGCGGGCAGGCGCAGCGGGTCGCCGTCGCCCGCGCGCTCTACCGACACGCTGCAGCCCCGCACCGCGTGCTCGTTCTCGATGAGCCGTCCAGCGCGTTGGACCCCGACACCGAATCGCGCCTGTGGAGCACGCTCCGTGGGCGAGCGGATGCCGGTGCCACGATCCTGCTCGTCTCGCATCGCTGCTCGGCGCACGCGATCGCGGATGGCTTCGTGCGCCTTTCGGCAGGCGCAGCAGCCGGGGTGATGCTGTGAACGAGACAACCCGGGTGCGCGATGTTCTCCGCCTCGCACAGCCTTCCACACGCAGGTTCCTCCCCGGCCTCATCTGGGGCGTGCTGTCCGCCGCCGCTGCTGTCTCGCTGCTCGCCGTGAGCGGCTGGCTGATCGTCAGCGCCTCCATCGTCGATTCGCTCGTGCCGCTGTCGATCGCCGTCGTCGGCGTGCGGTTCTTCGCGGTCTCGCGCGCAGTGTTCCGCTACCTCGAGCGGCTCTCCGGGCACGATGCCGCGCTGCGCCAGCTCGCGACCACCCGGGCCGACATGGTGCGAAGGCTCATCCCGCTCTCGCCCGCAGGGCTCGGCCGCACCGATCGCGGACGCGTGCTTTCCGCACTCGTCGACGACGTCGAGAACCTGCAGAACCTCCCGCTGCGCGTCGTGCAGCCGCTGGCTGTCGCCGGTGTCATCGCGGTCGGCTCGGTCATCTTCATCGCGGTCATCTCGCCGCCGGCCGCCCTCACACTCGCCGCCTGCCTCGTCGCAGCCGCGGTCATCGCGATCGGTCTCGGCTGGGTGTTCGGTGCCAGGGCTGAGGCTCGCCTCTCACTCGAGCGGGCAGAGCTCTCCGCATCCCTCGTCGACTACTTCGGCAGCCTCGACGTTCTGCTCGCCTACGGCGCAGAGCCCGCCGCCCGCGAACGGATCGAGCGCGCCGACGCAGCGGTCCGGCGCACCGTGACGCGCGCGTCACTGGCGCAGGCGCTCGCCGCGGGTGTTGTCTCGGTGCTCGCCGGTGTCGCATCGGCGTGGGCGGTGGCAGCGGCATCCCCCGGGCTCGCGGCCGGGGCGATCGATGGTCCGTGGCTCGCGGTCGTCGTGCTCGTGCCGATGGTCGTGTTCGAGGTGTTCGGTGCAGTTCCGGTCGCCGCGGCATCCTGGCGGAGCGTGAGCGCCAGCGCCCAGCGCGTCGTCGACGTGCTGCCCGCGTCGGTTCCCGACGAACTGAGATCGGATGCCGGCGGCGACGACGCTCCCGCGGGCACGGCCCTGCACCTGCGCGACGTTCGTGCGTCGTGGCCCGGAGGTGCGCCGGCACTGCGCGGCGTTTCGCTCGACGTCGCGCCGGGGGAGCGCGTGCTCGTGGCCGGGCCCAGCGGCGCGGGCAAGAGCTCGCTCGCCTCGGTGCTGGTCGGGTTCCTCCGCGCAGAGGGCGAGTTCACGATCGGGGGTGTGGATGCCGCGGCTCTCAGTGGTCCTGCCCTCAGGCGTACGATCGGGCTGTGCGAGCAGCATCCGCAGCTCTTCGACGAAGACATCCGGCAGAATCTGCTGTTCGCGCGTGACACCGCGACCGACGACGAACTGATCGCCGTGCTCGAACGCGTGGGACTCGGCGACTGGGTGCGCCAGCGCGGGGGTCTGGGCGCCCGCGTCGGCGACCGCGGCGCTCTCGTCTCGGGCGGTCAGGCGCAGCGCATCGCGCTGGCGCGTGCCCTGCTGCGTGGCTTCCCGGTGCTCGTGCTCGATGAGCCGACGGCCGGGGTTGATCCCGAAGCATCCGATGCCTTGCTGCGCGACCTGTTGGGGGCTGCGGGCGAGCAATCAGTGGTGCTGATCTCGCACGTCGCGCCGCCTGCGGGCACCGTCGAACGGGTCGTGCGGATAGAGGCCGGGCGCACGGTCTGAACGGTCAGTACAGCTCGACCGGGGGCTCCATCACGATGCCCTGCGCCTCGAAGGAGCGGCGGCGCTCTTCGATGCGGCGGTGCAGCTCGAGCTGCGCTTCTTCGACCAACGCCGGGTCGAGGGTAACGTTCTCGGCGTGAGATTCGCCGCCGTTCGCGGCGATGTAGGCATCGAGTTCCGGTCCCGAGGTCAGCGACGTGATCAGCGAGTACCGCGGAGAGGACCCGTTGTGCCAGGCGGCGTGCCAGAAACGCTGCGTGTCCACGATGATGTGCGTGCCCGCTGCGAGTCGGAAACGCAGTTCCGTCGCCGGGTCGAACCGGTCCCTCCGAAGGATGAGGAATGAGTCCGGGTCGTCGGTGAGGTTGATGAGCGCGCGCACGACCCAGCCGGTTCCGGCTTCGTTGAGGCGGTTGTTGTCGTCCTGATGCAGGTTGTAGATCGCATCGGCGTAGCTGTTGGGCTGCAACTCGACGACCCGGCAGCGGCCGACGTTCGCACCGGGCTCCTGAGCGAGGCGAGCCAAGGTCGGGGCCTTCTCGACCTGCGAGGGGATCCAGACGCCGTCCTTGTCGGTGCGAGGGGGAGTGTGGTTCCAGAATCCGTTGCAGTCGATGTCGCCTGCGTAGCTGGCAAGGGGTGCGTATCGGGTGATGCCGGAGGAGCGCCAGCCGACGTATTCGAGGTCCTGCCACTCGGCCGGATCGATCGGCGCCGGATGCGGTGGAAGGACGACAAAACCGGTCTCCTCGAGCGCGGTCGACGTGATGAAGCTCATGACTACCTCCGTGAGGTCATCCTAACCAGCATCCGTGTTCGGGGTCGGTGGCGGGGCCGGAGATAATCGTGGCTCTGTCGATTCGCGCGAGAGGCCGGTGTCGCGTAAACTTTCCCGCGGTGACGTGTCCGAGCGGCCGAAGGTGCAACACTCGAAATGTTGTGTAGGTTTACCCCTACCGTGGGTTCAAATCCCACCGTCACCGCCATCTTGGGCCGGATCGACTTCCTCTTCAGGCGGTTTCGATCCGGCTCATTCCTTTTGCATTCGTCTCAGTCCATCTCAGATGTGGGCACGGCTGTGGTCAGGCGTTTTCTGACACCGGCCGTCTCTTCTGGGTGATCGGGTTGACCGTGAACGAGGCAGACTCGGACGGCTCGAGAATGATCGGGACGGACATCGGATCTGTGTCGAGAGCGGTCGTGCCCACCGCTTGCCCACACAATCTTGCGTTCGAACATCCGAACTTCGGAAGTTCGGAAGTTCGGTGATGATCGTCGACACGATCCCTACAGCGGCGGACCCGATCGGTCGGTAGGACATCGCACTCCGATCCACAGCTCGGACGTGGCGAGCATGGAGCGTTTGGCGCACCCCCAGCGCGCCGACGGTCGGGCGGGTCATACGCAACCATCCGGTCCCTCAGGTTCACTAGAACGTCCGCTCAGCCCTGCGGTGCCGTGGCCGGTGCCGAATGTGTCGTCGGCGCCGCGATCGGTGTGTCGTGTGTGCGCTTCTTGTCCCAGGAGCGGAACACGAGGAATGCGATCAGCGCGGCGATGAAGAGGGTGATGTCGGCCGCGAGGCTTCCCTCGGTGCCGAACTCGCCGCCCGTGATCCAATCCGGGGCGCCGGCGGTCGGCTCAAGGAAAAGCAGCGACGTGGACCTTGCTGGCAGACCGCTCACGGCGATGCCGTAGATGTTGCCCATGGCGAAGTTCCAGCCGGCGTGCAGGCCGATCACCAGCCAGAGCGAACCGAGACGGAGCACGAGGAAGGATGCGAGCAGTGCGTAGAACAGGATGCTGGCGAACGCGAGCGGCTTGAGGGCGACACCATGGATGACCGTGAAGATCACGGCGGGCAGGAGAATGGCCAGCCAACCGGGCAACTTAAGCCCTTGATTCTGCAGCAGGAACCCTCTGGTGAGGACCTCTTCCGTCCCTCCCTGGATGAGGACGAATACCAGCAGAAGCAGCAGGAGCGGCACCGCCGCGGCGCCGGCACTGGCGCCCGCAGGCGCCTCCACGACCTTGTACGCGCCAGTGAGAAGGAGCAGCAGGGTCGGGATCGAGATCAATGCAATGCCTATGAGGATGCCCAGCAGCATCGTGACGACACCGTGGCCGGGTCGGCGAAAGCCCATGCTCGCGACCGAACGACGCTCGAACAGCACCACCCAGAGCAGGATGAACACTAGCGCGGCAGCGAACGTGATCGCCTCTTGCAGTTGCGCTGCCGGGGTTCCCGGAGTCACCGCCCACACACTCGCGAAGACGGCGCCGACGCCCGCCTGCACGGCGAGGATCCCCACCACGAACACAAGGATGTACGCGAGCCAGCCGTGCGTCACCCGCTTCCCCGTGGTGGCGTCCTGAACAAACGGCGTGGTGCGTACGGACATCGGCTACTCTCCTGGGTGTCAGTTCGACGAGCGGGGTGCGGGGTCGTGCCCGCTATGCAACCCCACGCTAGTTGTTTTTCCCATTGTGTTGTGGACGCGGTCGATGGGTGAGCGGCCTCCGAGAGCGGTATGGGGTCAGCGGTGATTGTATCTGTGAATCCAGGCCTGGTAGGTGGAGGCTCGGGCGGCGTCGGATTCGTAGTGGCGGGCGTAGGCCCATTCGAACGCGAGGGTGCGGTGGAAGCGTTCGATCTTCCCGTTCGTCTGCGGCCGGTTGGGGCGGGTGAACTTGTGCTTCACGCCCTCGCCGAGCGTGTTGTTGAACACGTGTGAGCGGTAGCAGGCGCCGTTGTCGGCGAGGACGCGGAGCGCGGTGATTCCCAGACCGGCGTAGAACGCGTTCGCGCGGGTCCAGAACCCGGCGGCGGTGTCTTTCTTCTCATCGTCGAGGATCTCGGAGTAGACCACCCTCGAGTGGTCGTCGATCGCGGAGTACAGGAACGAGTATCCGACACCGGCCCGGCTCCTCCTTTTGCCGGCTGAGCGGCCCAGAGTTCGGTGCCCACAGCCATCAGGGATACGACCGAGCTTCTTCACATCGATGTGGACCAGATCGCCGGGGTGCTCGTGTTCATAGCGCACCGGTTTCTGCTTGCGCACTCGCACCCCGGTGTTCAGATCGATGTGTCCCCGCAGCGGCACCCGGTAGCGGGTGAGGATCTTCGACACCGTCGACTGGGGCAGTCCCAGGTGGTGGGCGATCCGGTGCGGCCCCACCGTCTGGTGACCCGCAACGCGACGGCCCGACGCTCCGTGCGCGGCGGCGTCCGATTCGGTGAGCGCAGCGGCCGCGAGGAGCAGTCCTGAAGACCTGCCTCGCCCTCGGCCCGGTAGCGGGTCACCCATTTCGAGACGGTGCCGCGCGCGACCTGGAAGCGTTACGCAGCACATGACATCTACCGGATTCTCGTTGCCGTAAGCACCGAGGAGCGCATGGGTTTTTCCGTTTCCACCCTTCGGCAGCGACCTTCGTCATTGCGAAGCGATGATTCGCGTGCTCCACGATCAGAGTTCGACCGTGCCGCCGTCGAGCCCCTGCTCGACCAATACACTGGGGCCGTGGATCATCTTGAGCGTGTCTTCACCGTTGCGGCTGTGGGTTTCGAGGCGCTCGGCGCCGCAGCGATCGTCATCGGATTCCTCGTCTCGGTCGCTGTCGGCATCCGTTCGGTCGCTCGCCAGGAGGGCGGGGCCGCAGCCTTCTCCGCGTTGCGGACCACGCTGGGCGGAGCGCTCCTGCTCGGCCTCGAACTGCTCGTGGCTGCAGATCTGATTCGCACCATCACCTCGAAGCCCTCTCTCGAGGACGCCGTGATCCTCGGTGTCATCGTGCTCATCCGCACCGTGCTGTCCTTCTCGATCCAGGTCGAGATCGACGGCGTTGCCCCGTGGCGTCGCGCGTTGCTAACCAGCGGGGCCCAGGTCGTCGCCAATCAGATCAACCGTGATGCGCGCGGCGCGCGCAGCGCCGAATCGTCGCGCGAGTGACGATGTGATCTGAGCGGTCTCCCGGTACCTTGCGCCGACAATCGGCAGGGCGCATCACTCCAGCTGCAGGTACCCGCCCCACCCCGAGCCGATGAGGCTCCTGGCGCCGAAGCGGCCCGTTCCGTCTCCTGGGTACAGGTAAAGAGTGCCTGAGGCATCGCGACCGATGATGTCCACGCGGCCATCGCCGTTGTAGTCGACGCCTCCGGTGAAGGCGGTGAATGGAGCCCAGCCGCTGCCGACCGCAGTCGCCGTGGTGAAGGCGTTGCCGACACCGCGATAGAAGTAGAGCGTGCCATCGTGAGCCACGGCCATGATGTCGCCGATTCCATCACCGTTGAAGTCGCCCCCGGCCAGGAACTTCATGACGCCCCACCCGCTGCCGGCTTTTGTGCGCGCGCCGGACAGTGCACCGGCCCCGTTGCCGTTATAGATGGTGAGTTCGCCCGCCGAAGACGTCGCGAGCACATCCTGCAACCCGTCGCCGGAGAAGTCTGCACCCGATACGACGTGCACCATGTCGGACCACCCGAACTCGAGCCGGTCGTATCGGCCGAACCCGCCGCTTGATCCTCCGCCGTAGTACTCAAGCAGCCCGTCGCCCCGCACCGCGAGGATGTCGCCTCTACCGTCGGCGTTCAGATCGGTGTGAACCAGATGGCGGTACACGCCCCATCCGCTGGTGATGATCGACGGGGACTGGAGCGCTCCTCCGCCATTGCCCGCGAGGAACTGCAGATCGCTGTCGGCACTGATTCCGAGCAGATCGGCCTTGCCATCACCGTTGTAGTCAGCCGACGACACGGGCGAGAGGGGTGCGGTCGGAGCCGTTCGAAGGCCGGGGAAGATCAGAGGGAGCGTGTTCCCGCGCGACACCGTCGACAGGCACACGAAGCCATCGTTGATCGCGGAGTACACCGAGCCGTTCCGCCACACCTCGAAGTGCAGGTGGGCGCCCGTCGAGTTGCCGGTGCTGCCGACGACACCGATCTGCTGACCGCGCACGACGTGCGTACCGGGGGCGACGACTCCCTGCGCCACCATGTGGGCGTATCTCGTCGCGTACCCGCCGGTGTGCTCGATGTCGACGTAGTAGCCGTACCCACTGCTGTACGTGCGTGTCTTCACGACGCCGTCGTAGGCGGCGAGGATGGGCGTCCCGCCTTGACCCGAGATGTCAATGCCGTCATGCGCACGATAGTTCGAGCGGCATCCATCTCCGACTCTCGACTGAATCGTGCCGGATGCGGGATAGATCATCTGCCCATCGGTCGCCGCCGCCGCGGGAGCAGGCGGCGACAGTGCGGTCGCGATCATTCCGACCAGGACGGCCGCTGTCGCGGCGATCGCGATGCCTGAGAAGCGCCAACGGGACGTCCGTCTCATCTCGAGTGCCCTCCACCTGCGTCGCACCCTCGGATGCGAGCGCTATCGAGGTCACCGTATCAGCGCGAGCACGCCGTCGGCATCTGCTCACATCGCGCGTCGATCAGCTCCCCACGACAGCGGTGAGGTCATCCGCCTCGCTGAGGTTGCGTCCCCCACGGAACTGCGCCGCCGGGTGCGAGTCAGCCACTCGAGGACCAGCTCCGTGCACACGCTCGCGCAGCGTCTCGCCAGGGGTGTACGCCTCGCGCAGACGCCCGCGTCGACGCAGTTCAGGGACGGCGTACTCGATGAAATCCTTCGCCGTGTCATAGCTGTGGTACTGGACGAGATTGATCCCGTCGATGTCGTGTTCGTCGAGCCAGCTCTCGATCTCATCGGCAACATCCGTCGCTGATCCGACCGCCATGAAGGGCTTCCGGTGGAACCCTGACATCGTCTTCAAGAACTCTGAGATGGTCAGATCCTGCGGCAGGAACGCCGCCTGCACATCATCACCGCGTCCTTCGCGCCGCAGCGCCTCGCCGAGCGTGATGTCGCCGTCGTGCGCGGTCGGGTCAAACGGCAGGCTCGCATGCGCGAGCACCCCGTCGATGCTGGCGTACTCGTCGTACTCCCGCAGCTTCGCCTGCGCCTCGGCCCGAGTGGATGCCACGATGACCGTCGCGCCGACGACGAACTTGATGGCATCCCGCGGGCGTCCCTGGCGCTCCAGCTCATCTCTGATGCGCGCGATCGTGCTGCTCACGCCCTCGAATGACGATCCGCCGGTGAAGATGAGCTCCGCGTGACGGCCGGCGAACTCGATCCCGCGAGAGGACTGCGTGGCCTGGATGAGGAACGGCGTCCGCTGCGTCGACGGCGATGACAGATGCGGGCCCGCCACCGAGAACCGCGGGCCCTCGTGGCCGATGGAGCGCACCTTCGAAGGGTCGGCGTAAACATTGTTCTCGCGGTCCTCGATCACGGCGTCGTCATCCCACGACCCCTCCCACAGCTTGTAAAGCACATCGAGGTACTCGTCAGCGATCTCGTAGCGGGTGTCATGGTCGACCTCGCCGGTCAGCCCGAAGTTGCGCGCGGCGTTCGGAAGATACGAGGTGACGATGTTCCACCCGACCCGGCCCTTCGTGAGGTGATCGAGCGTCGACATGCGCCGCGCGAACGCGAACGGCGGCTCATAGGTCGTGGAGAACGTGATGCCGAAGCCGAGGTTCTTCGTCACCGCAGCCATGGCAGGCACGACCAGCATCGGGTCGTTGCTGGGGATCTGCAGTCCCTCGCTGATCGCCGTCTCCGGTCCGCCGCGGAAGACGTCGTACGCACCGATGACATCGGCGAGGAAGACCGTGTCGAAGCCGCCGGACTCGAGAAGCTGCGCGAGCTCGGTCCAGTACTCGATGTCGTTGAACCGCGTGCGGCTGTTGCCAGGGAGGCGCCACAGACCGTGCGTGATGTGGCTCACGCAGTTCATCTCGAACAGGTTGAGGATGAGACGCTTCGGCTCCGACATGACGGATGCTCCTTCCGGACCCACCGGCTGCGAGTCGACGTCGTTCATCCTGCGTGCACCGAGCGACCTCTCGCGTGCGCTGCGACACACAGCGCAACATGACGAACCATGACGTTCTGCGGCGTCACGTGACGTGGGCAGGTTTCATCGCTCGAAGACCTCGTCATGCTCGTGTCCACGATGCACCAGATTCGACGACGACGCCCCAGGAAAGGCACCCTCACAATGATCACTCACCGCTTCCGCAGGTCAGCGACCGTGTCCGTCACGCTCGTGGCGGCGATGATCGCGATGACCGCCTGCGGTACGTCCGACGCGGTCGTGCCGGCGTCCGACGCCGAGCGCGTCGACGGCGGCACCCTCGTCTACGCCCACCAGCAGGAGCCGCAGTGCCTCTACGGCGGCTGGATCGAACAGGCCTACATCTCGTACCAGTTCCTCGACAACCTCGTCTCGCTCGATGACGACGGCAGCGTCGTTCCCTGGCTCGCCGAGAGCTGGGACGTCTCTGACGACGGACTCACCTACACGCTGACCCTCAAAGACGGCGTGAGCTTCACCGATGGGAGTCCCGTCGACGCGGCGGCCGTCGCATACAACTTCGACTACTGGATCGCGGGCGGCAACAGCACCGCGAGCGTCTGGCTGGACGGCTACTACGCGTCGGCCGAGGCTCTCGATGACCTGACCGTGGCGATCCACCTCATAACCCCTTACCCGCGGTTGCTCGAGAACCTCTCGCAGTCGTACTTCGGCATCCAATCGCAGCAGGCGCTCGAGACCCGCATCCCTGAGGAGAACTGCGAGCAGCCGATCGGCTCCGGGGCCTTCGTCGTCGAGGAATGGAACCGCGGCGAGAACGTGATGCTCGCTCGCAACGACGACTACACCTCGCCCCCGGCGAATGCGAAGCACGCCGGTGCCGCCTACCTCGACAAGATCGACTGGCGCTTCGTCGCCGACGGTGTCACGCGCGTCTCCGCGCTGCGCTCTGGTGAGGCCGACGCCATCTACGACATCCCAGCCTTGGAATGGGCGGGCCTTGAGAGCGAGCAGTGGGAGCTGCAGAAGTACGTCACCCCCGGCCGGCCGCAGCAGCTCTCGTTCAACACGACCCGTGCTCCCTTCGACGATGAGCCGGTCCGCAAGGCGTTCATCTACAGCCTCGACCGCGAGACGATCGTCGAGACGATCGGTCACGGAGTGATCCCCTACGACGGCAACGGGTCGGTGAGCCAAGCGACCCCCGGCTACAGCCAGGCCGCAGCCGACCTCTACGGCTACGACGTCGATGAGGCGAACAGCCTCCTGGACGCGGCAGGCTGGACCGACCGCGACGGCGATGGATACCGCGTCAAGGACGGCAAGACCCTCGATGTCGTCTTCCCCTACAACGCCGGCACGATCATCAACGCCGACGGTGCCGCGATCTTCCAGGCCGTGCAAGAGCAGGCGAAGGCCACCGGCTTCAAGGTGAAGCTCATCCCGGTGCCGCCGTCCGAGACCTGGGCGGGCAAGTACGCCGGTTCCGACACCTACGACATCTCGGCCGGGTACTGGACGTCGGTGAACGCCGGCATCCTCTACATCACGTGGCGTCCGAGCACCGAGGAGAAGCCGAACTTCTCGAACAGTGCCTTCTACGACGATGCGGACCTTGGGGCGATCATCCTCGAGGCGAACTCGACCGCTGACGTCGACGCACAGAACGCGCTCTACCAGCAGGCGCAGGAATACATCGCCGAGCACGCGACCGCGTTCGGGCTCTACGACCGGCTGAGCACGCTCGGCATCAACCCTCACCTGCGCGACGTCTGGCAGGAGAACGCACAGGGAGGACCGACGTTCTATGACTCGTACTTCGTCGAGTGACGTGCTCGAAAATGCGGATGCTGCCTCGCACAGCGCAGCATCCGAGAGACCTGTCCAGGATGCGGCGACGAACGCCCGCAGGCGATCGCAGCAGGCCCGGCGGATCGTCTCGCGCCTCATCGGTGCCGTCGTGGTGCTCTGGGGTGCGGCCACAGCCGCCTTCCTCGCACAGGTGGCACTCCCGGGCGACCGGGCGACAGCGATCCTCAACATCCGCACCGGTCAGGCGCAGGAGCGCACTCCTTCAGAGCTGGCCCCGGTCATCGAGGCGTACGGTCTGCATGATCCGGTGCTCGTGCAGTACCTGCACTACCTCACCGGACTCGTGCGCGGCGACCTCGGCACGTCGTACCAGCAGTTCCGGCCGGTCTGGGATCTGATCGGAGAGCAGCTCGGGTCCACGTTCGTGCTCACTCTGGTCGCCATCGCGCTGGCCTGGGTGATCATGATCGTGTGGGTCACACTCACCGCCGGCCGCAGCAGGCGGATCGGTGCGGTCGGCGCGGTCGTCGATACGGTCGCTGCGGCCTTGCCGCCGTACTGGCTCGGCATCCTGCTGCTGCTCGTGTTCGCCCTGAACCTGCGCTGGTTCCCCGTCATGGGCGGCACCGGCATCGCCGGCATCGTGCTTCCTGCGCTGACCCTGGCCATCCCACTGGCCGGCTTCATGGGCCAGTCCGTGCGCGCCGAATACGAGCGAGCGCTCGACCAGCCGTTCGTGCTCAGCGCGCGGATGCGCGGCATGGGTGACCTGCAGATCCGGCTCCGGCACGTGCTGCGCCACGCCTCGCTACCGGCTGTCACCCTCACCGGCTGGGCGATCGGCGCGACGATCTCGGGCGCCGTGATCGTCGAGCAGATCTATTCGCGGCCGGGAATCGGCAAGACGCTCGTCGCGGCCGTCGGTGCGCAGGATCTTCCCGTCGTCACCGGCGTCGTGATCCTCGTCGCACTCGCGTACGTCGTCGCCAATCTGCTCGTCGACATCGTCTACGCGCTGATCGACCCGAGATTGGAGCGGTCATGACCATCACCGCATCGAAGCCCATCGCCGCATCATCCAGAAGGCGCCGCATCGATCCCGGCCTCGCCGTCGCGATCGTGCTGACCGCGCTGTTCGCGGTCGCCGCCATCGCCCCGGCGCTGCTGGCGACCGCAGACCCCACCGCTCAGAGCTTCGCCGATGCACTGCGCCCACCCTCACTCGCCCACTGGTTCGGCACGGATGAGTCCGGCCGCGACCTGTACAGCCGGGTGATCTACGGCACCAGGGAGTCGCTGATGATCGGTATCGGCGCGGCAGGCATCGCCCTGGTCGCAGCGCTCATCCTCGGGTCGCTGGCGGCACTGGGCGACAGGTTCACCTCGGCGATCGTAAGCCGCGGCATCGAGGTGGTCTTCGCGTTCCCGATCCTGCTGCTGGCGCTGCTGCTCGTGTCGGTCCTCGGCGCATCTGCGTGGACTCAGGTCATCGCCGTCGGTGTGAGCACCGCACCGGGATACGCGCGGATGGTCCGCGGGCAGATCCTCGCGGCCAAGAACGCCGGGTACGTCGAAGCAGCACGGGCCCTCGGGCACAGTCGCGGCCGTATCCTCACCCAGCACGTGCTCCCCAACGCGATCCGCCCGCTCGTGGCGGTGTTCACGATGGCGATCGGGCAGTCGATCGTCTGGGCGTCGGGGCTCGCATTCCTCGGGCTCGGCGTGGCGCCGCCGTCATCGGAGTGGGGTGCCCTGCTCGATGCGGGACGCGCCTACATCCTGCAGGCCCCGTGGCTGACCTTCGTGCCGGGACTTGTGATCCTCGTTCTGGCGCTGACGGCGACGTCGCTCGGAAAACACATCCAGAACAGCTTCGAAAGGGGCGAATGACATGACCACGCAACTGGCCTTGACCAGGCCCAGCACCCAGGCGCAGACTCCGCGGCTCAGCATCCGCGATCTGCGCGTGGGGTTCGCCGCAGGCGGCCGGACGCGACAGGCCGTGCACGGGGTCTCCTTCGACCTCGCGCCTGGGCGCTGCGTCGCGATCGTCGGCGAATCCGGGTCGGGCAAGAGCGTCACCGCGCGCACTCTTGTCGGCCTCACTGGCGCGGGTGCCGTGGTGGATGGCGCGATTGCACTGGGCGGCGACGATTCTGCGGAGAGCATCGACCTCACCACGCAGACCGACCGGGACTGGCGCAGCATCCGAGGCCGGCGGATCGGCTTCGTCCAGCAGGACGCACTCGTCTCCCTCGACCCCCTGCGCCCGGTGGGCGCGGAGATCGGCGAGGCTCTGCGGCTGCACGGGTGGAAGGATCGCGCGGCGCGTGAGCGCAAGGTGATCGAGCTGCTCGCGAGCGTCGATGTGCCATGGCCGAAGCTGCGGGCCAGGCAGCGGGCGGGCGAGCTCTCCGGGGGGCTCCGGCAGCGCGCGCTGATCGCCTCTGCTCTTGCGATGGATCCCGAGATCATCATCGCGGACGAGCCCACCACGGCGCTCGATGTCACCGTGCAGGCGCAGGTGCTCTCGCTGCTGCAGGATGCCAGGACGCGCGGCACCTCGATCATTCTCATCAGCCATGACCTGTCTGTGGTCGCAAGCCTTGCCGACGACATCATCGTGATGCGCGGGGGAGAAGTGGTCGAGCAGGGTGAGGCGGCGAGCGTGCTCGCAGGTCCCCAGCATCCGTACACGCAGAGCCTCATCGATGCGGTCCCCGGCGGGCACACCCGCGGGGAGCGTCTGGCTCCGCAGGCGCGTGAGGTGCCGAACCTGCACCTCACGCGCGCCCATACCGGAGAGCGCGGGGAGCCGGTTCTGGAAGCTCGCGACCTCGTGAAGAACTTCGTCACCCCGGATGGTCGGCTCACGCAGGCGGTCGATCATGTCTCGTTCACTCTGCACCGAGGGGAGACCCTCGGGATCGTGGGGGAGTCGGGATCGGGAAAGAGCACGACAGCGCGCATCGCGCTCGCGCTCGAGACGGCGGATGCCGGCGACGTGACTCTCCTCGGCCAGCCCTGGTCGGCGGTCTCCGAGTCGCGGCGCCGCGGGCTGCGCCCGCACATCGGCGTCGTCTATCAAGACCCGTTGAGCTCGTTCGATCCGCGGTGGAACGTGCAGCGGATCCTGCTCGACGCGATCCCCGCTGATGCCGGGCTGAACCGTGCACAGAAGACCCAGCGCGTGCGGGATCTGCTCGCGCAGGTGGCTCTTCCTGCAGACGTCGCCGACAGATTCCCTCTGCGGCTATCGGGCGGACAGCGTCAGCGCGTGGCGATCGCACGGGCACTGGCGACTTCTCCTGAGGTCCTCGTCCTCGACGAGGCGGTGTCGGCGCTCGACGTCTCGGTGCAGGCACAGATCCTCGATCTGCTGGCTGATCTGCAACGCGAGTACGGCCTCAGCTACCTCTTCATCTCACACGATCTCGGAGTCATCCATCACTTGAGTGATCGGGTGCTGGTGATGAAGGACGGCATCGTCGTCGAAGAGGGCGAATCGGATCAGATCTTCTACGCTCCCGAGCATCCGTACACGAGGGAATTGGTCGCCTCTCTCGCGACGCTGGATGCTTCGGGCTCACCGACCCTTCTGGTTCATAGAAGAAACGAAAATTTTCTGCATTGATTCCGCCAGATGGGCGCTTGTTCTTGCCTGAGAGTGGAGGTATCGCTGAACCGTCACCACAGCAAAGGACACATCATGACCGCCTACCAAGACGACATCGACGCCATCCGGGCACTGAAGGAAGAAGCAGGGTCCAGTTGGGATGCGATCAACCCCGAGTCGGTTGGCCGGATGCGCGCGCAGAACCGCTTCAAGACCGGCTTGGAGATCGCCCAGTACACCGCCGACATCATGCGCCACGACATGGGGGAGTACGACGCCGATTCGTCGGCCTACACCCAGTCGCTCGGTGTCTGGCACGGCTTCATCGGTCAGCAGAAGCTCATCTCGATCAAGAAGCACCTGAAGACCACGAACAAGCGCTACCTGTACCTGTCGGGCTGGATGGTCGCGGCCCTCCGCTCTGGGTTCGGGCCGCTGCCGGACCAGTCGATGCACGAGAAGACGTCGGTGCCTGCGCTCATCGAAGAGCTCTACACGTTCCTCCGCCAGGCTGACGCGCGCGAGCTCGACCTGCTGTTCACGCAGCTCGATGACGCGCGTGCCGCCGGCGACGACACCGCTGTCGAGTTCATCCAGTCGCAGATCGACAGCTTCGAGACGCACGTCGTGCCGATCATCGCCGATATCGATGCGGGCTTCGGAAACCCTGAGGCCACCTACCTGCTCGCCAAGAAGATGATCGAGGCCGGCGCCTGCGCCATCCAGATCGAGAACCAGGTCTCCGACGAGAAGCAGTGCGGCCACCAGGACGGCAAGGTCACCGTTCCGCACGAGGATTTCATCGCCAAGCTCAACGCCGTCCGCTACGCCTTCCTCGAGCTCGGCATCGACAACGGTGTGATCGTCTCGCGCACCGACTCCCTCGGCGCAGGCCTCACTCAGAAGATCGCCGTCACCAGCACCCCTGGCGACCTCGGCGACCAGTACAACTCCTTCCTCGATGTCGAAGAGATCTCGGAAGATGACCTGGGAAACGGCGATGTCGTCATCAAGAGGGACGGCAAGCTGCTGCGTCCGAAGCGACTTGCGAGCAACCTGTACCGCTTCCGCGCAGGGACCGGTGAGGAGCGCTGCGTGCTCGACAGCATCACGTCGCTGCAGAACGGCGCCGATCTGCTCTGGATCGAGACCGAGAAGCCGCACGTCGAGCAGATCGCCGGAATGATGGACAGGGTGCGCGAGGTCATCCCGAACGCGAAGCTCGTCTACAACAACAGCCCGTCGTTCAACTGGACGCTCAACTTCCGCCAGCAGGCGTACGACCGCTTCGCCGAACAGGGCCGTGACGTCTCGGCGTACGACCGGAGCGCCCTCATGAGCGTCGAGTACGACGACACCGAGCTCGCTCAGGTCGCCGACGAGATGATCCGCACCTTCCAGCGGGATGGCTCGGCGCGTGCCGGCATCTTCCATCACCTCATCACTCTGCCCACGTATCACACGGCGGCGCTGTCGACGGATGATCTGGCCAAGGGGTACTTCGCCGAAGAGGGCATGCTCGCCTACGTGAAGGGCGTGCAGCGCCGCGAGATCCGCGAGGGAATCGCCACGGTCAAGCACCAGAACATGGCCGGCAGCGACATCGGAGACAATCACAAGGAGTACTTCGCAGGGGATGCTGCGCTGAAGGCAGGCGGCAAGGACAACACGATGAATCAGTTCAACTAGGCGAGCCCACGCGAACGGGCCCAGGTGACGCCGGGCCCGTTCGATGCATGTCAGTACGCGAGATCTGCGATGCCGGAGCTGATGAGCTTCGCACCGAGGATCACGAAGAGGATCATCATGATCACGGCGTGGTTGGCCACCAGCCAGTCCCGTACGCCGCTGAGGCGGGCCTCCACCTTGCTGGGCGAGATCACGCTGATCAGCCAGGGGATCAGCACCCCGAGCACGCCGATGAATGCGAAGATCAGGATCACGATCATGATCTCTTGCGCCGGGAGCCTCGACTGCGAGACGCGGCCGCCTGCCGCGATCAGCAGCGGAAGGTCTTTGGGCGAGAGCGGCCCCGAGATCAGCACGCCCGCGAGGAACGCCTGCCAGATCGACAACCCGTCCACGGCGCTCATCCACTTGGGGGTGCCGGTGTGGTTCCGATTGCGCCACTGCAGCACCGCCAGCACGAGCAGCACCACACCCAGCACGATCTCGACGATGTCCACCGTCAGGTTCGCGTCAGAGCCAGTGTCCTCCGTGCCGGTCGAGCGTCCGAGGAGCACGCACAGGCCGACGAATACGACGGCGAACGCGTAACAGCCCAAAACGAACGCCGTACCGTTGGTGCGGCCCTTTCCCGACGTCGCCATCAGAATGACGGCGACGATCGCGAGCGGACTGATCGCGATACCGATTCCGATCGTCAGAAGATCAGCGAGCAGATGCAGCATGGTGGTCAGGCTTTCACTGGACGAGACGGGAATCAGGCGCTGGCGGCCTTCGCGGCCGCAGCCTTCTGAACCAGTGCCAGCGTGAGGAAGTCCAGCGTGCGTCCCGCCTCGAAGTGGTCGCTCACATTGCCGGCCAGTCCGCCTTCGAGGGCGAGCTTGCTGCCCAGGTCGAGCACGGCCTCGGGCATGCCCTCGCTGAAGTCCAGGTCTGCGAAGTCCACCCAGACGATGTTGGGCCTGGTCGTGGACTCGAAGATGTAGCGCAGGTTGGTCTGGTCGGCCACGACCTGCCAGATCGTCTGCGAGGCATCGGGCTTACCCGGGTCCGGAATCCGGAACGGCTGGGCGGCGTTGCGGATGACACTGAACATCGACGCGATCGCCTCGAGCTTGGATGCCGGCTGAGGAAGACGCTGGACGTAATAGGCCGCACGGGCGAAGCGATCGGGAGCATTCGTCGTGCCCGGCACGGGCGCATCTCCGCCGAAGCCATCGAACCGGGCGAGCAGCTCGAGCTGCTCGTCGAACTTCGGCGAGTTCGTCATGATGCGGAATTCCGGACTGTGGTGGATCTCCAGCGCACCATCGATGTACTCGATGATCGCTGAGTCGCCCGTGGCGTCGTTGAGTGCGAGGTGAATCGCCGGTACCTCGCCGCTGGCGGGGTCTATGAGCTGAACGACCTGAGCGCCCGTGCTCTCCATCCACTCCACAGCCTCGGCGACGGTCGCGTAGTTGTCGAGGAAGTACTGCAGCCAGATCGCCTGGCTGAGGGCGGGGCGCTCGGGGTCGTGCTCGCCGTAGATCGACTCAGCCAGCCACAGCACGTGTCCGGCGAGGCCAGCCTCGTTCATGCCATCCACGGAGATCATGTCGAAAGCCGCGGCGACGACACTGCCGTACTTCGACGTCCACGACAGCGCACCGTGCACACCGTCATCGCGCACGGCGCCGCGCGGCAGCTTCCACAGGTTCGTTCCCAGATCCCGGTGGTAGTCCATATTCCGGCCGACCAGGACCGCTCCGTTCGCGTCCGGCCAGAGCACTCGAGTGCACATACGTCGTTACCTCCATGGCGTCTCGTGGACGGGCTGCCGCCTCGCCACAGATGGCTGTGAGTCATTCTTATCCCACTGGCGGCGCTCCGATCCCGGGAACGCGCGCACATCACCCGTGAGATCACCCGCGCGTCATCAGGCCTTCCGGCCCAGGCGCCAGCCGCGCGCAACCGCGGTGACGTCGCGACTGAACGCGGCACCGAGCATCATGCCGATCGCGATCGCGATGAGTGAGCCCGCCGTCCGCAGGATGGCGGTGGTCGCACCGCTCGTCCCGGCGGCGGCCTCACTGAGCCCGATGAACCCCATGGCGCCAGGGACGAGCAGCCAGTACGCGCAGGTGAGCATGATGGCGGCCGACGGTGCCGCCTTCAGCCGTGCGGCCAGATATGCGGCGGGAATGACGATCAGCGCACCGACGAGGCCGGAGAGCTCTGCGCCGAGCATGACGTTGCCGAGCAATTGCGCGGCGTACGCGACGACGAGTGCGTAGAGGATCCAGATCAGAGACCCGCGGGGAGCGGCGGAGAAGAAGTAGTAACCGATGCTGACCAGCACGATCCCCACCCACGGCGCCCAGGTCCCGAGCTGCTCGCCCGCGCCGGTCGGCGAGGGCGGATTACCTGCGACGGAGAGACCGGCGTAGACCCCGAAGGTCAGCAGCCCCAGCCGAGCGATCCCGTACACGAGTCGGCTCGCCCCGGCCATCATCTGTCCGGAGGTCAGTTCGACGGCGGCGATCGTCAGGGTGAGCCCTGGCAGGAAGGTGACGAGCGCGGGGGCGACCAGCCTCAGGACGTCATCGTGCACCAGAGGGCGGACCAGGAGGGAGATGAGCAGCGTCACGGCGAAAGCGGTGAGCACGGGAAGGATGAGTGAGAGCGTCGGGGAGCGATTGCCGAAGACGACGATCGCACCGACGATCACACCCAGCACCAGGTACACCGGCAGCGCCGTGACGGTGGGATTCAGCACCAGACCGAACCCGACGGTGAGCAAGGTGTGACCCAGGATGCTGAGGAACAGTCCGAACCGCGGAGCCCGAGAACGCACCTCGGAGATCGTCGCGATGACCGAGGCGGGATCGGTCTGATCGCTCGCGACGCGACGCACGAGTCGTTCGACCTCATCGGATTGGTCCAGGCGGAGTGCAGCCTGATCTGCGGGAAAGATCTCGGTTTTCACCGGCGCTGCACGCGTATCCTCGACGATCACCAGAGTGGGCAAGACGAAGATGCGTAGGTCGGGCCGGCCATAGCTTCCGGCGATCCGATTGAGCGTGTCTTCGACATCGCTGGTCGCTTGGGACGAGGCCAGGAGCGTCGTGCCGATCTGACCGATCATCGCGGTGAGATCGGTGTCCTCTTCAGGCGGCGCACCCGCTTCGGGACGTGCCCGGACCGCCTTCAGTGCGTTCTTGGCACGATCGATGAACCGCACCTGCTCACGGTCCCTGCGCCGGTTCATCGGCGATCAGATGAGTTCGGTGGTCAGGAGGTGACTGCGTGCGGCGATCAGGATCGCTTCCTCGCGGGTCGAGCATCCGAGCTTGCGGTACATCGACTTCAATTGCGATTTGATCGTGTTCGGGGAGACGTGGAAGTTCATGGCGATCTTCGCAGTCGTGCCGTGAGAGGCCAGTGCGTTGAGCACGCGAAGCTCGCCATGCGTCAGCTTCGGGCGGGGCTGGGTCTCAACATGTGACAACCCGGACACTCCTGCTTCGAGGATCACGGAGTCTTCCGCCGAGAGCTGCGGACGTACGAGATCGATGAGGGTGCCCGGCACCCCGGCGAGTATCCGGCGGTTCTCACTTCTCGACGCGAGTCGCCAGACCTGCCGCGCCGTTTCGGCGTCCAGCGTGTCGGTGCGCTGCATCTCGAGCCATGCCGACAGGAGCACGAGCTCAGATCGATGACCGGGCGACAGATCCTCCTCGCGGCGAAGACGGACGATTCCCTTGGCCGCGGCATCCAAGCGCGACTCGACGAGGTCGAGCCGGATGACGGCGAGCCGCGTCAGGGGCCCGCATTCGCCATGGACCTCGGCGATCTGACGGGCTGATGTCGTCTCGCCCAAGTCGGCGAATGCTTCGATGGATGCCGAATTGATCACGTCGTTCGCGAATGCCCCGTGCTGCACAGGGTGCGCATCCCGCGTCAGTCGGATCGCCTCGAGGGCTTCGTCTGCGCGGTGCGATGCGATCAGCCATCGGGTGCGCGCAAGGAGCGCACCCGACCACGTC
This sequence comes from Microbacterium zouquanmingi, assembly GCF_052266695.1. Lineage (NCBI taxonomy): Bacteria > Bacillati > Actinomycetota > Actinomycetes > Micrococcales > Microbacteriaceae > Microbacterium > Microbacterium zouquanmingi. Next base: position 362,148 of record NZ_JBQPQZ010000003.1, read on the forward strand.
AGCAGGATGCTGTCATAGGCATCGAGGGTGGGAAGGAGATCGTCCGCCGAATCGCTCATCTGATCGACGGCGATGAGCGCGGCGGAGGTTCGCACCGTCATGACGCAGGCGTCGGTGTGCACCGGTGTGGCCTCGGGAAGACCCGAGAGCTCGTCGAGAGCATTCTCGGCCTCAGTCAGAGAACCGCGCAACGCGTGCGAGAGAGCGATCCGGCCCAGCGTGAGCCGCTCGGCATCCGGCTGAGGCGAGAGGCGTCCGAGCTGACGCGCCGTCGCGAACTGCAGCAGTGCGCGGGTGAAATGACCGGCTGCCAGCAGAGTGGAGCCGATGTTGAAATGGTAGAACCAGAGTGGTCCGTCCGTTCTCTCTCTGGACTCGAGACGTGTCTGGTCCAGGCGGTCTTCGAGACGCTTGGCATAGATCAGTGCGGCGGAGACATCTCCGCTGAAACGGAATCCGATCATCTGCACGAGGGTCGTCATATCGAGCTCGGCGACGCTCATTCCCCGCGCGGCTTCTGCTGTCACGAGGGGCTTGAAAGGGCGGTTCGTTCGCGCCAGCACAGGTGTGAGGGGGTGGACGATCTTCAGGATCGGTCGTCGCTCGAGCACCGAGCTCGGCAGCGATGTCACTGCGGAGACGAGTGCGTCGTTATGCCAGCTGTACAGCGGCCAGATGTTGAGTACCGCAGCCTCGGCGATGGTCTCAGGCCGACGTGATGCGAGTGCGCGCCGCAGCTCTTCGATCGCTTTGTCTGCGTCATGAAAGTTCATTCGTCAGCCCCCCGCTGCCGCTTCCGTGAGATCTATTTGTTCTTGCGCGGTCGGAACCAGGGGAACAGAGACCCGATCACGACGCCGGCGACGAGAACCGCCAGGAACCAGCCCCAGGCGGGCATCGTGAATTCGATGAAAAGAAAGCGGAGAGTTGCGGGGGCGACATTCGAGAAGACGAACGCGAGTGCGGCAATTGCGACGATGACAGCGATAATGAGTTTTCCGCTATTCGTCTTCTGCTGATCGGTCATTCTGACTCTCCTCATTCGGATAAGACCCGGATATACCTCGGACTCTACTAACAAATCGCGGCCCGTCAACTCGCGGAACTGGATTTTCGGGGGTAGGCGGGTGAAGAGCGGGTGATCGACGAGGGTGGTATCGGGTGATGCGCCGGAGGAATTCTTCTCTCCTGCACGGTGGCCCCTGTGAGGGGGGACATAGGGTCGCGGTATGACCCAGGTCTCTCAGCGACCGGATCGGATCATCATCCGAAACGTTCGGCTTTTCGACGGCATCGCCGACAGCACGGCCGATAACGTCGATGTGCTCGTCGAAGGGCCATACGTTGTCGGCGTCTCGACGTCGCCTGTCGCTGGCGGTGATGCCAACGGCGTGAAGGAGATCGACGGCAGAGGCCGGTTCCTGATGCCGGGCCTGAGCGATGCCCATGTTCACCTGATGGGCAACGCCAATGACATGGCAGATTTTCTGCAGGGTCCGACCGGCGCTCTCTACGGAAACACGATCGCTGAAGCGAAGAACATGCTCATGCGCGGATTCACGACTGTGCGCGACATGGGCGGCGATACGGCACCGGTGAAATCACTGATCGACCGGGGAGTTTTCGAGGGACCACGAATCTTCCCGAGCCAGGCGATGATCTCGCAGACTTCGGGTCATGCTGACTTCTCATTCGTCTATGACATTCCCGAAGAATTCGGTGGCAGGCCCAGTCGTGGCGAAGAAGTCCATTTCACCAGGGTCGCCGACGGAGTACCGCGCGTGCTCACCGCGGTACGCGAGCAGCTGCGCATGGGAGCCACCCAGATCAAGCTGACGCTCGGCGGTGGCGCAGCCTCCATGTACGACCCGCTCAGTACGCTCCAGTACACGCCGGAGGAGATCCGGGCGGCCGTGCAGGCTGCGTCGGACTACGGCACGTATGTGGCGACTCACGTGTACACGCCGCGGGGGATCGCCCGAGCGATCGACGCCGGTGTGAAGTCCATCGAGCACGGTCATCTCGCCGACGAGACGACGGTGCGTCTGATTGCGGAGAAGCAGATCTGGCTCTCGATGCAGCCCTTCGCCGAGGACGATCATCACTACCCCGATCCGGTGCGCGCCGCGAAGAACTCCGAGATCTGCCAGGGCACCGAGCAGGTGTACGAATGGGCGCAGAAGTACGGCGTGAAGACCGCGTGGGGCACCGACCTGCTGCTCGAACCGAAAGCGGCGGCGCGTCAGAGCACCATGGCCGCGCGCCTGGGCGACTTCTACACCAACGTGGAAGCGCTGAAGATGCTCACGTCCGGAAATGCCGAGCTGTTCGAGATGGCGGGTGAACGCAACACCTACCGGGGTGGCAAACTCGGCGTCATCGCTGAAGGCGCATGGGCGGACATGATCCTCGTCGACGGCGATCCGATCGCGGACATCTCCGTGATCGCGGACCCGGAGATGAACTTCCCACTCATCATCAAAAACGGCCAAATCGTGAAGGAGACAGTGTGACTATCAACAACAGCAAGGCCCGTCAGAGCACGAACATCGACCCCACCCTCAGCCTGAACCCGGTATTCGTCCGGCCGGGCGAGGCGACGGAGTTCAGCAAGTTCTCGATGCCGGAGCAGCCGAGCCTGCCCGAGACCGCCTACCAGATCGTGCACGACGAGGCGATCCTCGATGGCAACTCTCGGCTGAACCTCGCCACATTCGTCACCACCTGGATGGATGACGAGGCGAAGAAGCTCTACGCCGAGGCCGCCGACAAGAACATGATCGACAAGGACGAGTATCCGGCGACAGCAGCGATCGAGGATCGCTGCTGGCGCATGCTCGCCGAGCTGTGGAATGTGCCGGACACGTCCGACACCATCGGCACCTCGACCATCGGCTCCTCTGAAGCGTGTATGCTCGGCGGGCTCGCGCTCAAGCGCCTGTGGCAGGAGAAGCGCAAGGCTGAGGGCAAGTCGACCGACAAGCCGAACCTCATCATGTCGGCTGCGGTTCAGGTCGTGTGGGAGAAGTTCTGCAACTACTGGGACATCGAGGCACGGTACGTGCCGGTGACCCGCGAGCACATGGTGCTCGACGGATTCGAGCTCGAGAAGTACGTCGACGAGAACACGATCGGTGTCGTCGCGATCCTCGGCCAGACCTTCACCGGCGCCTACGAGCCCGTCGAAGCGATCGCCAAGAAGCTCGACGAGATCCAGGCGAACACGGGTCTTGACGTCAAGATCCACGTCGATGGCGCATCCGGTGCGATGGTCGCGCCGTTCTGCCAGCCCGACCTGAACTGGGACTTCCGCATCGACCGCGTGAACTCCATCAGCACCTCCGGTCACAAGTACGGCCTCGTCTACCCGGGTGTCGGCTGGGTCGTCTGGCGCAACAAGGCAGTCATGCCCGAGAGCCTGATTTTCCACGTCAGCTACCTGGGCGGCGACATGCCGACCCTCGCGCTGAACTTCTCCCGTCCGGGTGCTCAGGTGCTGCTGCAGTACTACCAGTTCCTGCGTCTGGGGCGTGAGGGCTACCGCGCGATCCAGCAGAACTCGATCGACGTCGCGACCTATCTCTCCTCTGAGATCGAGAAGATCGGCCCGTTCGAGCTGGTCAGCAAGGGCGATACGATTCCGGTGTTCGCATGGGTTCTCAAGGATGGACACACCGCCAACTGGGATCTGTACGACCTCGCGGACCGTCTGCGGATGAAGGGCTGGCTCGTCCCCGCCTACCCGATGGCCAACGACCTGTCAGATGTCATTCTGCAGCGCATCGTGGTGAAGGTCGGGCTCAGCCGCGACCTGGCCACCGCACTGCTCGCTGACATCAAGGGTGAGGTGGCGTTCCTCGACTCGTTGCAGGCTCCGCTTCCGCGCGAAGCCACGTCGGGCTCGCACTTCCACCACTGATCGGATCCGCGGGCGGGGAGGGCGTCTATCGGATGCCCTCCCCGCCCTGATTCGGTGACGTCGACCTGGTCGGCCCCACACAGAAGGAGGCTCAGCACTTGAGCACCGCAACGACTGCGCATCATCCGCTCCGCCGTGCGTTCGTCCCCACTGTCACCAAACAGTGCTGGGGCTTCATGATCGGCTCATCCTTCTTCGCGATCAGTTCGACCCCCGGCCTGAACGAGATCCTCGGCAGCACCGGCGCGAACCTCCTCTGCTTCATCGGCGCGTGGTTCTTCACCGCGGCCGGACTCATCCAGCTCTTCCTCAGCGGGGCCATCTCGGTTCCCGTCTCGTACGCTCCCGGCAGGATGGTCCGCGCCGAGTGGCTCTCCGCTGCCACGCAGTCCTTCGGGACGCTGATGTTCAACGTCAGCACGACCGCCGCGCTGTATGCCCACACGACCAGGGTCGAGGAGCGGTACGTCTGGAATCCGGATGCCGGCGGCTCCGTGGGCTTCCTCGTGAGCGGCGCCCTCGCGTTCACCGCGTATGCGCACGCCGCCCGGCACTGGGATGTCACCAAGCGTGCATGGTGGTCGGTGATGATCAACTTCATCGGCTGCGTCGCGTTCGGCATCTCCGCAGTGGGGGCCTTCATCCTTCCCGGTGGAGATGTCGTCAACTCGACGATCGCGAACTACGGCACATTCATCGGTGCGATCTGCTTCTTCTTGACCTCGCTCATCGTGCTCCCCGCGTGGGACCGGCACAAGCGCGCCGCCTCAGACCTCACGTCGCACTCGTGATGTCCGTGTGGCTGCCGTGACCGATTCGACCAGCGCCGCCTCTCTCGCCCGCCGGGTGGATGAGCTCGAGGCCGAGAACGCGAAGCTGCGTGCCGGCACAGGCGGGCGTGTCATCAGCGGTGGGCGATGGCGCGGCATCGCCTCTGCTGTGGCCATCGTCCTGGCATCCATTCTTCTTCCGCTGTCCATCGTGGGCGCCTGGGCGCGGGTGCAGCTCGTCGATGAGGATGCGTTCGTCGCCGTGTTCGCGCCGCTCATCGATGAGGCCGCCGTGCAGGAGCTCATCGTCGATGAGACGATGTCCGCAGTGAATGCGAAAGTCGACTTCGGTGAGCTCACCGATGACGTCTTCGACGGTATCAGCGAGCTCGGCCTCCCGCCGCGCGCATCGACGGCGCTGGACCTGCTGCGTCAGCCGGCGGCGGAGGGGATGCGCAATCTCGTCGAGTCCGCGGTGACGAAGATCGTGGCCTCGGAGACCTTCTCCGTCGTCTGGAGCAGCAGTCTGCACGGTGCTCATCGCGCGTTCACACTGGCTTCCACCTCCGACGGTGGAGGCATCGTCGTACTCACTCCCGATGCAGTGACTATCGAGGTCGGCCCGCTCATCGACAACGTCAAAGACACGCTCGCCGAGCGCGGCATCGGTGCGGCTGCTCTCATACCGACGGTGGAGCGCTCCATCGTCGTCGGCGACGGGCAAGCTCTCGTCACGATGCGCACGACGTACGCGATCGCCGCGGCGTTCGGGGCATGGATGCCGGTCGTAACCCTCGCGCTGTTCGGGCTGGGGATCGCGGTCGCACGCCGCAGGGGCCTCGCCGTTCTCGGTTCCGGCATCGGCGTGGCGGTGGGCGGCGGCCTGCTGGGCATCGCCCTTGCGGTGGGGGCGAGCATTGTCTCCGGATCTGCCGCCGGCTTCGGCGTAGCGCCGGACGCGCTCGCAGTCATCTATGGCCAGGTGATCGGCGGCATCCGCACGGCTGCATGGACCTTCTTCGCTCTCGGGCTGGTGATCGCGGTGGCCGGGTGGTTCGTCGGCGGATCGACTTCGGCACGCCGCGTCCGCGCGAAAGCGCAGGAGGCCACCGCTGCTCTTCGACGGACGTTGCCGGGGAACTGATCGTGTCGACCGAGCTTCTGATCGCGGTGATCGCCGGAGTACTGATCATCGTCCTCGCCAACGCGCTGTCGAAGTGGATCGGTGTTGCAGGGCCCCTGATTCTCGTCGCGATCGGTCTCGGGGTCAGTCTGATCCCCGCAGTCTCCGCGATCTCGATCCCCCCGGAGATCATTCTGGTGGGCGTACTGCCGCCGCTGCTCTACTCGGCGGCGGTGTCGGCGCCCGCGATCGAATTCCGCAGGGACCTGTCGGCGATCGGCGGTCTCTCCGTGCTGCTGGTGATCATCAGCTCGCTGGTGGTGGGCCTGGTGATCTTCTGGGTGATGCCCGAGATCGGCTTCCCGCTGGCGGTCGCGCTGGGTGCGATTCTGAGCCCGACGGATGCCGTCGCGACGTCGGTCGTGCGCAAGCTCGGAGCCCCGCGCCGCGTCGTCACGGTTCTCGAAGGCGAAAGTCTGCTCAACGATGCGACAGCGCTCGTCGTGCTGCGCACCGCACTCGTCGCGGTCGCCACCGGCTTCTCCTTCCTCACGACCCTCGCGTCGTTCGCATGGTCCGTGCTGGCAGCGCTCCTGGTCGGAGCGCTGATCGGGATGCTGGCGCTGCGCTTGCGCGCGTGGACCAGCAGCGCGACCGCCAACACCGCACTCGGTCTCACCGTTCCCTATCTCGCCTACCTGCCCACTGAGGCACTCGGCGGATCGGGGCTCGTCGCAGCGGTGGTGGCGGGGCTCGTGTGCGGTCAGGGTGCGCTCCGCTGGCTGACGCCAGAGCAGCGCGTATCGGACAAGCTCAACTGGCGAACGATCGAATTCCTCCTTGAAGGCGCGATCTTCCTGACGATGGGGTTGGAACTCTACGGAATCGTGCAGAGCAACATCGACGCGGGGGAGCGGCTGCTGAAGGGCGTCGGGGTCGCAGCGCTGGCGTTCGTCGTACTGATGGTGATTCGTGCCCTGTACGTCATTCCGATGCTCTCGCTGCAGTCATCGCACGCGAAGAAGGTGGCGCGAAAGCAGATCGACGGAGACAAGGAGCTGAGCGAGCGGCGGGTCGGGAAGAAGCGTGCGGATCTCGACTACTTCGTCGCATCTCCGCTCACCTGGAAACACAACACGATCATCATCTGGGCGGGGATGCGCGGCGCCGTCACACTGGCCGCAGCCCAGACCCTCCCGGAGAACACCCCCGAGCGCGATCTGCTCATCTTCATCGCCTTCGTCGTCGCAGCCGGCAGCCTCATGCTGCAGGGGCTGACCCTGCCTGCCGTTGTCGGCATGCTGGGCTTGCGTCGCCCCGGTGCGGACGGGCCACCCCGCAAGGAAGTCCGCAGCATCGACCGTGAGCTTCGGAAGGCCGCGCACGCCGCCAGCGATGCTCGTACTCTGCGCGAGATCCCAGAGAGCACTGACCCTGAGCAAGCGCTCGCCGCAGAGCTGGAGCTGCTGGGCGTGATGCGCACGCGCCTGCATGAGTTGGGCCGCTCGGGTCGGCACACCACGAGCGCGCTGCGGTATGTCCTCGATGAGCTCGACGCGTACGAGATCAGTGTCAGGCTTCGCCTGGAAAGTGAGAAGAAGTAATGGAGATCGGTTCGCTCCCTCTGGCGGGAATCGCACTTGCGCTGTGCTCTGCGCTTGCCCTCTCCGTGGGCAACCTCTGGCAGGGCCGCGGCGTTCGCGAGCTGGCGACGAACCCCAAGCGCGGGTCGAAGATCCTCCAGCTCGTCAGCAATCGCATCTGGTTGATCGGATCGGTGGTCCTCGGCCTGTCGATCCTGCTGCAGATGGGCAGCCTCACATTCGCGCCGCTGATGGTGGTCCAGCCGATCGGGGTCACCGCACTGGTGTTCACCGTGCTGCTGACCTTCATCGTCACGAAGAAGAAGCCCGCGCCAGGTGTGGTGCGATCGATCCTCGTGTGCGTGCTGGGCGTTGCGGTATTCGTGACGGTCGCCGCTCTGGTCAGCACGCAGCGCGCGATCACCAACGCACAGCTCATCGCGGTCCTCATCGTGCTCGCCAGCGTGCTCCTGCTGACCGGTATTGCGCTGGTTCTCGCGCGTCGTCGCAAGATGCCCTCGCTGGTCTGGGTCATCCTCGGCGGAACGTTCTCCGCGTTCGTGGCAACGCTCGGAAAGACCGTGATCATGCGGGTGCAGGCCATTATCAAGGCGCAGACGCTCGAGTTCGACACGGCGAATCTGCTGACCCTCGGGTGCCTGATCGGAATCGGAATCGCGGGTGGGCTCTCGATCTACTTCGTGCAGCGGGCGCACGCCGAAAGCCGCCCTGAGGTCGTCGTCGCCGGACTCACGGTGATCGACCCCGCCATCGCCGTGGTGCTCGGCATCACGATCCTGGGAGAGGCGAGCGGGGCCTCGATCTGGGCCGTACTCGCCTTCATCGCCGCCGGCGCTGTGGCAGTCGGCGGGGTCTTCGCGTTGGCGAAGGCCGAGGAGACGGTTCCCAGCTAGCCGGCGAAGCGCGTGCGCAGTCCAGCGAGCTCATCGTCGGTGAGGCCGCCAGAGCGCAGATAGTCAGCGGCGCCTCCGTGCGCGTCCACCCAGTCGAGGGCCTTCTCGATCTCTTCGGGAGGGGTGCCCGTCACCAGGGTCTCGAGTTCGGGTGTGAGAGGCACACCCATGGAGGAGACCATCTGGAGCATCCCATCGGCCCACGGGCCGGAGAGATTCTGCTGCGAGCTGGCGTAGTCGGCAACGACCGCGCTGCGCTCGACACCAGCCGCTTCGAGCATCAGTGCGGTGGCGACGCCGGTGCGGTCTTTGCCCGCAGTGCAGTGCACCAGCACGGCTGTGGGGGTCGTGTCGTTTGAGGCGGCGATGAGCCGGGCGACCTGTGCGAGTTCTGACGCGCCGTGCTGCAGGATCCCGATGTAGAGATCGCTCAGTGGCGGGATGCTGCTCATCGCCTGGCTGAGCATCTCGGGGGTGGGCGGGGCTGAGGAGCTGCCCATGAACTGCTTCGTCATATCTGCCATCGCACCCTCGAGGAAAGGCAGCTCGACCATCTGGAGAGGGCGCGAGTCGGGAACCCGATCGGGCCCTGCCTCCCGCTCTTGCGGAGTGCGGAAGTCGACGATGACGCCGACGGCGGTGTGTGCGAGTTCGTCGAGCCCCGTCTGCGTCAGATTCGTCAGCGCGTCGGAGCGGTACAGGATGCCAGGGCGGGTCATTCCGCCGTCACGGAGCGGCAGTCCGCCCGTGTCGCGGAAGTTGTAGCATCCCTCGACTTGCAGCTTCGGCATGTCTCAGCTCCTTCCGACGCGGAACGCGCGCACGATGTTGATGATTCCGAGGACGACGAGCGAGATCCCCAGCAGCCACCACAGCACAGCCGCTCCCCAGAGCGGCGAGAACAGCAGCACGATTCCCGCGATGATGCTGAGGATCGCGAAGAGGATCGCCCAGACTTTCGACCCGGCGCCGCCCAGCGTCGAAAGAGCCACGATGCCCTCGACGATCCACATGATGCCGACGAGGACGCTCACGAGCACGGCCAGCAGCCCGGTCGCGAGCGTCAGGTTCATGAACGCGATGATTCCCGCGACGACGAACACGAGTCCGAGAACGATGTGGCCGATCCGCGGCCAGGTACGCATCGTCTTGCTGAAGATGCCCATGCTGCCGTATACGAGTCCGACGACGATGGCGTAGATCGCGATGATCGCCGCGACGACGACGGCCGTCTTCCCCGGCCAGACGAGGACGAGGATCCCGACGATGAGCGCCAGGATGCCGCTGATGCCCAGCACGGTGCGGATGCCGTTGGTTGCAGAGCCGACGGCGGAGTTTTCGGTGTTCATCTCACAGGTTCCTTCTGAATAGATGAGAAGTATGGTGCCAGCTTGGCGAATTTGCACGCGCGGGGGTGCGATCCTGGGCGAAAATCATCCGCGCTGTCACCCGGGTGCTCATCCGCTTGTGAAGATGAACGAGGTCGTTGACATCAAGCAATAGTTGCGGTTCAGCAACTAAAGTCGTATTGTTAACGTCGATCAACCTTTATCTGCAGGAGCGCTCCACTTTGACATCCACCAATCGCGCCTCAGCCGAGGCGGCCCGTTCGCCGCGCGAGATCTTCACCGCGATCTCCGGTCTCATCGTCGGCATGTTCGTCGCCGTGCTCTCCGGAACCGTCGTCTCGACCTCGCTCCCGGTCATCATCGCCGACCTCGGCGGGACGCAGGCTCAGTACACCTGGGTCATCACTGCGAGCCTGTTGGCGACCGCCGTCACGACTCCGATCTGGGGCAAGCTCGCCGACCTCGTCGATCGCAAGGTGCTCGTCCAGGCCTCTCTCATCATCTTCACCGTCGGCACCGTGGCCGCGGGATTCTCGATGGATACGAACATGCTCATCGCGCTGCGCGTCGTGCAGGGCATCGGCGTCGGCGGCCTCATGTCGCTCGTGATGATCGCCGTCGCACTGATCATCTCTCCGCGTGAGCGCGGAAAGTACATGGGCGTCGTGGGCGGCATCATGGCCCTCGCCACGATCGGTGGGCCGCTCCTGGGTGGTTTCCTCACTGATGCGTGGGGGTGGCGGGCGAACTTCTTCGTGGGTGTGCCCTTCGCGATCCTCGCGCTCGTGCTGCTCCAGGTCACCCTGCACCTGCCCAAGCCGCAGAATGTGAAGGTCTCGATCGACTACTTCGGCATCGTGCTGCTCGCCGTCGGCGTCTCGACCCTGCTGATCTGGGTCTCGATGGGCGGCAGTCAGTTCGATTGGGACTCCGGCACCAGCATCTCGCTCGCCGTGATCGGCAGCGTAGCGGTGCTCGCGTTCATCGCGGTGGAGTTCTTCGTGAAAGAGCCGATCGTGCCGATGTCGCTGTTCCGCAACCGCACGTTCACGCTGTCAGTGGTCGCATCCATCGCCATCGGCGTCGCGATGATCGCCACCTCTGTCTTCCTCGCGCAGTACTTCCAGCTCGCACGCGGCGCCACACCGACCGAGTCCGGCGTCATGACCATTCCAATGATCGTCGGCCAGATGGGCGCCTCGATCATCATCGGGCAGCTGGTGAGCCGCTTCGGCAAGTGGAAGGGCTGGATGATCACCGGTGCGGTGCTGACCACGATCGGCGTCAGCCTCATGGCGACCCTTCGGTACGACACCCCGTTCCCGTTCGTCGCGGTGTACATGTTCGTGCTCGGTGCGGGTCTCGGCATGGTGATGCAGAACCTCACCCTCATCGTGCAGAACGACACTCCGCCGCAGCAGTTGGGCGCAGCATCCGCCAACGTCAACTTCTTCCGCACCATCGCCGGCACGATCGGCGTGACCATCATGGGCACGATCCTCTCGACCAGTGTGAAGTCGTACACGAAGGAGGGGATGGCGGGATTCGTCCCGTCCACTCCGGAAGAGATCGAGGCTCTGAAGGGCCTCGGCTCCGGTGACGTTCCGAAGGTCGGGCAGCTGCCAGAGGCGCTCCGGGTGATCGTAGAATCTGCGTATGGTCAAGGCATCGCGGATGCCTTCATCCTCGCGATCCCGCTCGCAGTGCTGGCGATCGTCGCGATCGCGTTCATCAAGAACAAGCCCCTGTCGACCAAGACCGCGGCCGAGCAACTGCGCGAGCAGGCTGAGGACTCGATCATCGAGTTCGCCGAGGCAGAAGTGGGATCGACCGTCGACACCGGTGCCATCCGGACCGCGCAAGGTCGATGACATGACCGAGCAGTCTGTGCTTTCGGGTGATGACGACCAGGCGCTCGTCGAACTCCAGGGTCATCTGAATCTGCTCTTCGCTCGCGCGCGGGCGCAGTGGAAAGAAGGCGCAGCGCACATTGACCCCCAGCTGCAGCCGGCCGGCTACAAGCTCCTGATGTTCATCGTCCGGGTGGGAGGCTCGAACGCGCACGAGCTCGCGGAGCGCTTCGAGATGGACAAGTCGGTCATCAGCAGGCAGGTGCGGATGCTGGAAGACCTCGGTCTTCTCGAATCGCGCCCCGACGAGCTCGACGGGCGACAGCGCGTGCTGACGCCGACTCCTGAGGCGTGTACCGTGCTCGCCGAGCTGCGTGGCGATCACGCCGAGATGCTACGCAGCACGCTCGCCGAGCTCACGCCGGAAGAGATCAGGGCAGCCTTCAAGGTGCTCCGACTCTTGGCCGAGAGCTGAGTGGCTGCGCCGTAAAATGGCAGGTATGAGTGCCGAGTCTGACGATCCGCGCCTGGATGCCGCAGTCACCAGGGTCGAGCAGGAGCTCGGTCGCCTCTTTGCGCGCATCCGCGTGAGCTGGCGTGAAGCGGCGGCGACCGTGCATCCCGATCTTCAGCCGCTCGGATATCAGGTGCTGACCTCGATCGCGACAGGGAAGGCGACCTCGGCCAGCGCCATCATCGAGCGGCTGCAGACCGACAAATCGGCCGTGAGTCGTCACGTCCGCCAGCTCGAGGAGCTGGGGCTCGTCGAGAGCATCCCGGACCCGCAGGATCGTCGCGCGCGAGTGCTCGTCGCGACTGATCTCGCGCAGGAGAAGGTGGCCATTGCGCGTGCGCGCTATGAGGCGCGCATCGCGGATCGTCTGCGTGGCTGGTCGGAAGCAGATCTTGACCATTTCGTCGACCTGCTCGGATCGCTCGGGAGCTGAACGCGCTGCGGCGGTCACCCGGTCGGGGCGACGGATGCTGCGGGTTTGCGGATTCCGATCCAGGAGACGATCCCGCCCGCTGCCATCAGTGCCGCCGTCACCAGAGCTGCGCTGTGGAAGCCGTCGAGATCGAGGGTGCCGCCGACGATGGTCGACAGCATCGCCACGACGATGAGGCCGGCAACGCGAGAGATGGCGTTATTGACCGCGGAGGCGATTCCGGAGCGGTTCTCGTCGATTGCGCCGAGCACAGCAGAGGTGAGAGGCGCGACCGTGAGTGAGAGCCCGAGGCCGAGCAGAATCATCGATGGGAGCACCTGCCACCAGTAGCTGAAGTCATCGGCGACGGTGAGTAGCAGCAGCGCACCCGCAGCCATGAGCAGGGGGCCTGTGGTCATGAACAGCCGTGGTCCGAGCTTTCCTGCCCATGCGCCGGCCTGCGAGCTGAGCAGGATCATCAGGATCGTGATCGGCAGGCTTGCAAGGCCCGCGGCCGTCGCAGGAAGACCCGCCCCCTCCTGCAGGTAGACCCCGATGATGAAGCCGTTGAGCGAGAGTGCGGCGTAGATGAACAGGGTGGCGAGGTTGCCCCAGGCGAAGTTGCGTGCGGCGAACAGCGACAGCGGCATGAGCGGCGTGCGAGAGCGCTTCTGCCGAATCAGGAACCAGGCGAACAGCAGGATTCCCGCGGCAGCCGGAATCCAGATCGCGGGCGATCCCCATCCGAGATTCGGCTGCTCGATGAGCGCGAACACGACGGCTCCAAGGCCCAGCGCGCACAGCGCGCCACTCCACCAGTCCACACGCAGATCGCGAGGGTGATCGGGCAGCTGCAGGCGGGCGAGCAGCAGCAGCGTGATGCCGATCGGGATGACGTTGATCACGAACACGAAGCGCCAGGACAGCAGGTCGACGAACAGTCCGCCCAGCAGCGGGCCCGCGATCTGAGCCCCGGTCGTGAATGCGGTCCACACCCCGATCGCACGAGCCTGCAGCTCGCCGCGCATCGTCGCCATGATGAGGGCGAGCGAACTCGGGACGAGCAGCGCGCCTGCCGCACCCTGCAGTGCGCGAGCGAGGATGAGTGTCAGAGGTTCGGGGGCTGCGGCCACGGCGATGGATGCTATGCCGAAGGCGATCAACCCGATCCGCATGATGCGCACTCGGCCGTACGCGTCGGAGAGGGAACCTGCCAGAAGAATGAGGGCGCTGAGGGTGATGAGATACGCGTCGACGACCCACTGCTGCGTCGTGATTCCGCCACCGAGCTCTTCGCTGATGGCTGGCAGAGCGACCGTGACGACCGTGCCGTCGAGGAACGTCACGAAGGAGGCGAGCACCGCGATCGTGATCACGAGCCGCTGCAGGGCGGAGAATGCTGGCACGGTGAAGAGACTACGCCTGGCCTGGCCATCGACGCCGGGCGCCTTCGGGATTACGCTGGCGTCAAGCGGGCGATCTGCCCGTGAATCCGGCGCGGGTCGCTCACCGGCTCGGCCACGATGCAGAGCGGGGCGAGAATGATGGACTCGATGATGATGAGCGCCATGACGGCGGAGATGAAAGACACGACCGGCATGGAGATGCGGATGGACATGGCCGTCATACAGGCGTGCATGGATGCGTGCGCGGCGTGCGAACAGGCCTGCATCGTGTGTTCGATGCAGATGATGGACTGCGCACCGACGTGCATGAACTGCGCCGACATGTGTAACACCATGATGCGCGCGATGATGCGGATGCAGGGAATGACGCCCGCGGTGATGATGGCGATGCTCGACGCCTGCATCGCCATGTGTCAGCTGTGCATGGATGCCTGCATGGAGCACGCTGACCACAGCGAGGTCTGCAAGATGTGCGCTCAGTCGTGCAAGGCGTGCATGGAGGCCTGCGTCGACATGAAGAACATGATGATGGCGGCGACCGCCTGACGCGCTGTTCAGACGGCGACGTTGAAGCGTACGCGCCCGACGGCGAGTACGTGATACTTCCGGTGCAGCGCGACCGGTGTTCCCGGTGCTGCTTCGAGGGCCGCACCCTGGGCGCTCCACAGCGCCCACTCTTCGCCGTCCAGAGTGCGCACGCGCAGTTCGCCGGTGGCAGCCTCCGCCCGTTCGACGATCGCATCGGCCCAATCGCTCGGCGTTGCCGAGGCCAACCGCGCCTGGATCAGGTGCAGGGCGTGACCGGGTGCGAAGGAGGAGCACACATCACCGTGGTCGCACATGCAGGCCGCACGTCCGCTCACCTCGAGGGGCGATGCTGTGCGGTGCGTGGTGGACACGATGAACTCCTGAAGTCGGTGAATGCTGTTCCCCCACGGTAGGTCGCTCGCGCTCCGTCACCAATGCGCGGTGAAATACAGCGCAACACGCGGGCTCGGAGACTCAGCGCGGCTCGTGCGCCACGAGGGCATCGCGCATTGCGCCGAGCACGTCGGCGATGGCCGTATCGTCGCGGGATGATGCCCTGCTCGCGGCGAAGATCTCGCGCACCGGCGAGCCGGGCAGTTCAAGCAGTCGCACGGACGAGCGATCAGAGGTCCAGATGAGGTCCGGCAGCATCGCCGCGGCGTGACCTGCGGCAACGAGCCGTGCGTGTGCGATGAGGTCGGTCGCCTCGAAGCGCACATCCGGTTCGAACCCCGCCGCCCGGCACTGCTGCACCGCCCACTGCCGCACGGCCGCACCCTGCGGCTCCATGGCCCAGGCGGCATTCTTCAGATCAGCCAGTGTGGATGCGGTCGACTCCGGCGGAACGGCGAGCCGCACGGCGTCCGTGCCGAGGAGCGTGTGATCGATTCCCTCGAGGTGCTCACGAGTGTGCCCCGGGTACTGCTCGGCGACCACCAGGTCGAAAGCTCGCGCCTGCAGCTCGAAGAGCCCTGCCTCCGGTGCCATCTCGACCATCTCGAGTCGCAGGTCCGGTGCGCGCTCCGCCAGCAGAGTGAGGGCCGCTGGTACGAGAGCTTCAGCGGCCGTGGGCATCACGGCGAGGCGCACGCGGCGGTGCGCGCGCTGCGACGAGGTGAGATCCGCGCGGGCCGATTCGTCGAGCTCGAGGGCGCGTGCGGCATGGTCAGCGAGCAGGCGTCCCTGGGCAGTCAGACGCACCCTCCTGCCGTCGGCCTCGAGCAGCGGCACTCCGGCTTCCTGTTCCAGGCGCGCGAGCTGCTGCGAGACGGTTGAGGGGCTGTAGGAGAGGGCCGCGGCGACATCGGCGATCGTGCCGCGCAGGGCCAGTTCATGCAGCAATCGCAGGCGTCGTAGCTCGAACATCGCACTCTTTCAGAAACAATCGATAAACCCGAATGATATCTATCGTAAACGCTCGCTTTTCACGATGGGAGCATTGATTCACACTGAGATCAGAACAAGTGCACCGCCGTGCCCTGGAGCGAGGAAGACCCATGACGCAGACCGCAGCGATCCCCACCGGCCACGCAGAGCTCACGGCTCTCGCCGATGACGCCACAGCGCTCGTGCGCTCGTGGCTGGAGCAGAGCCGCGAGGTGCCGACGGATGCCGCAGCGCAGCGTCTCGCCGGCGTGCTGGGAGACCCGAACGGTCTCGACTTCACCGTGGGATTCGTCGACGGTGTCGTGCGTCCTGAGGACCTCAGAGTCGCCGCCCACAACCTGCATGACCTCGTGCCGCTCACGCCGAAGTTCCTGCCGCTCGCCCTCCGCAGCCTCATCCGTCTCGGCGGAGCGCTGGCCCCCGCCTTCCCGGGAATCGTGGTGCCGATCAGTCGGAAGGTGCTGCGCGGCATGGTACGCCATCTCATCGTCGACGCGACCGATGCCAAGCTCGGTGCGGCGATCCGCAGCATCCGCTCTGCTGACGGCGTGCACCTGAACATCAACCTGCTCGGCGAGGCGATCCTCGGCGAAGATGAGGCGGAGAGGCGCCTCGAGGGCACGCGCCGCCTTCTTGAGCGCGACGACGTCGACTACGTGTCGATCAAGGTGTCATCGACAGTCGCCCCGCACAGTCCATGGGCGTTCGACGAGGCCGTCGCGCATGCCGCAGACGCACTGATTCCGCTGTTCCGCATCGCGCGCGACGGCGGCGGCAAGTTCATCAACCTCGACATGGAGGAGTACAAGGACCTCGATCTCACGATCGCGGTGTTCACCAGCATCCTCGACCGTGAAGAATTCCGAGGTCTCTCCGCCGGAATCGTCCTGCAGGCGTACCTGCCCGATGCACTCGGCGCGATGATCCGCCTGCAAGAGTGGTCGGCTGCGCGCGTCGCCGCCGGCGGCGCCGACATCAAGGTGCGCGTCGTCAAGGGCGCGAACCTGCCGATGGAGCGCGTTGACGCCGAAACCCACGGTTGGCCGCTCGCCACGTGGCACAGCAAAGAGGCGTCGGATGCCTCGTACAAGGCCGTGCTCGACTACGCCCTGCGGCCGGAGCACGTGAAGAACGTGCGCATCGGCGTCGCAGGGCACAACCTCTTCGACATCGCACTGGCCTGGCTGCTGGCGAACCAGCGCGGCGCGACCGCGGGCATCGAATTCGAGATGCTGCTGGGCATGGCGACCGCACAGGCGACTGTCATCCGCCGCACCGTCGGTTCGCTCCTGCTGTACACGCCGGTCGTGCACCCCGCCGAGTTCGACGTCGCGATCGCCTACCTGATCCGTCGCCTGGAAGAAGGGGCATCGACCGAGAACTTCATGTCAGCGGTGTTCGACCTCGACAGTGATCCTGCGCTCTTCGATCGCGAGCGCGACCGCTTCCTCGCGTCCATCGCCTCGATGCCGACCGATGTTCCGGCGCCCAACCGCACTCAGAACCGCTCTGCTGAAGCAGTCCCTGAGCCTGCGTCTTCGATCCCTGAGCCTGTCGAAGGGTTCGAGAACACTCCCGACACCGATCCGAGCCTCGCGGCCAACCGCGCGTGGGGTGACGGCATCCGCTCTCGCATGCAGGAATCCGACCTCGGGAACGAGATCGTGCGCGCGAACACCATCTCCGACGGGCAGGTGCTCGACGAGGTCATCACGCGCGCAGTGGCTGCGGGGGAGGCCTGGCGTGCGCGGGGGGCTGCGGGGCGCGCGGCGATCCTGCACAAGGCAGGCGAGCTGCTCGAGAGCCGCCGCGGAGCGCTGCTCGAAGTGATGGGCTCGGAGTGTGGCAAGGTGCTCGAACAGGGCGACCCCGAGGTCAGCGAGGCCATCGACTTCGCGCACTACTACGCCGAGAGCGCGCTGCGCGCTGAGGCGATCGAAGGCGCGACTCCGAAGCCGGTTGGGCTCACCGTGGTCACGCCGCCGTGGAATTTCCCGGTCGCCATCCCCGCCGGTTCCACGCTCGCAGCCCTCGCCGCAGGATCTCCGGTCATCATCAAGCCCGCTCGTCAGGCGCGCCGCTCCGGTGCCGTGATGATCGAGGCGCTGTGGGACGCGGGTGTTCCGCGCGACGTGCTGCAGTACGTGCAGCTGGATGGCCGCGAGCTCGGCCAGAAGCTCGTCAGCGACCCGGGTGTGGAGCGCGTCATCCTCACGGGCGGGTACGAGACGGCTGAGCTGTTCCGCAGCTTCCGCCCCGATCTGCCGCTGCTTGCTGAGACGAGCGGCAAGAACGCCATCATCGTCACCCCGCACGCGGACCTCGATCTCGCCGCCCGCGACGTCGCCTACTCGGCCTTCGGTCACGCCGGTCAGAAGTGCTCGGCGGCATCTCTGGTGATCCTCGTCGGCTCGGTTGCAAAGAGCGAGCGCTTCCGCCGCCAGCTCGTCGACGCCGTCGACGCGTATCAGGTGGGCCAGCCGTGGGACGGATCGAGCCGCATCGGGCCCCTCATCGGCCCGGCGGACGGAAAGCTGCTGCACGCGCTCACCACGCTCGAAGCGGGGGAGCAGTGGGTCATCGAGCCCGAGAAGCTCGACGACGAAGGAAAGCTGTGGCGCCCCGGTATCCGTGAGAACGTCGCCGCCGGAAGCCCGTTCCACCTCACGGAGTACTTCGGCCCTGTGCTCGGCATCATGACGGCCGAAAGCCTCGATGAGGCTGTCAGCATGGTGAACGCGATCGATTACGGTCTGACCTCGGGCCTCCACTCCCTCGACGAGGATGAGATCGCGCAGTGGCTGGCGAACGTGCAGGCCGGAAACCTCTATGTCAATCGCGGCATCACCGGCGCCATCGTGCAGCGCCAGCCGTTCGGAGGCTGGAAGAAGGCAGCCGTCGGCTCTGGTACGAAGGCCGGCGGCCCGAGCTACCTCATCGGGCTGTCGGACTGGGCGGATGCGCCGGTTGCCGCAGCCGCCCCGAGCGACGCGCTCTCGCGCGGAGCGCTCGCCGCCATCGAGGGCGACACGACCTGGCTGCAGGGAGCACTCGCCACCGACGTCGCTGCCTGGCGAGATGAGTTCGGCACGGTCAGCGACCCGACAGGGCTCCTCACCGAGCACAACGCGCTGCGTTACGGCACGGTCCCCGTGACGATCCGCGTGGAGAACGGCACCCCCGCTGAGGCGGTCCGTGTGATCGCGGCTGGCGTTCGCACCGGTGCGCGACTGAGCGTGAGCGCAGCCGCTGAGCTTCCGGCATCCGTGAGGTCCTGGCTCTCGGCGCATGCGGTCGGCCTCGCGGTCGAAGACGCCGCCGACTGGGGAGCGCGCGCCGCGCGCCTCGCCGAGACCGGCGGGCGCATCCGGCTCATCGGCGGGGATGCTGTGGCTCTCGCAGCCGCTATCGACGGGTCTCCCGCGGTAGCAGTGTATTCCGGCCCGGTTCTCTCGGCCGGACGGATCGAGATGCTGACGTTCCTGCGCGAGCAGGCTGTGTCGGTCTCCGCGCACCGTTTCGGAACGCCGCATCGGTACGAGATCCCGACGCTCGGCGCCTGAGGTCCGTGACATCAGCCCGAGAGGGGCGTAAGCTCTGCGGGTGCTGTTCTCGATGAATGCGCCTCGCGCGCGGAAGGTGGTCGCAGGCGCTCCCGGCGCCGGCGGCAGAGGCTGAACATCAGCCGGAGGCGGAACTCCCGTCACCGGCAGATCGTCCTCCCCTCACCGAGTTCAGAAAGCACTTCTTCATGCGTCGCATCGACGAGCGCGATATTCGCGCATCCTTCATCAACGCCTCCCGTAAAGAGGTCTCATCCCTTTCGCTGCCGCCCGCATTCTCTGAGATCGACTTCGACCGGCTCGACTACCTCGGCTGGTCTGATCAGAAGTTCGCCCGCCGCGCCTATGTCGTCACCGAGGTCGACGGTGTTCTCACCGGAATCCTCTTGCAGCGTGCCGAGCAGCGCGTGCTCGCCCGCGCGCAGTGCTCATGGTGCGAAGACGTGACGCTCCGAAGCGACGTGCAGTTCTTCTCTGCGCGCAAGGCCGGAACGGCAGGGCGCAACGGTGACACGATCGGCACCCTGGCGTGCGCGGAGTTCGGCTGTTCGCACAGCGCGCGCCGGCTCCCGTCGCTCGCCTACGAGGGCTTCGATCGTGAAGCTGCGCGCGATCAGCGCATCGAGCGGCTGGGCGAGAACGTCCGGGCGTTCCTCCGGTCGGTCGCGAGCTGACCGCCGCTCAGCCGAGCACGTCGCGTACGGCCAGAACGCCGCTGAGCGCCTCCGCATGCGAGGTGCTCAGTGGCGATAGTCCGAGACGGATACCGTCGGGGAAGCGGAAGTCCGGGATCACGCCGTCTGCCCACAGCGTTTTGGTCACCTCGGCGAAGTCGGGGTGACCTATCGTGACGTGACCACCACGTGCAGCGGCATCCCTCGGGCTCAGAAGGCGCACGCCGAGCGGGGTGAGCTCCTCGTCGAACGCGCGCACGACGAGCTCGGTCAGGGTCTTCGACTTCTCGCGGACCGCTTCTATCGTCGCCGCTTCGATCAGGTCGAGCATGCCCTGCATCGCCAGCATCCCGAGCACGGGTGGTGTGCCGCTGATGAACTGGCGAATGCCGCCGGCCGGCGTGTAGGCGTCACCCATGGCGAACACGTCTCCGGCTCCCATCCAGCCCTGAATGGGCTGGCGCAGCACGTCGTGGTGGCTGGCGTTGATGTACGCGAAGGCGGGGGAACCCGGTCCGCCGTTCAGATACTTGTAGGTGCAGCCGACCGCGATATCGACCCCGCACGCGTCGAGCTCGGTCGGGATGACGCCGACCGAGTGGCAGAGGTCCCAGAGGATGAGGGCACCTGCTGCGTGCGCGGCATCCGTGATCGCCTTCATGTCGGCCAGAGCGCCGGAGCGGTAATCGACGTGGCTGAGCACGACGAGCGCCGTCTGCTCCGTGACTGCGGCCTCGACATCGGCCACCTGCACACCGGCGATCGGATCAGGGCTGATCCAGCGCAGCGTGAGGCCGCGCTCGGCGGCGACTCCCTCGGCGACGAAGCGGTCGGTGGGAAAGTTGCCCTCCTCGATCACGATCTCGGTGCGCTCGGGGCGTGCTGAGACCGCGGCGCGCATGAGCTTGTAGAGCAGCACGGTCGTCGAGTCGGCGACGACCGTCTGGCCCGCTGCGGCGCCGAGCGCGATGCGGCCGATCCGGTCGCCGAGTTGGATCGGCAGCGCCATCCACTGCTCGTCCCAGGAACGGATCAGGCGTGTGCCCCAATCGTTCTGAACGAAGGCGGCGAGCCGCGTGGGCAGTTCCCGCAGCGGGCGACCGAGCGAGTTGCCGTCGAGATAGGCGCTGACTCCGGGAGCCTCGACGAAGGCGTCGAGGTGCGCGCGCAGCGGGTCTGCGGCATCGAGGTCGTGGGCTTCGGTGACGATGTCGGACACGTCATTCCTCCAGGTCGGCGGGGGTCAGCGGGCGGGCGAGGAGCGGGTCGGGCACATCCCCCGGGATGAACAGCTGCCGGCCGTCATCGACGGGGGCCAGCGTGCGGATGAGGGCGTCGTCATCGATGCCGGTCTCGCGCAGCGCCCTGACCTCGCGCTCGCTCAGGTCGACGGAGACGGGGCCGTTGCCCATGTCTGTGCCGTAGAGCACAGTGCCGCCGGCGGCATGGAAGCGGCGCACGTTGTCGACGGCGGTCTGGTACGTCGGGCCGGCGTGGATGGCGAGCGTCGAGATCCACTGCACGGATGCTGCCTGTACAGCGATCTCGTCATCGGTGAGTCGCTCGCTGAAGGGCGCGTGCGCCAGCAGGTCGACGCCGAGGGCGGTGACGCGCTGGGCTTCGCCTCGGCCCTCTGCATGGGCGACGACCGGCAGGCTCTCCTCCGTGGCGATTTCGATGATCGTGTGGAGCATGCCGTCGGAGAACACCGACCCTGCGATGGTGTTGCTGGCGACCTTGATGCAGATGGCGCCTGCCTTCTTCATCTCGGCGACGGCTCTGGCCGCGGCATCCGCATCGGGAATCTCGCGCACCGAGCCCTCGGGCGCCCACGAGCGCATCGACGGATAGCCGCCTGGCGGCGTCAGAAACGCACCGGCGTAGGCGACGTCGATGCCGGCCTGCATATCAGCGAGCACCGCCGGGTGCCCGCCGAGATCGATCACGCGACCGAGCACAGAATCGGCCAGCAGCGCGTGATCGACCAGCTGCAGGTGCACGTGGTGGTCGGTGAATCCTCCGACGATGAAGCCCCGAGCTGTCTGCTGCATCACGCCCCGATCTCGGTGCGCACGGTGTACAGCTCGGGGAAGAACGTCAGATCCAGCGCACGCTGCAAGAAGCTCACCCCGCTCGAGCCGCCGGTGCCCTGCTTCATGCCGATGGTGCGGGTCACCGTCTTCAGATGCCGGAAGCGCCAGAACTGGAAGTTGTCCTCGAGATCGACCAGATCCTCGCAGGCCTCGTAGAGGTCCCAGTGCTCCTGCGGGTTCTCGTAGATCTCGCGGATCGCCGGCACGAGCGATGCGTGCGGGCGATAGGGCTCACGGACGTCGCGCTCGAGGACCTCGGCCGGGATCGGTACGCCTCGGCGCGAGGCGTACCGCAGGAACTCGTCGTACAGGGTCGGCCGCTCAAGCTCTGCCGCCAGCAGCGCGAGGTTCTCCGGGTGATCGCGGAACACCTGCAGCATCCGCGCATTCTTGTTGCCCAGGGCGAACTCCACCGCCCGGTACTGCACGGACTGGAATCCAGACGAATTGCCCAGCGACCCACGGAACTGGGCGTACTCGGTCGGGGTGAGGGTGGCAAGCACCGACCACTGCTGGGTCATCACGGCCTGGATCTGCTTGACCCGGGCCACGCGCTTGAGCGCTTCGCGAAGGTCATCGTGCGCCAGCAGCACGCGCGCCGAAGACACCTCGTGCAGCAGGAGCTTCAGCCAGAGCTCGGTGGTCTGATGCTGAATGATGAACAGCATCTCGTCGTGGTGCTCTGGCCTGCTGACCGGATGCTGGGCATCGAGCAGTTTGTCGAGCTCGAGGTAGGAACCGTAGGTCATCCGCCCCGCGAGATCTGTGACGATGGTGTCTTCGAGCGCACGTTCGTTGTCGGTGCCTGCGGAGTCTGTGGCCATGATCCCGAGGGTATCCTGAACGATCGGTCAGGCGTCAGGGCTGATCTCGGATCAGTGCGTGGTGTGCTCGTCCAGGAAGTCGATCGTCTTCTGCAGGGCAGTCTGTGCATCTGGCATGTCGAGGTGGAACTGGTACTCGTGCGGGAGCGCAGGCTCATGGTCGGCGGGCCAGAACTGGGTCGTGACGTCGACGCCCAGCGCGTCGAGACGCTGGGACATCGGAATCGACTGCAGCCAGGTGAGAGCGTCGCCGTTGCCCCCGGAGATGTAGGTGGTGGGGAAGTCCTCGGTGACCCAGTTCACGGTCGACATCGTGGCACCCGAGGAGTCCTCGGCCCAGTTCTTCGTGCCCGCGTACGCCCACATCGAGGACTTCAGCCCCCAGCCGAAGATGCCGTCGAGCGCGGCAAGGGCCGCGAGGTCGTAGACACCGCAGTTGAGCACGGTGGCCGCGACCTGGTCTGCCCTCAGCGCCGGCGTCACCGACATGATCTCGGCGTAGTCGGGGTTCGTGATGAGTGTCGCCATCTGGCTGGCGAGCTGGCCACCGGCTGAGTCGCCTGCGAGCACGATCTGCGTGGGATCGACGCCCAGATCGGCGGCGTTCTCATTGATGTACGCGAGAGCCTGGTTGATCTGGCCGACGGCGGTCGGATAGAAGCCCTCTGGTCCGAGCGTGTAATTCAGCGCGATCGTGGTGTACCCCTCGGCGGCGAGGATACGCATGTAAGGGTCGACGTTCTCCTTCGAGCCCGAGATCCAGGCTCCGCCGTGGATCCAGACGACCGTCGGCAGGGGGCCAGTGGCAGATGCCGGGGTGAAGACATCCATCGTCGTGTCGATGCCGTCATCGGCATATGCGACGTCGAGCGTCTCAGTGAGCTGAGTGTCGGGAACGTGCCCTTCCATCTCAGTCGCGGTCGCTTCACCGCCTTGGGTGAAGACGGCGCGGATCACCATGGCCGACGGCCACGGTGTGATCGCTCCGATGATCGCGACGATCAGCACGACCACGATGATGATGCCGAGTGTGATCTTGGTCCTGTACCAGCGCTTGTGCGGCTTGCGGCCAGCGGATGCTTCGACGTCCTCGTGCGTGGTCATGTGTTCCTCTCCACCGACCAGTGTGGCAGTAGTCGGCGTCGCCCCGCTCGTTCAGGTCGCAGCAGCGGTTCGATCAGTTTCCTGAGCGAATCAGTTCCGCACACTTCTCGCCCATCATCATCACCGTGATGTTGGGGTTGACCGTGGTGATCTCGGGCATCGCCGAAGCATCCACCACACGCAGACGTGAGACGCCCTTGACACGCAGCTGGGGGTCCAGCGGCGACATCTCGTCTTCGACAGGACCCATTCGCACGGTGCCGACCGGGTGGTACACGGTGTTGTGAGTGGCACGGATGTACGCGGCGAGGTCATCGTCGGTCACCGCATCCGCACCGGGGGCCAATTCGCGCCCCGCCCACTCGGCCATCGCAGGCTGGGCGACGATCTCGCGGGCCTTGCGGATTCCGTCGATCATGACACGCATGTCATGACCCTCTGGGTCAGTGAAGTAGCGAGGGTCGACCTTCGGCTTGTCTCGGTAGTCGATCGAACGTAGGCGCACGGTGCCGCGTGAGCGGGCGTGCGTGACGTTCGGCGTGAGACAGATCATCTCCTCCGCAGTGGGGTAGCCGGCCCGATAGGTGTGCATATCGAACGGCACTGAACCGTAGTGCATCATCAGGTCGGGGCGGTCCAGGCCGTCCTGGGTAGGCATGAAGATCCCGATCTCCCACCACTGGGTCGATTCACGAGCCATCTGCTTGTTCGACTCCCACTGCACGACGCCCTCAGGGTGGTCGGCGAGGTTCGAGCCGACACCGGGGGAGTCCACGCGCACCTCGATGCCGATCTCGCGCAGGTGGTCGGCCGGGCCGATGCCCGAGAGCATGAGCAGCTGCGGCGTGTTGATGGCACCTGCCGAGACGATGACTTCGCGTGTTGCGGCAATGTGCGACGGTCGCGCAAACGGGTTGTCGACGCTGATCACGCCCGTGCAGGCGCCGGAGTCGTCAAAGGTGAGCTCCTTGACGTGCTGGCCGGTGAGGATCGTGAGATTCTCGCGGTCGAGGATCGGATGCAGGTACGACACCGACGACGATGCGCGAGTGCCATCGGCCTGACGGTTGACCTGGAAGAAATTCGCACCGTTGACAACCGTCTCGCCGGTGTTGAACTGTACGCGCGGGATGCCGGCCTGCTCACATGCGTCCAGCAGCGCGATGCCGCAGGGGTCGACGGCCGGCACGTTCATCAGGTTCACGGGGCCGTCGTGACCGTGCAGGTCGCCTTCGAGCTCGTTCGTCTCGAGCTTCTTGTACAGCGGGAACGTCTTCTCGGATTCCCAGCCCGTCGCGCCGTGCACGGCAGCCCACTCATCGAGATCTTCCCGCGGAGCCCAGAACGCGATGCACGAGTTGTGCGAGGAGCATCCGCCCAGCACCTTCGCGCGCGCGTGGCGCATGAAGGAGTTGCCGTTCTCCTGCGGCTCGATCGGGTAGTCCCAGTCGAAGCCGGACTCAAGCAATTCCATCCAGCGGTTCAGCTGCAGAACGACCTGCTCGTCGGTGTCGGACGGGCCCGCTTCGAGCAGACCCACGGTGACGGAGGGGTCTTCACTCAGACGGGCGGCGACGGCTGCGCCAGCTGACCCGCCGCCGACGACCACATAGTCGAATGTGTGTGTGGTTTTCATTGTCATCTGCTCCAGATCAGTGCTCGGGGAACCAGCCACTCACCGCAGGGGTGAGGTTCTGGTAGATGTGCTTGGCTTCCTGATATTCGGCGAGTCCGGTCGGACCGAGCTCTCGCCCGAACCCGGACTGCTTGAACCCGCCCCACTCGGCCTGCGGCAGGTACGGGTGGTAGTCGTTGATCCAGATGGTGCCGTGGCGGAGGCGTCGGGCGATGCGCTGGGCGCGTCCGGCATCCTGCGTCCACACGGCGCCTGCGAGACCATAGATGGTGTCGTTCGCGATCTCGACAGCCTCATCTTCGGTAGTGAATGTCTCGACGGTGACAACAGGGCCGAAGGCCTCGTGGCGCACCACGGACATGCCGCGGGTGACTCGGTCGAGAACTGTCGGCAGATAGTAGAAGCCGTCGGCGAGATCGTCGCCGGGTGCCTTGCCGCCGGTGCGCAGCCGCGCGCCTTCAGCAATGCCGGCCTGCACGTATGCGTCTACCTTCTCGCGATGCGCGGCGGAGATCAGCGGTCCAGACTCTGCAACCTCGTCGAAGGGGCCGCCGAGGCGGATGGCCTCAGCACGGCGAACGAGCTCATCCACGAAGCGCTCGGCGATCGACTCTTCCACGACCAGTCGCGCGCCTGCCGAACAGACCTGGCCGGAGTGCACGAAGGCCGCGTTCAGCGCGTTGTCGACGGCAGCATCGAAGTCAGCATCCGCGAAGATCACGTTGGGGTTCTTGCCTCCGAGCTCCAGGGCGACCTTCTTCACCGTTGCCGCGGCATTCGCTGCGAGGAGCCTGCCTGTGACCAGACCGCCGGTGAACGAGACCATGTCGACGTCTTCACTCGTCGACAGCGGCCCGCCGGCGGTGGCGCCCGCCCCGAGCACGAGGTTGGCCACTCCTGCAGGAAGGCCCAGTTCGGCGAGCACATCCATCATCAGGATCGCGGTGTGCGGGGTGAGCTCCGCAGGTTTCAGCACGAACGTGTTCCCCGCGGCCAGCGCCGGGGCGATCTTCCATGCGGCCTGCAGCAGTGGATAGTTCCACGGCGTGATCAGCGCGCAGACGCCGACTGGCTCGTACTCGATCCGGCTGAGCACGTCAGCGCTGCCGGCATCTACGATGCGGCCAGCGTCCTGAGCAGCCAACTTCCCGAAATAGTCGAAACACGCGGCGATGTCATCCATATCGATGCGCGCTTCGACCATGCGCTTGCCGGTGTCCAGGGCCTCCGCGCGCGCGAATTCTTCTTTGCGCTCACGCAGGCGGTCCGCCACGCGCAACAGGAAGTCCCCGCGTTCAGCAGGGGGCACTGTGCTCCACTCGCCGTTGTCGAAGGCGCGGCGTGCCGCTGCGATCGCTGCGATCGCATCCACTTCGGATGCCTCATCGACGACTGCTACGAGCGAGCCATCGGCAGGACACCGAATCTCACGGGTGTCTCCTTGCGCTGCAGTCGTCCAGGCGCCGTCGATGAAGAGTGTGCCGGTCATGAGGTCTCCTTCGTGCTGTCGGCATCGGGTGACGCCGGATCTGAGAAGTCGTCTTGCCAGTCGGTGATCATGGGCAGTGATTCGGTGAAGACCGTCTCTGGCATGTCAACGGTGAGTCGCAGGTATTCCAGATGGGACTCGTAGCTGCTGAGCACATCGGTGATCAGCTGGTCGCTCGTGTAGCCGTACACGTCGTAACCGCGCGAACCGGTCGCTGCGAACGGCTCGATGCGGAAGTACTGGCTCGACTCGCTGATGCTCCGGTACGCGAAGGTCGGCACCTCGTGCGCGACCGGGTAGAGCTGATAACTGAAGTCCTCCGCATCGGCGAACGGCACCGAGAGGATGAGCGACGGCATATCCAGTCCGTCGATCTCGATGCGCGCGACCGACGCTTCGGTGCCCGCTGCGCACAGTTCGTCCGCGACGTCCTGCAGCGCGGGAGCGGCCACATTGTCGAGATACGTGACCGCCTGCGCGCGACCGGGGAACGTGGTCGAGCGCTTGAGGCGCTGACGCCAGTTCGTCTGCGTCGGGCCGAACCGTCCGGGGAGCGTGGCCAGATATCCCGCGCGGTGATGCGTCTCTGTTCGCAGTGATCGATAGAGCGAGATCATCACGAGGTACAGCAACAGCGAGACCGGTAGGCCGATGATCAGGGTCGCGGCTTGCAACGTGGGAACGCCACCCACCAGCAGCATCCCGAGCGTCAGCAGGCCCGTGGCGAGCGACCAGAAGATGCGCAGGAGCTTGCTGGCGTCTTGCCTCGGGTCTTCCATCTTGGAGGTCAGATTAGCCAGCACGAGAGCGCCGGAGTCGGCGGAGGTGACGTAGAACAGCAACCCGGTCAGAAGAGCGACGGCCAACACCACCGGTGCCGCCGGGTATTGCTGCAGTAGGTCGAAGAACGCCCGCTCCGGAGTGTTGACCGCGGCTTCCGCAAAAGCGGTATCGCCGCCGAGGATGATCTCGAGTGCGGAGTTGCCGAAGATCGACACGAAGATCGCGATGAACGCGAAGGGGATCACCAGCACGCCGACGATGAACTGGCGAAGGGTGCGCCCACGTGAGATTCGTGCCAAGAACAGTCCAACGAACGGCGCCCAGGCGACCCACCATGCCCAGAAAAACAGGGTCCAGCCCTGCATCCAGTCATCGGGGCGGGTCCAGGCGAAGGTCTCCATCAGGAGGCTCGGGAACGTCGCGACGAAATCGCCGATGTTCATCACGAGGCCGTCCAGGATGCGCCGCGTCTGACCGGTGATCGTTATCCACAGCAGCAGGATGATGGCGAGGATGACGTTCGCCTCGGAGAGACGACGGATGCCCTTCTCTACACCAGAGACCGTCGAGATCGTCGCCATTGCCACGGCGAGCACGATCAGCGCGATCTGCATCGAGACGCCGTCTTCGGTACCGAAGAGCACATGCATTCCGTAACTGAGCTGCACGACGCCGATGCCGAGGGTGGTGGCGATTCCGAACACGGTGCCCAGCACGGTGAAGATGTCGACGCTGTGCCCGACCCAGCCGTTGGTGAACCGCCCGAACAGTGGCGAAAGGACCGAACGGATCGTCAGCGGCTGGTTGAGACGGTAGGCGAAGTAGGCGAATGCCGCGCCCATCAGCGCGTACATCGCCCAGCCGACCGGGCCGTAGTGGAAGAACGTCCACACGATCGCCTGGCGTGCGGCCGCGATGGTCTCGCCGTCACCGGTGGGCGGGTTCATGTACTGAGCTGCGGGCTCAGAGACAGCGAAGAACATCAGGTCGATGCCGATGCCAGCGGCGAACAGCATCGAGGCCCAGGTGAACATGCTGAACTGCGGTTTGGAATGGTCGGGGCCGAGCTTGGTGCGTCCCACCGAGGAGAAGGCCAGGACCAGCACGAACACCACGACGATCGCCGCGGTCAGCACGAAGTACCAACCGAAGTTCGTCGCGATCCAACCGACCATGACGCCGATCACCTCACCGGCCTGCACCGGCGCGAAGATCGCCCACAGTGCGATTGCCAGAATCGCCACCGCCGAACCGATCAGCACAGGCCAGCGAGGCGGTGGTGCAGCGCTTCGTGTGGTTGCGGGCAGGGGCGGCGAGGTATCTTCAGTCATCACATCGGTTTCGTCGGGTGCGAACAGTTAGGTGCATCGTCAGTTATGTACAGGCATCGACGATAGCAAAGCCCGAAGTGCCTGATCAGGTGATATTCGCGAGGACCTCCGCTGTCGTGGCGAGGGTGAGCTGCGGCGGGTACAGGCCCATCACCGTGATGGCCGCGGCGTGATTCTGTGCCGTCGAACCAGCGCAGGCGTCGGTGACGACGGTCACCCTGGCCCCGGCATCCGCGGCGGCGAGGGCCGTCGAGATCACACAGCAGTCGGTGGACACTCCCGTGAGGACGACGTGCCCGCCGCGTCCTGTGAGCTCTTCCAGAGCCGCCCATTTGCCGAACGTCGGCACGTCGACGCTCGGATGGTGAGACAGCGAAGCGGCCGCCGGAACGAGCTCGAACAGCGCATCTGTCTCTGGCTGATCGGCGAACGGCCAGGCCTGGAAGTACTCGCCCCAGGAGGTGGAACGGTCAGCGGTCGGCAGCCAGCGGGTCACGAGCACGCGCTCGCCGAAGGCCGCGGCCAAAGCCTGAATCCGCGGCATCACCTCGCCGAAGAACGGCGATCCCCACTCCGAATCCGCTGAGGCGAAGATGTTCTGCGGATCGATGACGACCAGCCACGGAGCATCCGTCATGCCTGCTCCTGACGCCTGATCTTTCCGGCCCTGGCGAAGTACGTGACCACGAATGACAGCACGAGTGCGAAAAAGACGCCGAGGTTCGCGTAGGCCCAGTCGCCGTCGCGTCCGCCGATCAGGAACAGCAGGTAGCCCTGCCAGTTGTTCCACGGGGCGTCGTCCGCGAAGTTGTTCACCACGAGTCCCCAGCCGATCACCGACGTCACCACCATCGTGATGATCGCCGTCCAGTCCCACGCGCCGTAGCGGCCCTTCGCGTCGAACAGGGCGTCATCGTCGTAGTCCTTCTTGCGGCGCAGAATGTCGGCGATGAGAATGCCGGCCCACGACGCCAGCGGAACACCCAGCGTGATGAGGAACGACTGGAACGGGCCGAGGAAGTCCGTTGCGAAGAACACCACCCAGATCGTGCCGAGCGTCAGGATGACGCCGTCGATCGCCGCCGCAGAAGGGCGGGGAATGCGGATGCCGAGGCTGATGAGCGTCAGACCAGAAGAGTAGATGCCGAGCACGGCGCCGGATACGAGCGCGAGCACAGCGGTCAGCAGGAACGGCACGAGCACCCAGATCGGCAGCAGCGTCGCAAGCGCCCCGATCGGGTCGGCGCCGACGGCATCCATGAGCGCATCGTCGGAGCCGGCCAGCAGCAGACCGAACACGACCAGCAGCACCGGGGCGATGGCCCCGCCGAGGGTGTTCCAGAAGACGATCGCCCCGTCAGACGCGGTGCGCTTCTGGTACCGGGACCAGTCGGCGGCGATGTTGATCCAGCCCAGGCCGAAACCGGTCATCACCATCACGAGTGCACCGATCACTGCGCCGATTCCGCCATCGGGCCTAGCCATGACGGCGACGAAATCGATGTGCGGGATCGTGAGGATGACATAGAGGATCGTGACGGCGCCGGTGATCCAGGTGAGCACCGACTGCATCTTCATGATCGTGTGATACCCGAGAACGGATGCCGCGACGATGAGCGCTGCGACCACGATGGTGGCAATGATCTTCAGCGCGACGCTGTCGCCATCACCGCCGAGCTGAGTGATGACGGTCGCGGTGGCCAGCACCGCCATGATCGCGAGGAAGGTCTCCCAGCCGATCGAGGTGAGCCAGGAGACGATACCGGGGACCTTCTGCCCATGCACGCCGAACGCTGCGCGCGAGAGCACCATGGTCGGGGCAGAGCCGCGCTTTCCGGCGATCGCGATCAGTCCGCACAGTGCGAAGGAGACGACGATGCCGATGACCGAGACGATCGTCGCCTGCCAGAACGAGATGCCGAAGCCCAACACGAACGATCCGTACGACATGCCGAACACCGACACGTTCGCTGCGAACCATGGCCAGAACAGGTCGCGCGGCTTCGCGGTGCGCTCGGATTCGGGGATGATCTCGATGCCGGCGCGCTCGATCAGCCCCGGTGCTGCACTTGTCTCAGACATGCCACCATATTGGCACCGATGGGTCAGGCGGAGAAGAACGCCTCAGCGACCCGGGTCAGCTCGTGCAGATCGCTGACACCGGCGAGCTCGCGTGCCGAGTGCATCGACAGGATCGGGATGCCGACGTCGACTGTGCGGATGCCGAGCCGCGTCGCCGTGATCGGGCCGATCGTGGAGCCGCACGGCACGGCGTTGTTCGAGACGAACTCCTGCGAGGCGACGCCGACGCTCTCACACCAGGACGCCCAGGCGGCTGCTCCCACGGCGTCGGTCGCATAGCGCTGGTTGGCATTGATCTTCAGGATCGGACCAGATCCGAGCAGCGGCTGGACGACCGGATCGTGCTTGTGCGCGTAGTTGGGGTGCACCGAGTGCCCGACGTCGCTGGACAGATGCCAGGATGCCGCGAATGCGCGGCGCTGCTCGATCGCGTCCGCGCCGAGCCCCGCGTAGACGCGAACGAGGATGTCTTCGAGGAAGGGGCCGGCAGCGCCCGAGCGCGATGCTGAGCCAAGCTCTTCGTGGTCGAACGCCGCGAGCACGGCGATGGAGCCCGAGCCCGTCGACGCGTCGGACAGCGACGTCAGCGCGACGACACCGGCGTGGACGGATGCCAGGTCATCCAGCCGCCCGCTGGCGAAGAAGGCGTCGTCCTTGCCGAATACCGCGCCGCGTGCGGAGTCCGCCACGACGGCATCGAAGCCGCGGATGGCTGCGGCATCCACACCCGCTGACGAGGCGAGCTCACCGAGCAGGTCTTCGGAGGTGGGGTCGCCGAGACCCCACACCGGCTGGGTCTGGAACTGCTTGTCGAGAGCCAGGCCGCTGTTCGCCTCGCGGTCGAGGTGCACAGCGAGCTGAGGCAGTCTCAGCAGCGCTCCGGTGTCAGCGAGGACAACGCGTCCGTCAGCGAGCGCGAGGCGCCCGGCAAGGCGCAGCTCGCGGTCGAGCCAGGAGTTCAGCAGCGGACCGCCGTACACCTCGACACCCGCCTGCAG
The DNA here is from genome assembly GCF_052266695.1 of Microbacterium zouquanmingi. NCBI lineage: Bacteria > Bacillati > Actinomycetota > Actinomycetes > Micrococcales > Microbacteriaceae > Microbacterium > Microbacterium zouquanmingi. The sequence continues at coordinate 394,479 of NZ_JBQPQZ010000003.1, forward strand.
CCATCCGCGTGAGCCGGTCGTCGGTTTGGGCTTCAGCTTGAAGCCGGGGGAGTCGGTGTGCGCGCCGAAGATCTGTGAGGGTGTGGTCGCGGTGGCATCGGCCGGAACGACCCAGGCGATCGCCGCGCCATCGCGCACGACGACGAAGCGGCCACCGGCCTGCGCCGGCCACGCGTCTTCTTCTGCGAGCCGGGTGAATCCGGCATCCTCGAGGCGTCGGGCGACTTCGGCGGCGGCGTGATAGCTCGAGGGAGAAGCCTCGACGAAATCGGCGAGATCCTCGGCGTGGGCAAGAGCAGAAGCGGTGACGACCATGCCTTCGATCGTATCCGCGATGCCGGACCCGACCGTCGACGACCGGATGTCAATGCCGACTGGACGAGACCGGCCGGTGGGGAGCACGCTGTACGGGTGACCTCGATCCCTGCATCCCGCCCCGCAGTCGGCGTCGTGCTGGTCATCGGTTCGTGCCTGTCGCTGCCGTTCGGTGCGGCCATCGCGGCGCAGCTGTTCCCTGCCCTCGGCGCGTGGGGCGTCACCTCGCTTCGAATCGGGATCGCGGCGCTCATCCTGCTCGTCTTCGTGCGGCCGCGCGTTCGACGCTGGAACAGAAAGCAGTGGGTCAGCGCGGCACTGTTCGGAGTGTCACTGGCGGGGATGAACGGCTTCTTCTACGCAGGGATCGAGCGGGTACCGCTGGGACCCGCGGTCGCGATCGAGTTCTTAGGGCCCCTGCTTCTGTCGGCCGTCCTCACCCGCCGCCTCATGGACGGCGTCTGGGTCGCGCTCGCCCTCGCCGGTATGGGATTGCTCGGTCTCGACGGGATGCTGGGTGCCGAGCCGCTCGACCTCCTCGGTGTCATCTTCATCCTGATCGCGGCCGGGTTCTGGGTGTTCTACATCCGGATGAGCGCCACAGTCGGCGAAGCGATCCCTGGCAGCGGCGGTCTTGTCGTCGGTCTGCTCGTGGCATCCGTGCTGCTGCTCCCGGTCGGCATCCCGACAGTCGTGGCGCTGAGCACTTCGGGCGACGCGATGGCGCTGCTGCTGCTCGCAGTCCTGACCGCTGTGCTGTCATCGGTGATCCCGTACAGCTTCGAGCTGGCCGCGCTCCGGCGTCTGCCGCAGCGCGTGTTCGGCGTGCTGCTGAGCCTGGAGCCGGCCTTCGCGACGCTCGCCGGCTGGCTCGTCCTCGGCCAGACGGCGACGCCGCTGAAACTCGCCGCCATCGCGCTCGTCGTCGCAGCGAGTGCGGGCACGGCGCTGAGCGTGCGTCGGGCGAAGAGCGCACCGCCCGGTGAAGAAGGCCCCGAAGAGCCTGGCGTCTTCACCGGAGCGATTCCGATCGCCCCGAACTGACCACGTTCACGCGGGTCCTCACGCAGCCACGGGCAGCGGGTAGCGACGCCGCAGGATCACACGCTGCCCGAGCGTCCATGCCACGGTCACGGTGAGATACAGAGATGCCGCCAGCGGGACGAACACGGCGAACACCGCAGAGAAGTAGTGCAGAGCGTTCATCATGCGCAGCATCCCAGGGGAAGACAGTGGCGAGTCATCGACCGGAACGGGACGGAACACGCGTCGCGTGACCTCCGCGACGCCGATCATGATCGCGATGAGCGCGAGATACACGAGCAGCGTCGCGAGCGAGAAGGGTCCATCGACCAGCATGCTCGACAGGCTCGTCCCGAGTGAGGCCCCGAACAGGTCATGGCTGAGCAGCTCATTGGGGTGGCCCGCGATATCGGCGCGCAGGAACAGCGAGTAGAGGATGCCGACGATCGGAGCCTGCAACAGCACGGGCAGGCATCCGGCGAAGGGCGAGGTGTTCTCGTCCTTGTAGATCTGCATGGTCTCGCGCTGCAGCCGCTCGGGGTTCTTCTTATGGCGCTTCTGGATCTCGCGCAGCCTCGGCGCGAGTCGGGCGCGCGTCTGCTCGGCCTTGGCCTGCGAGATGCCGACAGGGATGAGGAGTGCGCGGATGAGGAGAGTGACGAGGATGACGGCGGCAGCTGAGGCCGCAGAACCCGCGAGAGGTTCGAGTAGAGCGGAGAGCGCGGTCAGTGCGTTGTAGGCGAAGTCGAGGACCGCCGCGATCGGCGGGAAGGCATAGATGTCCAAGGGAGTGTCCGTTCGAAGTGTCGGGAGGGGTCGGCGGTGTGCCGTGTTCCCGTCACGAACGGACGGTCACACGGCGCGCGCGACTCCCGGCGCCCTCGGACGGGGATGGCCTGCGGCTCCCGGATCGCTCTGGGCGAGCAGAACGGATGCGCCGATGGCGCGAAGCGGATGCGGCGATGAACCCTGGCCGGTCTGGAAGATGCCCAGCGTGATCACGACAGCAAGGGTCGTGACGGCCAGCACGGCGACGGCGAGGGTAAGCACGGCGATCTCCATCGTGGAGAGATCGGGCATCGCCGTCAGCCCCAGCACAGACGCGACCAGCTGCATCAGCTGCTCGAGTGCGCCGGAGAATGTCATGTCACACAGGGTACTCGCTTCACACCGAGGCGTACCGTGGAGGGCATGAGTGATCTGCGTGAAGTGCTCGGCATTCAGCATCCGATCCTGCTCGGTCCGTTCGGCGGAATGTCATCGGTCGCGTTGACCGCGGCGGTCAGCAACGCTGGTGGTCTCGGCGCCTACGGTCTGTACGGATACGACGCAGCGCGGATCCGCGAGACGGCCGCGGCGCTGCGTGCGGCGACCGACCAGCCGTTCGCACTGAACATCTGGCTGCCGACGGGTGATGAGGTCCTCCCCGGTCCCCAGCACACCGTCTTCGCGCAGGCGCTCCAACCGTTCTACGAGGCCGTCGGCGTCGAGATCCCCTCTCGCCCTGAGGCGTATCTGCCCTCGCTCGACGAGCAGATCGAGGCCATCTGGGAGGCAGCTCCCGCGGCGCTCAGCGTCGTCTACGGAGTTCCCTCGGCCGAGATCGTCGACGAGGCCCATCGTCGCGGCATCCGCGTGATCGGGGCCGCGACGACGGTCGCCGAAGCCGTCGCTCTTGAGGAGGGTGGTGCGGATGTCGTCGTCGCCTCGGGCGCGGAGGCGGCCGGACACCGGGTGTCGTTCCTGCGCTTGGCAGAAGACTCCCTGGTCGGCACGTTCGCGCTCGTGCCGCAGGTGGCAGACGCCCTCTCTGTTCCTGTGGTGGCGGCCGGTGGCATTGCCGACCGGCGAGGTGTGGCTGCTGCGCTCGCGCTCGGAGCATCCGGGGTTCAGGTCGGCACGGCCTTCCTCGCGACTGCGGAATCCGCCGCGAACGATGCGCACCGCGCGGCGATCCGCGCGACGGCTGCGGACGAGAGCGTGCTGACCCGCGCGATGAGCGGCCGGCTTGCGCGCGGCGCGCGAAACCGCGCAGTGCGGGCGATCGAGGCCAGCGGCACGATCGCGCAGTTCCCGATGCAGAACTGGCTCACCGGTCGCTTCCGCACGGCGGCAGGACAGCAGAACCTCGGCGAGCTGCAGTCGCTCTGGCTCGGCCAGGGCGCGCCGCTGGCGACCCGCGATCATGCGGCCGACGTCTTCGCTGAGCTGATTGCTGGGCTCTCGGCGTAGCATCCGCCCGCCCGGAATCAGGGTGGGCTACAGGATGACGGTCGAGTGACCGTGCACGATCACGCGGTCTTCCGCGTGCCACTGCACGGCGCGAGCGAGCACCTGACGCTCGACGTCAGCGCCGCGATTCTGCAGATCCGCTGCGGAATCGGCGTGCGAGGCGCGCGTGACGTCCTGCTCGATGATGGGCCCCTCGTCGAGGTCGGCGGTGGCGTAGTGCGCGGTGGCGCCGATGAGCTTCACTCCGCGCTCCTTGGCGCGTGCGTAGGGGTTCGCGCCGATGAAGGCCGGCAGGAAGGAGTGGTGGATGTTGATGATCGGCGCCCCGACCTGCTCGATGAAGTCATCGGTGAGGATCTGCATATACCGCGCGAGCACGACGAGGTCGACGTTGCCCTGCAGCAGCGCGAGCTGACGCGCCTCCATCGCCGCCTTGTCCGTGGCGGGGATGTGCATGAACGGCACGCCGAACGTGCGCACGGCCTCCGCGAGATCGGGGTGATTCGAGATGACCATGGTGATGTCGACGTCGAGCTGTCCGCGCTGCTGGCGCCAGAGCAGCTCCATCAGGCAGTGGTCGTACTTCGAGACGAAGATCGCGACGCGCTTGCGGCGTGCGGTGTCGTGCAGAGACCACTCCATGTCGAATCGCTTTGCCACTTCGCTCAGCGATGCTTCAAGCTCTGGGCGGGCGGCGGCGAGCCCCGGAAGGTGGATCACCGTGCGTTGGAAGAAGCGCCCGCCCGCGGCATCCGTGGAATGCTGGTCGAGCGAGATGATGTTCGCGCCGTGCTGAGCGAGGGCGTTCGCGACGGCCGCGACGATCCCGGGCTGGTCATCGCAGGCGATGAGCAGACGTGCGGTATCGATCTGAGACATGGATGCTCCTTGCAGGGGTGTGCATCGATTCTGCCCCGTGCACCGCGGCGCTGGCGAATCGGCGGGTGCGTTCCCAGCGCCGAGATGTCGCTAATCTGAGCGAGTGAACGCGAGTGACATGGGACTCATCCTGATACCGGTGCTCGCTGTGGCAGCCCCCTTGCTCGCCAGGGGGCTGCGCCGAGCCGTACGCGTGCCGATCATCGTCTTCGAGCTCGCGCTCGGCATCCTCATCGGTCCCGCGGTCCTCGGGTGGGTCGCCCCTGGCGTCGTGGTCGATCGGCTCTCGGACTTCGGCGTGGCGATGCTGTTCTTCATGGCCGGAGCGGAGATCGACTTTCGCGCCGTAGCGGGGCGCCCTCTCGTGCGCGCGTCGATCGGCTGGGTGCTCAGCCTCGTGCTCGGTGTGGGCGTCGGACTGCTGATCGCGCCCTCCGAGAGCATGGTCGTGATCGGAATCGCGCTCAGCTCGACGGCCCTCGGCACGCTGATGCCGATCCTGCGCGATGCCGGTGAGCTGGGAACTCCGTTCGGCAAGGTGGTGACCGCGATCGGGACGGTCGGGGAGTTCCTTCCTCTGATCGCGATCTCGATCTTCCTCAGCACCCGGCGTGCACCGGTGGCCGCAGCCATCCTCCTCGCGTTCGTGCTGCTCGCCGGAATCGTGATCTTCATCGCGCGCCGTGCCTCGCACGGTCGGCTACACGACTTCATCAGGGCGACCCTGCACACTTCCGAGCAGTTCGGCGTGCGATTCGTGCTGATGCTTCTGGCAGGTCTCGTCGGGCTCAGTGTGTTCTTCGATCTCGACATGCTGCTCGGCGCGTTCGTGGCGGGCGCGGTGTGGCGGATCATCATGACCAGGGCGCCGAAGGCCGACGCGGAGGCGATCGAGAGCAAGCTCGAGGCCATCGCCTTCGGCTTGCTCGTGCCGATCTTCTTCATCTACACCGGCGTCACTTTTGATCTCGGCTCGCTGCTCGCGTCACCTGTTGCGCTCGCCCTCGTTCCAGGGCTGCTGGTGGCGCTGCTGGTAATCCGCGGAACCGCGGCGCAGTTCTCTGCGCCCCGCGGAGCGTCGCTGCGCGAGCGCGGCGCGATCGGCATGCTGGCTGCCACCGGCCTGCCGATCATCGTGGCGGTGACCGCCATCGGCGTGAGTGAAGAGCTGCTCAGCCCGGCCATTGCCGCAGCGCTGGTCGGAGCTGGCATGCTCTCGGTGCTGCTGTATCCCCTCATCGGCATGATCTTGCGCGGCGATCGAGCGAAGCTCGCCCCTGCCGCGACCGAGCCTCCTGGAGAGCTGTGAGCTGCGTCCACGTGCTGCGTGCGGCACGGGCGGCGCTCACCGGCATCCCGAAAGAAGGACTCGGCGAGGAGCGCTCTTCGCGGTGGCGCGGTCAGCGGATCGTGCGCGTTGGCGAGGCCTGGCACGTGGGGGTTCTGCTGCTCACGGATGAGGGAGTGCTCGCCACCGGGGAGATCCTGCGGGCGGCCGACCCTGGCCGCCGCGGCTACGCGGCAGAATCGGCGCGTGAACGCGCTGCACGCAGACAGATGGCTCTGCGCGGCGGATTCCGAGAGGGAGACGTCGTCCACGTGGGCTGGTCGGTGATCGACGTGGCAGCCGTCGATGCCGGTGGCGTCTCGGGGCCGCTCGCGCTGCAGGACGGTGTGCCGATGGTGCGCTGGTCAGGCAGCTCGTACCGGCCGCTCGGGACATACCTTCAGGAGCAGATCGACCTCAAGACCGGTCGCTGACGAACGCTCGGAAGCGCGCGAGCAGGTCGGTGCCGTCGACGGATGCCGCGAGCACACGCTCGGCCGTCAGATCGTACTCGTGCGGGTCGAAGTAGCCGGTCGTGCGGTAGTAGGCCATCCGATCCACGAAGTCCTGTGGTGTGACCTCGGGGTGGAACTGCGTCGCGTACAGCCGGTCGCCGACCCGGTATGCCTGCACGGGGCAGTCGTCGTTCGTGGCGAGGAGCACGGCGCCCGGCGGTGGCTCGATCGAGCCCTCCTTGTGCGCGGTGAGCACGGACATCGCGGGTGTGCTCGCCGCGAAGAGCGGGTCGGCCGTGCCGGCGGAGGTGAGGCGGATGCTTGTTGCACGGGTGGATTCAGGGACGGCCGTGCCGACTGTGCCGCCCAGCATCCGGGTTAGGACACCGATGCTGTAGCAGGTGAACATGGCGGAGAGGTGGCCGTCGATCGCGCTCCGGGCGATCGATTCAAGGTCTTCCTCGACGCGCTTCTGCAGGTCGCTGCGTTCGTCGACGACGACGTTCAGCGGGGAGCCGCCGACCACGATGCCGTCGTAGCGGTCGGAGATCGATTCCTCGAGCGGCCGGTCGAGCAGGTTCCATCGGTCGAGCGAGGGAACGCCGAGAGCGCGCCGGAACGATCGGTGCTCGGCATCTGCCGCGCCCTGCTCCGGCCTCACGCAGACGTACAGGATCGAGGCCATCTCATGATTCTATTCGCGGCGACGGGAATACTCCGGCCCACCCCACGTTGAACCTGAGTGCAGTACACTCAACTTTATACTTGAGTGAACAAGACTCAAGTTTTCAGGAGGATGAAATGGCCAACGACTTCAACGATGCCGGCGCGGGATCGTTCGACGACTTCCTCGCCCGATACCTCGCAGGCGAACAGGCCCGGCAGGCGCGATCCATCGACCTCAGCCGGTTCCTCACCGCGCGCACTCAGCAGATCCTGCAGCGCGCCGGACGCTTCGCGCTCGAGCGCGGTCAGACCGAACTCGACGCGCTGCACGTGCTGCGCACGATCGTCGAGGATGATGCCGTCGCGCGTGCGATCAAGAACCTCGGCGTGACCCCCGCGCAGGTCATCTCTGCGGTGGAGGCGCGACTGCCGATGCCCGGTGAGGCAACGGGCGCGGATGCGGCGACTATCACTCCGAGCGCGAGCCGAGCCCTGTTCCACGCGTACCAGGTGGCGCGCTCGGCTGGTGCGACCTACATCGACCCCGAGCACCTCTTCTTCGCGCTCGTGCTCGGACAGGACGTTCCTGCAGGACAGGTCCTTGCCCAGGCCGGCGTCACCGCAGAGGCCCTGACACAGGGTGCGCGCGAGCATGTCGCCGCCCCGGTCGGCGGAGAGAATCCAGAATCGGATGCCGCGGCATCCGGCTCTTCCATGCTCGAGAAGTACGGTATCGACCTCACCGCCCGCGCACGCGCGGGCGAACTCGACCCGGTGATCGGGCGTTCGGATGAGATCGAGCAGACGATCGAGATCCTCAGCCGTCGTACGAAGAACAACCCCGTGCTGATCGGTGAGGCCGGCGTCGGCAAGACGGCGATCGTCGACGGCATCGCTCAGGCGATCGTCGACGGTTCGGTTCCCGCACAGTTGGAGGGGCGTCGCGTGATCACGCTCGATCTTCCTGGGATGCTGGCCGGCACGCGCTACCGCGGCGACTTCGAGGAGCGCCTGACCAAGACGATGGATGAGATCGCCGCGCAAGAGGGCGAAGTGATCGTTTTCATCGACGAGGTGCACACGGTCGTCGGCGCCGGTGGCGCAGGTGACGGCGGCATGGATGCCGGAAACATCCTGAAGCCTCGCCTCGCTCGTGGCGACCTGCACATGGTGGGCGCGACCACACTCAACGAGTACCGCCGGATCGAGAAGGACCCGGCATTGGAGCGCCGCTTCCAGCCCGTCAAAGTCGACGAGCCGTCCGCCGACGACGCTGTGCGGATTCTGGAGGGGCTGAAGGACGCGTACCAACAGCACCACCAGGTGACGTACACGGATGCTGCGCTGCGCGCCGCGGTCAACATGAGCGCTCGCTACCTGCCTGACCGAGTGTTGCCCGACAAAGCCATCGACCTCATCGATCAGGCGGGTGCGCGGCTGCGGCTGAAGCTCGGTCTTCCCGTGGACGCCTCGGCTCTCCTGGCCGAGCTCGCCGACATCGAGGCACGCAAGAACGCGGCAGTGACAGCCGAGAAGTACGAGGAGGCATCGCAGCTGCGCGATGAGACCGCTGCCGTGCAGGCGCGGATCGATGCGGCATCGTCTGGGTCTGCTCTCAGCGCAGGTGAGGCTGTCATCGACGAGCGCGAGATTGCAGAGGTGATCGCTCGTGCGACCGGCATCCCCGCCAGCCGTCTCACTGAAGGTGAGCGCGAGCGTCTCGCCGACCTCGAGGCCGAGCTGCACGATCGTGTGATCGGGCAGGACGACGCCGTGACCGCGGTCGCACGCGCCGTCCGCCGCAGTCGCACCGGAATGGGTGATGCGCGACGGCCGGTGGGCTCGTTCCTGTTCCTCGGCCCGACCGGTGTCGGAAAGACCGAGCTCGCGAAGGCCCTCGCCGATCGCCTGTTCGACGATGAGAACGCCGTGATCCGCTTCGACATGAGCGAGTTCGGCGAGCGGCACACGGTGTCGCGTCTCGTCGGTGCCCCTCCGGGATACGTCGGCTACGACGAGGCCGGTCAGCTCACCGAGCGCGTGCGGCGCAACCCGTACTCGATCGTGCTGTTCGACGAGATCGAGAAGGCGCACCCCGACGTGTTCAACCTGCTGCTGCAGGTGCTCGATGACGGGCGCCTCACTGATGGTCAGGGTCGCACGGTGGACTTCCGCAACACGGTGATCGTGATGACGTCGAACGTCGGGTCGGAGTTCCTCGCGTCGCGCTCTGGCGCACTCGGATTCGTGGCATCCGAGGACGCTTCCGCCAACGGCTTCTCGTCGATGGAGGATCTGCGGGCCAGGGTGATGGGCAAGCTCCGTGAGGCCATGCGTCCGGAGTTCTTGAACCGCATCGATGAGATCGTGCTGTTCCAGAAGCTCAGCCGTTCGGAGCTGGGCGAGATCGTACGGCTGATGCTGCGGGCGACCTCAGCGCGGCTCGACGATCGTTCGGTGACGCTCGAGGTGACCGATGCTGCGGTGGAATGGTTGGGCGAGCACGGCTACGAGCCCGAATACGGTGCGCGTCCACTGCGCCGGCTGATCCAGCGCGAGGTCGATGACCGGATCGCGGATCTGCTGGTCGCAGGTCACCTCGTCGACGGCGGCGCGGTCCGTGTGGATGCCGGGGCCGGGGGCCTCACGGTCGAAGCGCTGGTGCTGGTCGGCTGACCCGGGGCGCGACTCGACTAGCGCGAAGAGTTCGCGGAGCGGCCGCGGACGATTCCGATGAAAGTCTCGACGTCCTCCGTCGTGTGCTCTCGCCGCCAGGCGAGCACGACGGGGGACGTTCGTCCTGCAAGCAACGGCCGGTAGCCGACGTCTTTGCGGTGATGGAGCCGCGCCAGTGACATCGGCACCACGACGATTCCGACGCCTGATGCCACGGTCGCGATGGCTTCCTCAGTCGTCGCGATCGGTGCGAACCCCGGTGCGACAGTCGGAAGATCCAGCGGTCCGAGCACGTCATCGCCGGGCGTGATGAGGACTTCGCCGACGAGGTCGTCGGCAGTCAGCTGATCGACAGCCATGAGATGCGACTCTGCGGATGCCACGACGACGGGAACCTCGTCGTACAGCGGGATCACATGCAGGTCGTCGATGTCCTCGAGCGGACGGCGCACGAGCGCAGCATCCACTTCTTCGATCGCAACGCGCTGCGACGCGAACTCGATCGGCACGATCTCGATCGGGATGCGCGGCATCCGCTGCTTCCACGTGTCGATCCACTTGCCGGCTGTCGCGCCAGGAACGACCCCCAGACGGAAAGTGCGGGGGTCGATCGTGCGCGTTGCCATGGAATCAGGCTACCCGGCGGGGGTCAGGCTGCCAGCCAGAGTCCCTTGCGGTCGGTCGTGATGCGCAGGCCCGCGGCGACGATCTCGTCGTCTCCGATTCGCGCGCCGCGAGCGATGAGTGCTCCCGCGCCGATCTCGGTGCGGACGCCGATGTGGGCGCCGTCTCCGACGGCCGCACCCGCGCCGATGTGCGCGTGCGCGTCGATGTAGGCGTTCTCGCCGATGACGGCGTCTGGTTCGATCCACGCTCCGCGGATCAAGTGGGCGCCTGCACCTACGCGCGCCCCCGGTTCGACATAGGCGCCAACCTCGACAACAGCCTTCGGGTGCACCTTCGCGCCGTGCGCGATCAGCCCTCGGCCGTTGACGTGCTTGCGATAGCGAAGCGTCGCGCCGTGGTCGTCTTCAATATCGATGTAGTTCTTACCCAAGATTCCTCCCAGTCCGGAACTGCCCGGATATAAGCACAACCACGAGAATGCCGAATTCATTCCCGAATCGGGATGATCCTCACCGCTGGCAGCTCGGACACCAGAAAGTGACCCGTTCGCGGGTCGGGTCAGCGCCCTGCGCGTCGCGCCGGATGAGTGTTCCGCAGCGGCGACAGGGACGGTTCGCGCGACCGTACACCCAGGTCGTCTGGCCTCGGCGGTTCACTCCGGTGAAGGTGCGATCGACGCGATCGCGGTTCGCGCGGATCGTTCGCGCGCCGAGGTCGAGGAGTGCGCTCGTATCGACGTCGGCAGCCGGAGTGGTCGGCAGGATTCCGCGCAGAAACAGCAGCTCAGCCGCGTACTCGTTGCCGAAGCCGGCGACATTGCGCTGGTCGAGGAGCGCGACGTGGATGCTGCGCGGATCGCTGCTGAGGCGTCTCGCAGCCTCTGCGGCATCCCAGTCTTCCGCGAGCGGATCGGGGCCGAGGTGAGCGGTCAGCTGCGGCTCGTCACGAGTCGGAACCAGAGTGATGTCGGCGATGTCGACCCCGACCGCCTCGTGCGTCCGCGTGCCGACGATTGCGCGGACTCTGAACGCCGGATGCCGCCATTTCTCGCCCGGCCGGTACAGCAGCCAGGCGCCGTCCATGCGCAGATGCGAATGCAGGGTGAAGTCGCCGATGCGCATCAGCAGATGCTTGCCTCGGGCCGCGCACCTGTGGATCGTCGCCCCGGTGAGATCGACGGTGGCGGCCTGGGGCACGCGCAGATCGAAGCGGGTGACCTCGTGCCCCGCAAGTGCCTCATCAAGGCGTCGTGCGGTACGCAGGACGGTATCGCCCTCAGGCACGCGGAGCCTCCGGCGGCGGCGCCGCACCCAGCGTGGGAGGTGTCGCTTCGTGCCGCATCTGAGCCGCGGAAGCGACACTTTGTGACCCCTGCGGCCGCCGTACCGCAGCGTCGGCCTGCGCATCCGTCCGCTGCAGCAGGTCGCGCGCGAGCAGAGTGGAACCGGCGACCGCGGCCGGCATCGTCACGATCGCGCCGAACGGCACGAGGAAGCACAGCTGCGTCGCGACGCCGAAGCCGATCACACGGGCTCGCCCTGCGCGCAGCATCCCGGATCGGGAGTATCCGGTGAGTCCGCGTGCGTCGAATGCGCGCCCCGTGAGCTCGCGTGCGAGCAGCCGGCCGTTGAGGACGACACTGATGACGGATGCCGTGATCCCACCGACCGCGGGAATGAAGCCGATCAACAGCGTGAGAAGGGCGACGAGGATGCCGAGCATGACGAGCCGGATGCCCTCGCCGATGGTCGTCCAAAAGCCGGTCTCACCGGTGGGATCTTCGCCGAGGGAACGCTCGACGCCTCGCCAGATGCGCTGATAGAACGGATCGCCGATCGTCAGCGTGAGCGCCGTGAAGATCGCAGCCGACAGCGCGAGCGCTGCGATCACGATCACCGCTCCCAGGCCGAACCGCAGCCCGCTCCGCCACGGTTCGGTCCAGCCGTCTGCGAACGGCGTCATCCAATCGGTGATCGGCGCGAGCCAGATCATCAGCGGAATCACGGCCACGAGCAGCACCGCCCACGCGATGAACGCGGGAATGAGGCCAAGCGCCATGAGGCGGGTGTGCGTCTTCCACATCCGAAAGCCGCGAAACAGCGTTCCGACACCGGTGAAGAACTCGCTGAACACGATCAGATCGCCTTTCGAAGGGTGAACCCGCGTGGGGTCGCAACGAAGCCCGCTTCCTGCAGGGCGGTCGCGAAGGGCGTGCCGTAGATGGCGTCACCGTTGATCTTCTCGATCGTGAGGGTCTCGAGTCGGCGGGCGCGCGACGTCGCGACGAGATCGGATGCCGCAGCGCGCAGCACTTCCGAGTCGTCGGTGAAAGCCAACACCGTGCGGCCTCCGCGCTCGAGGTAGAGCGTGAGGTCACCGTCGACGAGCACCACCAGGCTGCCCGCCTTACGGCCGGGGCGATGCGAGACGCTCTCGCGCTTCGGCCACGCGAGCGCGGCACCGTAAGGGTTCGCGGGATCGGTTGCCGCGAGTGTGATCGTGCGGAGGGGGGCCGGGTCGGGAAGATTCGCGAAGGTGCGAAGCCGGTCGACAGTTGCGGATGCTGCGAACTGCGCGGCTCCCAGCTGCTCGATGACGTAGCCGCGGCGGCAGTGGCCGGCCTGCTCGAAGCCCGCGAGGATGCGGTACGCCTGAGCGAAGCCACCTGGCATGCCTTCAGACTGCACGGCGCCGCGCGTGACGACGCCGTAGCGGTCGAGGAGGAGACCTGCCGAGACCGTGGCGCGTCGGTTCGCATCGGCGCCGTCGCTCGGGGAGGACTGCGGCAGAAGCGACCAGCGGCCACCTGTTGCCGTCGGCCGTGGGGCCGGATTGCCGGTGAACGAGACTCCGCGGAACGTTCGCGTGCGCGGCGCCCGTCGCACGGACTTATGCGCCTGCGAACCGCCCGCGAGAAGCGTGCGCACGGGAGCGAAGGTGTCGTTGGTGACCCGCCCCGACCAGGTCAGGTTCCAGAGTGCCTCGAGCACGGACTGCTCGTTCTCGGCGGCGACCATCTCTTTCAGCTGCGCCGCAAAATATGCCCCTCCGCGGGCCAGAGCCGCAAGCAGCGCGCTCTCGAGCTCATCGGGCGTCTCGTCGTCTGCCACCGGGAGCGTGAAAGATGCGACATCGGAGGGATGCAGCGACACCCAGCCATCTCTTCCAGGCAGAGTGCCGTGGCCTGCCCAGACGACCTCACCGCTGGAGGTGAGCTCATCGAGCAGCGCGGGGGAGTAGTCGCGCACCCGCGACGGCAGGACGAGCGTCTCCCACGCGCTGGCGGGAATGGGAACGCCGGCCAGTTGCTCGATCACGGCCAGTACGCCGTCGACTCCTTCGAGGGGCCGCGTGAGGTGCTGCCAATCCGGGAGGAATCGCGCATACGCGTCGGGAGAGACCGGCTCGACGCTGCCGCGGATCGCTGCGAGCGAGCGCATCCGCAAGCGCCGCAGCACTTCGGTGTCGCACCACTCGTTCTCGGTGGCAGACCCGGCAGCATCGGGCAGAAAATATCCGCTCGTGATGCGCCCGGACTGCTCGAGGCGCTGCAGAGTGTGGCGCGCGACAGCTGTGCCGATCCCGAAGCGGGTGGCGACAGCATCCGTGGTGAAAGGGCCGTGCGTGCGCGCGTGACGAGAGGCGAGGTCGCCGAGCGGATCGGCGACCGGTTCGAGGAAAGCGACCGGGATGCCGGTGGGCAGCGCCGCCCCGAGCGCGTCGCGGAGCCGCCCCGCATCTTCGATCGCGGCGACGCGCAGAGTGCCCGCGATGATCACCGGGATCGCGCGGCGCGCCGCGATGAGAGCGTCGAGGTGGAGCTGGGCCTCTTCTGCGGACTCGGACTCCAGGCGGGCCGCGACCTCGGTGGCATCGAGCGGCCCGAGAGTGCGCAGCAGGTCGGCGACTCCCTCTGCGCCACGTGCGTGGCGTTCGGAATCGAGCCGCTGCGCCTCGCGTTCGAACTGCGCGATGACGTCGGGGTCGAGCAGCTCGCGCATCTCGACCGTGCCGAGAAGCTCTCCGAGCAGCGCCGGATCCACCGACAGTGCGGCGGCGCGACGCTCTGCGAGAGGTGAGTCTCCCTCGTACATGAAGGCGCCGACGTAGCCGAACAGCAGATCGCGGGCGTACGGCGATGGCTGCGCGGGTTCTGTCTCGACCAGTCGCACGCGGCGCTCAGCGATGGCTGTGGTCAGTCGCCGCAGCGACGGCAGATCGTAGACATCTTGCAGCACCTCGCGGAGAGTCTCGAGGATCACCGGGAAGGTCGGGTGGCGTCTGGCCACCTCGAGCAGCTGGGCGGAGCGCTGCCGCTGCTGCCAGAGGGGAGTGCGCTTGTTCGGGTTCATCCGCGGCATGAGCAGCGCGCGTGCGGCGCACTCGCGGAACCGTGAGGCGAACAGCGCTGAGCCGCCCACCTCTGCGGTGACGATGTGCTCGATCTCGTCAGCATCGAAGACGAACAGTTCGGCTCCGGGTGGTTCAGCGTCAGCATCCGGAATACGAACGATGATCCCGTCATCGCTGGCCACGGCGGATCCTTCGACGCCGAGACGTTCGCGAACCCGTGCGTTGAGTGCCAGTGCCCACGGGGCGTGCACTTTCATGCCGTACGGGGAATGCAAGATGACGCGCCAGTCGCCGACCTCATCACGGCCGCGTTCGACCGTGAGGTTGCGGTCGGTCGGGAGGGTGCCGGTGGCTTCGCGCTGCTCCTTCAGATGTGCGACCAGGTTCGCCCGAGCCTGCTCGTCGAGCCCTGCCTCGATGAGGCGCTGGGCAGCCTTCTCTGGCGGTGCGGCATCGACTTCACGCGAGAATGCTCCGAGTGCCTCGCCGAGCTCGTACGGCCTGCCGATGCCGTCGCCGTGCCAGAACGGCACCTTGCCCGGTTGTCCGTACGCAGGCAGTACGTTCACTCGGTCGTGGGTGATCTCGGCGATCCGCCAGCTCGTCGTGCCGAGGGTGAAGACGTCGCCCACGCGCGACTCGTAGACCATCTCTTCGTCGAGCTCGCCGACGCGCCTGCCTGCACCCTCGCCGGCGACGAAGACCCCGAACAGTCCTCGGTCGGGGATCGTGCCGCCGCTCGTGACAGCGATCCGCTGTGCGCCGGGGCGACCGGTGAGGGTTCCGGCATCTCGGTCCCAGACGAGCCGGGGCCGAAGCTCTGCGAACTCATCAGAAGGGAACCGTCCGGCGAGCAAATCGAGCGTTGCTTCGTAGGCCGAACGGGGCAGCGACTGGAACGGTGCCGAGCGGCGAACGGTCTCGAACCACTCCTCGACGTCGATCGCATCCAGCGCGCAGGCCGCGACCGTCTGCTGGGCGAGGATGTCGAGCGGGTTGCGCGGCACCGCAATCGCTTCGATCTTTCCCGCCAGCATCCGCTCGGTGACGATCGCGGTGTGCAGCACGTCGCCGCGATGCTTGGGGAAGAGGGCCGCGCGGCTGATCTCGCCGACCTGGTGACCGGCGCGGCCGACGCGCTGCAGTCCGGATGCAGCGGACGGCGGCGCCTCAACTTGGATGACGAGATCGACCGCGCCCATGTCGATGCCGAGCTCGAGGCTGCTGGTCGCGACCACGCACCGCAGGACGCCCGACTTCAGCTCTTCTTCGACGAGTGCGCGCTGCTCTTTCGAGACCGAGCCGTGGTGCGCCTTGGCGAGCACGGGATCGGCGCCCGCTGTGGACCCGGCCTGCGCCATCATCGCGGCAGGCGGAGCGGATGCGTCGGGAAGCGGCGCACCGATCCGCTCGGAGTAGATCTCATTGAGTCGCCCCGTCAGACGTTCGGCGAGGCGCCGGGAGTTCGAGAAGACGATGGTCGAGTTGTTCTGCAGGATGCGGTCGACGATGGCCTCTTCGACATGCGGCCAGACCGAACCGGTGACCTCGGTGTACTCGGTCTCGTCCACTCCGACCCCTGAGCTTGTCGAAGGGGCCGGTGCCCCCGGGGGCGCAGGCGGGTTGGTCATGTCGTCCATCGGGACCACGACGTTCAGCTCGAACGTCTTGGATGCTTTCGGGGCGACGATCTCGACCGGCGCTGACCCGCCCAGGAATCGGGCGACCTCATCGATCGGTCGCACGGTTGCAGACAGGCCGATGCGCTGCGCCGCAGCATCCGCCCCCGCCGCGCGTCGCAGGGAATCCAGGCGTTCCAGGCTCACCGCGAGATGCGCGCCGCGCTTGGTGGCGGCGACAGCGTGCACCTCGTCGATGATCACGGTGTGCACACCGCGCAGGGTCTCGCCGGCCCGACTCGTGAGCATCAAATAGAGCGATTCGGGCGTCGTGATGAGGATGTCGGGTGGGTTCGCGACGAGCTTGCGCCGATCGCTCGAGGTCGTGTCTCCCGAGCGCACGCCGACAGTCACGCCGGGAGCGGCGATGCCGAGGCGTCGGGCGGACTGACCGATGCCGACGAGCGGTGAGCGCAGGTTGCGCTCGACGTCGACACCCAGCGCCTTCAGCGGGGAGATGTAGAGGATACGGGTGCCCGCAGCATCCGGCTCCTCGACCTTCTCGCGGAACACGCTGTCGATCGCCCAGAGGAAAGCGGACAGCGTCTTTCCCGATCCCGTTGGAGCAACGACCAGCGCGTGCTTGCCTGCCGAGATTGCCTCCCACGCGCCTGCCTGCGCATTGGTGGGCGCGGCGAAGGCACCGCGGAACCAGTCCTGGGTCGCGGGGGTGAAACGGTCGAGCACATCTCTCACATCTCCATCATTGTCGGTGTGGCCGACATTGCGCGTGGTCCATCGACATGTCCGCCGAAAACGCCGGAACGGACTTTGGTCCGAAGTCCTCAACACTCGTGTGCGCATCTCCATCCCCACGGGATTGGATCGGCTGTCTCGTTCGTATCGCTTTCGGCAGTCGTGGAAAGAGACCGTCCCTGACTAGGATCAGAGCATGCCGGCGACCGTCAACAATCCGCTGCTGCCAGCCGCGTATGACATCACGTGGTCCGTGGCTGTTGTCGCTGTGCTGCTGCTCATGGTCATCGCGCTGATTTCAATCGCCCGGACGGCCAAGCGGATCACCTCACCACAGGCGCTGATCTGGACGCTCGTCGCAATCTTCGTTCCTTTGGTGGGGCCGTTGTCGTGGCTCTTCATCGGACGTCGTTCTGCGAATCAGGCGCTCGACACCGTTCAGCCGACGCCATAATTGCCGTCGCGCTTTGGCGGTCTGATGCTCCAGCAGCAACTCTGATCTTGCCTCCACTATCGACAATGTCAGCCGCGGGGTAGATGGTGGTGTCATGGCTGAGCACACGACGAACTACCAGAGCACTTTCATCGAGGTGTCGGAGGACTGTCCGATCGATCACGGCGCGGAGCCGCCGATCGCCGAGAACCTCTCGATCGCCGCTCTGCACTACCGGCTGCTCTCCGAGCGACCGTACGGATTGACCTCCGACGACGTGCTCTTCGAGACGCATGCGCTGCGCAAGGGCATCGATGCGGACGATGCCGAAGCCAGAGCCGAGTTCTTCTCGAAGGGCCAGACTTGCCTGCGCTCCTCGCCGCTCAGCAAGCGCTACGGCTGGGGTACGCACCACGACGCCGAAGGCCGCGTTGCGCTGGTGCCGCGCGACTCTCAAGAGTACGCATCCCTCGCCGCTGACCCCTCGCTCGCACACGCCCGGGCGATGCGCAGCAGTCGCGCGCAGTAGCGCTCACCTCAGCTCGTTCAGCCGCCCCTCCGCATCGATCCCGAGGGTGAGATCGATGCCCAACCGCGCCAGGAACGCATCGTCGTGGCTGACGATCAGCACGGCGCCTCGGTATGCGCGCAGCGCCTCCACCAGGTGATCGACCGTGTCGAGATCGAGGTTGTTCGTCGGCTCATCCAGCACCACGAGGTGCGGGGCGGGATCGGCGAGCAGGAGTTTCGCCAATGCGATGCGGAATCGCTCGCCGCCAGAGAGCGATGACACGGCTCTGTCAGCCGTGGCCCCGCGAATCAGGAACCGGGCGAGCCGGTTGCGCAGCTCTTTCTCGGGGATCGATGGCGCAGCCTTCGCGATGTTCTCGATCGCGGACCGGGCGTCGTCGAGACCGTCGATCCGCTGCGGCAGGTATCCGACGCGATCGGTGTGCGCTGTCGCCTGCGCATAACTCCTGAGGAACTCGGGTTCTGCGGGGTTGCCGGCCGAATCGACAAGGATCTGAGAAAAAGTTCCGGAGTTATGCAGCGCGGCAGACGCGACCAGCCGCTGCAGTAACGACGTCTTGCCTGCCCCGTTGCGACCGATCAGCGCCACGCGCTCCGGGCCCTGGATGACCCAGGAACGCTCCTGGTCACCCAACATCGCGATGCGGCGAGACGCGGACACCTCAGGATCGGGCAGCTCGATCTTCATGGTGGCATCCGAACGCACCCGATGGCCGGCATCATCGAGACGAGTCCGTGCCGCGGACTCTTTCTCTGCAACCTCCGTGCGCAGCCGTCCGGCAGACACCTGCGCAGCCATCTTCCGACCATTGGCGACGATCTTGGGAACGCGCTTCTCGACGAAGGCCTTGCGTCCCATCTGAGCTCGGGCCGCCAGCTTCGACTCCGCCTCGATCCGCTGTCGCTTCTCCTTCTTAAGAGTCTGCTTCGCGTCGCGCTCATCCTGTCGCGCGGCATCCTGCTCGGCATCCAGCCAGGCGCGCCACTGCGAATACGGACCGCCGAACACGTTCAAGTCGCGCCCGTACAGCTCAGCGGTGTTGTCCATCAGCTCGAGCAGCGACACATCGTGACTGACGACGACGAGCGTGCCCCTCCACGGCCGCACCATGTCGGCGAGCTTCGCGCGCGCATCACGATCGAGGTTGTTCGTCGGCTCATCGAGCAGCGTGATCGGTGCGCGACGCAGACGGATGCCGGCGATCGCGACGAGCACGGACTCCCCGCCTGAGAGCTCGCCGACGCGGCGGTCGAGGAACGAGGGATCAAGGCCAGCCTCGGCGAGAGACGCTTCGGCTCGCGCCTCGATATCCCAGTCGTCGCCGACCGCGTCGAAGTGTGCGGGGTTGACGTCGCCCGAGGCGATGGCGCGCACGGCGTCGAGCGCGCCATCGACGCCGAGAAGCTCCGCCACGCGTCGGTCGACATCGAGCGTCAACTGCTGCGGCAGGTAGGCCACATCTCCCGTGGTCGTGATGGAGCCCGACGTCGGTTCGAGCGTGCCGGCGATCAGGCGTAGCAACGTGGACTTGCCTGATCCGTTTCGTCCGACGAGTCCGGTGCGTCCGGTGCTGAACGCGCCCGATATGCCGTCGAGCGCAGTGGAGCCATCCGGCCAGGTGAAGGTGAGGCGGTCGAGGGTGACCGATGCGTGGGGGGTCGGTGTTGACATGGTTGTCTCCGGGAGTGTGCGGGTGCACTGACACCGGTCGCCGAACGAGCGCCAGAGATGGCGGGGCGAAACCGTACAGGAAGGGTCGTGTCAGCGCGCGGAAAGAGGGGCGCGGAGGCAACGACTCAGATCAATGAACTTCCAAACACGGCGGACAGGACTCATCGATGCTACCCGGGCGTGTCGCGCGGCGCAAGGGATGCGGGTGTCGCGCAGTGCACTCGGGGTCGTACGGTGGAGTCATGGCTGACGATCGCATGAGTGGCAACGAGATGCGCCAGCGCCTGAGCTGGGGCGCTGGCATCGCGATCGGTATGGGGGTCGGTGTGGCGATGGGGTCAGCGCTCGACAATATGGGGGCCGGTATCGCGATCGGTATCGCGATCGGCATCGTCTTCGCGATAGCCATCGGCTCGGTTGGCAAGCGCCGCAAGCCTCGGGGCGATGACGAGAGTGCAGACGAGGACGACTCAGTCGGCTGACTCGTCGCGCCACTTCTCGAGGAAGATGCGCACATCGTGCAGCTCGTCTTCGGACACACTGTGCGTGAGTCCGGGATAGACCCGCCCGGTGAGCTCTGAGTGGTCGGGAAGCCACTGCGAGGTGTGATCGATCAGCGGCTCGGGGATGACATCGTCGTGCGTGCCCCGGCCCCAGAACACCTTCGGTCGTGAAGTGCGCAGGTCCTCATCGTCTGGCAGACCGCCCGGCGTCGCGTACCCGCTGAGGGCGACGATCGCACTGAAGCGCGCAGCATCCAACCGCATCGCCTGCAGGGACACTGCCGCGCCCTGCGAAAAGCCGAGCAGTGCGATCTTCGGGGCGCTAGCGGCCTCGGCATCGATCCAGCGCAGGAGCGCCTCGGCTGCATCGGTCACGCCATCAGGATGGCGCCCGTTGATGCCTTCGATCGGATACCAGGATCGACCGGGCGCCGGCCACGGCGGCGATAGCGGTGCGGCGACGGATGCCACTGCGATTCCCTCTGGCAGAAACGGGCGCAGTCCGAAGAGGTCGTTCTCGTCGGAGCCGTAGCCGTGCAACAGCACCAGAAGCGGCAGGCCGTCGCGTTCTGCGGGGGCCCAGCGGGTCGCATTCGCATCGATCGAAAGAGAGTTGCTCACATGCCCATCCTGCCAGCGGCGACCGACACTGGTAGAAATGGAGCATGGCGGTGCGCACACCAGATCCAGATCCCGACGACGAGGGCGACGACCTCTCGCAATTCGCAGAGCTGCCCGCTGATGCCAGCAACCCCGGCTGGCTGAGCGAGTTCGAACTCGCCGACGCGCGCCGCAGGCTGCCGATGCTCTACGTCGAAGCGATCCCTGTGCGTACCGACGGGCTCGGGGAGGTCACCGAGATCGGCATGCTGCTGCGCTCGACTCCGATGGGAGAGATGACCCGCACGATCGTGTCCGGTCGCGTGCGCTTCGGTGAGACGGTGCGCGATGCGCTGTTCCGTCACGTCGAGAACGACCTGGGTCCGATGGCGTTCCCGCTGATGCCTCCTCAGCCGACGCCGTTCACGGTGGCCGAGTACTTCCCGATGCCAGGCCTGAGTGCTTTTCATGACGAGCGACAGCACGCGGTGTCGCTCGCGTTCGTCGTGCCGGTGACCGGCACCTGCGAACCTCGCCAGGACGCCCTCGAGGTCACCTGGTTCTCGCCGGAGGAAGCGGCATCCGACGCCGTCGCCGCCGAGATGGAGGGTGGCCGCGGGGCGTTGATCCGCACTGCGCTCGCGAGCCTGGGGCTCCTCCGGTAGGGCGCAGCTTCCGATAGAACGCAGAGCGGCGAGCCCCGAAGGGCCCGCCGCGTGCATTCAGGTGTATCAGCCTGCGGTGTAGCCGCCGTCGACCACGAACTCGCCACCCGTGGCGAAGCTCGCGTCATCGCTGGTGAGGAAGGTGATCATCGCGGCGATCTCCTCCGGCTTGCCGAGACGGCCGACCGGGGTGCCT
This sequence comes from Microbacterium zouquanmingi, assembly GCF_052266695.1. Taxonomy (NCBI): domain Bacteria; kingdom Bacillati; phylum Actinomycetota; class Actinomycetes; order Micrococcales; family Microbacteriaceae; genus Microbacterium; species Microbacterium zouquanmingi. Next base: position 416,007 of record NZ_JBQPQZ010000003.1, read on the forward strand.
GCGATGAGCCCTGCGCGGTCAGCGTCGCCGAGGATCGGTGTGTCGATGAATCCGGGGTGTACGGAGTTCACGCGCACGCCCTCCTTCGCCCAGCCGAGCGCCGTGGTCTTGGTGAGCAGCCGCACCGCGCCCTTGGCCGCGTGGTAAGCGGGGCTCACGCCAGAGCCGACGATGCCGTACATCGAGCTGATGTTCACGACTGAGCCGTTGCCGCTCTTCTTCAGTGCGTCACCCGCGGCCTTCATGCCGAGGAACACGCTGGTCTGAGTGACAGCGACGACCTTGTCCCAGGTCGCGAGAGTGGTGACTTCGATCGGCTCGGTGTCACCGATACCGGCGTTGTTCACGAGGATGTTCAGTCCGCCGAAGGCATCGACAGTCTTTGCGACAGCATCCGCCCAACCCTCTTCGCTCGTGACATCAAGATGGATGAACAGCGCCTTGCCGCCGTCCTTCTCGATCTCGGAGACGACCTGTGCGCCGAGGTCATCCTGCACATCGGCGATCACGACCGTTCCGCCCTCGGATGCGATTCGCAGTGCTGTTGCCTTGCCGATTCCGCTTGCGCCACCCGTGACCAGGGCGACACGTCCGTCGAAACGAGTCATGATCTCCTCTTTCCTTGTGGGATGCGGCCGGCGGATGCCGTGCCGTGTCTTCAGTACAACATCGGAGGCGTATTTATATTCCTTTGAATGAATATCAGGCGGTGGTGAGGCGCCCGATCTCGGCGACGAACGCGTCGACGTCTGCCTCCTGCGTGTCGAAGCCGCACATCCAGCGCACCTCGCGGCGCGCGGCATCCCAGTCGTAGAACCGGAAGGACTTGCGCAGCTGGTCGGCGACTCCATCGGGGAGCGTGGCGAAGATGCCGTTGACCTGGGTCGGCTGGGTGAATTCGACACCGCGGATGCTTCCGTCGGCAAGGCCCGCCGCGATGGACCCACGCAGACGTGCGGCCATCGCGTTGGAGTGGCGGGCGTTGCGCAGCCACAGGTCGCCCTCGAGGAGGGCGATCAGCTGAGCAGAGACGAAGCGCATCTTCGAGGCCAGCTGCATGGAGTATTTGCGGCTGTAGATCAGACCATCGGATGCTTCGCCGTTGAGCACGACGATCGCTTCGCCGAGCATGGCGCCGTTCTTGGTGCCGCCGAAGCTGAGCACATCGACCCCGGCGTCTCGCGTGAAGTCCGCCAACGGCAGGTTCAGGGCGGCGGCGGCATTGGAGAGGCGAGCGCCGTCCATGTGCAGGCGCATGCCGTATCCGTGAGCGTGGTCGGCGAGAGCGCGGATCTCATCGGGCGTGTAGAGCGTGCCGAGTTCGGTCGACTGTGTGATCGAGACGACCAGGGGCTGTGCGCGGTGCTCGTCGCCCCAGCCCCAAGCCTCGCGGTCGACGAGTTCGGGGGTGAGCTTGCCGTCCTCGGTCGGGACGGTCAGCAGCTTCATCCCGCCCATGCGCTCGGGGGCGCCGCCCTCATCGACATTGATGTGCGCTGTGGATGCCGCGACCACCGCACCCCAGCGGGGGAGCATCGACTGCAGTCCCACGACGTTGGCGCCGGTGCCGTTGAAAACAGGGAAGGCCTGGATGCCGTTGCCGAAGTGGCCGCGGAAGACCTCTTGCAGGCGCTCGGTGTATTCGTCTTCACCGTAGGCGCTCTGGTGGCCGTTGTTCGCCGCGACGATGGCCGCGAGAACTTCAGGATGGATGCCGGAGTAGTTGTCCGACGCGAAGCCCCGGATCGCGGGGTCATGCAGAGTGTTCACCGAACCAGCCTATGTGCAATGTCGGAGGCCGCAGCTAGTCTTTTCGCATGGAACGAGCCATAGCCAGGCGAGCATTCGCGGGCGTTCTCGTCAACACCCTCATCGCCAATGTGACGACGAGCTTTCTGTGGTTCGCTCTGACCTTCTGGGTGTACATCGAGACGCGGTCCGTGCTCGCCACGGGCATCATCGGCGGGGCGTACATGCTGCTCGTAGCGGCGTTCGCGATGGTGTTCGGCGCGGTGGTCGATCGGCACCGTAAACACGCGGTGATGCTGCTTTCGAGTGTGGTCTCGGCAGTGGCTTTCGGCATTGCCGGGGTCTTCTACCTGTTCTTCACTGAAGAACAGCTCCTCGACCTGGGCGCACCCTGGTTCTGGTTGTTCGCCGTGATCATCCTGTTCGGTGGAGTGATCGAGCAACTGCGCAACATTGCGCTGTCGACGACGGTCACCCTGCTCATCGAAGAAGACAAGCGCGCCAATGCCAACGGACTCGTCGGCACTGTGCAGGGCATCGCATTCCTCGTGACCAGCGTCTTCTCAGGCCTGTCGATCGGTTTCCTCGGCATGGGGTGGACGCTGATCATCGCGATCGTCTTCATGGCGCTGACCGTCGTGCATCTGCTGTTCATCCGGATTCCAGAGGCCGAACCGGTGCCCGACCCGAACTCATCGGGTGTGCTCGACCTGCGCGGCAGCATTCAGGCGATTCGGCTGGCACCGGGTCTTTTCGCGCTCATCATCTTCTCGACATTCAACAACCTCATCGGCGGTGTCTACATGGCGCTGATGGACCCGTACGGGCTGACGCTCTTCGACGCCCAAATGTGGGGGATCGCGCTCGCGTTCGGGTCGACGGGCTTCCTCATCGGCGGCGCGCTGGTCGCGAAGTTCGGTCTGGGTAAGAAGCCGGTGCGCACGATGCTGACCGTCGTGATCGCGATGGGTCTGCTCGGCTCGGTCTTCATGCTCCGGGAATGGTGGCCGCTGTACGTCATCGGCATCTGGCTCTACATGTGCCTCGTCCCGCCGGTCGAAGCCGCAGAGCAGACCGTGATCCAGAAGGTCGTGCCGTTCGCGCGTCAGGGCCGCGTATTCGGCACGGCGGCGGCATTCGAGGCTGGTGCTGCACCGATCACAGCGTTTCTCATCGCGCCGATTGCCGAGTTCTTCGTGATCCCATACATGAACAGCGCCGACGGGCAGCGACAGTGGGGCTGGCTGCTGGGCGAGGGAGACGCGCGGGGCATCGCACTGCTGTGCCTGTTCGCAGGACTGATCATGGTGGTCGCTGCGGGTCTGGCGTTCTTCACTCGCTCATACCGCAAGCTCACGAAACTCTACGAACGGGCACCGGAGCAGCAGATCCCCACAGCAACCGGCGCGGACGAACCGCACGAGACGAAATAGACAACCGCAGCGGGCTGCGGTTCCCGGGTTCGCGCCGCTCAGGCCAGGTCGATCACGCGGTCGTTGAGGTCTGCGGCTTCGGCATCCCACAGGCCCGCGACGGCGGTCGCGAGCGCATCCGGTTCCAGCGCTTTCGCCCGGAAGACGACGGATGCTGCGTGCAGCGGTTCACCAGCATCCCGAGCAGTTTTCGCGAATCCATGCGCGACGGCGCGTGCCCACGCCTCGCTGGCAGCCTTCACCGCCGCGTAATTCGCGCCTCCCGCAAGGGGGTGGGCGACCGCAGTGGACGACACGATTGCGAAACGGCCAGCATCCGATGACTGCAGCAGAGAGTCGAAAGCACGCGAGGTGGCGCGAACCGCCTCGAGGGCCGGAAGCAGCGCGGCAAAGTCCGCATCCGACTGCCCGGCGAGACCTCCGCCTCCGCGCCATCCGCCGACCAGCGAGATCACGCCATCGACGGGGCCGAGCTTTGCGGCGAGGGCCGTCATGTCGTCGAACGAAGTCGCATCGGTCACCGCGACCTGGGCCCCGACGTCGCTAAGCGGTTGGAGCCGTTCGGCCGACCGCCCAGTCGCGATCACCCGTGCCCCGGCGCCGGCCAGGGCACGCGCAACTGTGAGCCCCGCTGCGCTCGTCGCGCCCGCGAGCAGAACGACGCGTCCTCGTGCGCTCATTGCTTCGTCCCTGCGTTCTGGGTGTGCAACAACCTCGGAGAAAAGCTCTTGACTCGGATCAATCGCGCCGATTGATCCGAATATGCAGCACTTCTCCGAACAAGCAGCACACCACCGAGGTCACTCATCGCCCGCACGGATCCCCGCGGTCGACTCGATCACCGGCCGCATCTTCTTCTCGAGCGCCTCGAAGAACATCGACAGCGGGAACTCGTCATCCAGCACCGCGTCGGTATATCCCTTGGGGAGGCCGGCGAGAACTTCGTCCGTGAGTCCGCGAGCCCAGACGGATGCCGGGTTCGGTGCAAGCACGCTGCTGATCAGCTCGTAGGCTGCGAGCCAGTGCGCCTTCTTCGGGCGATCGATCGAGCGCCAGTAGAGGTCGTTCACCGCGTCGCTGAGTGCGATCACGGATTCCGGCACGCCCTCCCAGTCAAAGGTGAGCTGCGTGTCGGTCCAGTGCAGCACGCCCTGCTGGTGAAGCCACGCGAACAGCAGCTGACCGCCCAGGCCGTCGTAGTTGCGCACGCGCGAACCGGTGATCGCGAAGCGGAAGATCCGGTCGAAGATCACTGCGTACTGCACGAGGGATGCGTGCTCGAGCATCTCCCGCTCGGCATCCGACAGATCGTCACGGGCAGCCAGGCGCTTCTCGATCGCCACCGACTCGCGGAACGCGGTCAGATCGCACCGCAACTCCTCGAGCGAGTAGAGGAAGAACGGCATCCGCTGCTTGATCATGAACGGGTCGAAGGGCAGGTCCCCGCGCATGTGCGTGCGGTCGTGGATGATGTCCCACATCACGAACGTCTTCTCGGTGAGGTCTTGGTCATCCAGCATCCGCGCCGCGTCAGCCGGCAGATCGAGCTTGGTGATCTCGGATGCTGCACGCACCACGCGCCGGTAGCGCGCAGCCTCGCGGTCCTGGAAGATCGCGCCCCAGGTGAAGGTGGGGATCTCGCGCATCGCGACGGTCTCGGGGAACAGCACCGCGGAGTTCGTGTCGTATCCGGGCGTGAAGTCGATCAGTCGCAGCGAGACGAACAGCTTGTTGGCGTAGTCGCCCGCCTCGAGCTCGGCGATGAATTCCGGCCAGATCGTTTCGACGATGAGCGCCTCGACCAGCCGATCGGATGACCCGTTCTGGGTGTACATCGGGAACACGACGAGGTGCCGGATACCGTCGATGCGGTGCTGCTGCGGCTGGAAGGCGACGAGCGAGTCGAGGAAGTCCGGGACGCCGAAGCCCTCTGACGCCCACCGCTCGAAATCGCGAATGGATGCCGCAAGGTACTCGGCATCGTGCGGGAAAGCGGCGGAGAGGGCGCGGATGCCGGCGATGAGAGCTGTGACGTGGTCGCGCGCCGCATCGTGCGCCCCTTCGATCCCTGAGCCGGTCGAAGGGTCGGGAATCGAGCCGTCCTTGACCTGCAGTTCGCGGATCGCGATGGCGGCGTCCTTCAGCATCTGCCATGCAGTGCTGGTCTCGGCGAGGGCTGCATCTTCGACGACCTCGGGCTCGCCGATGATGGCTGTGTTCTGAAGGGGAGTGGACATCGGGACCTCCGATCGTGGACTCAGCGGAAAATATCCGGTGGAATATGACGTACACCGATATTCTTCCATCTATGGAAGATGCTGTCGACCGCCAGATCCTCACCGAGATCTCTCGCGATGCGCGCGCGACGCTCGCGCAGCTGTCTGAGGCGGTGGGGATGTCGACCTCCGCAGTGCAGAGCAGGCTGCGCAGGCTCGAATCTCGGGGTGTGATCGCGGGGTATCGCCCGATCCTCGACGCTGAGGCCGTCGGCAAACCGCTATCTGCATTCATCGAGATCACCCCCCTCGACCCTGGTCAGCCCGACAATGCCCCCGAGCTGCTCGAGCACATGACCGAGATCGAGGCCTGTCACTCGATTGCGGGCAACGCGAGCTACATGCTGTTCGTGCGCGTGGCGGCTCCGCGAGCGCTCGAGAAGCTGGTGGGCGACATCCGCCTCGCGGCGAACGTCAGCACGCACACCACGGTCGTGTTGCAGACCTACTACGAGAACAGGCCGATCTCCGTCGACGGCTAGGCTTTCGTTGAAGGAGAACATGAACCGATCCATCCCCCAACGGCAGCTTGCGCTCGCCGCACTTTTTCTCGTTCCGGGGATCGGCATCGCCTCCTGGGTCACGCGTACGCCCGATATCCGCGATCTTCTCGGCGCTTCGACGTTCGAGATGGGTCTCGTGCTGTTCGGACTGTCGCTGGGCTCGATGCTGGGCATTCTCGTCTCAGGCCCGCTCGTCGCTCGTTTCGGCGCGCGACCGATCATCGCGGCGGGAGCGATCAGCGTCGCCCTGAGCATGCCGTTGATCGGCATCGGGGCTGGAGTCTCCGAAGCGCTGATCGCTGCTGCTGGGCTGTTCCTCTTCGGCGCGGGCATGGGCGGCGGCGAGATCGCGCTCAATGTCGAAGGTGCCGACATCGAACAGGTGACTGGGCGCTCTTTTCTTCCGCGACTGCATGGCTTCTTCAGTCTCGGCACCGTCATCGGTGCACTGGTCGGGATCGCCGCAACGGCGACGTCTTTCCCGGTGAGCATCCACATGGTCATCATCGGGGTGCTCGCCCTTATCGCGGTGTGCCTCGCCATGCCGCGAATTCCGTCGGGAACCGGACGCACGCCGCGGGAGGCCTCCGGATCTCCTCGCGCAGCGCGGGCACAGCTGTGGCGCGATCCGACGCTGCTGCTGATCGGCGTGATCATCCTGGCAATGGCGCTCGCCGAAGGCACCGCGAACGATTGGCTTCCTCTCGTGATGGTCGACGGGCACGGGTTCGATGCTGCATCGGGATCAGCGATCTACGCGGTGTTCGCTGCTGCGATGACGACGGGCCGATTCGTCGGCGGATGGTTCATCGATCGTTTCGGCCGCGCGGCCGTGCTCTGCGCAAGCGGAGTGTTCGGTGCGATCGGGCTGGCTCTGATCATCTTCGTGGACAACCCGGTCATCGCGACCGCGGCGGTGCTGCTGTGGGGGCTGGGCGCGTCGCTGGGCTTCCCCGTGGCGATCTCTGCCGCCGGTGACTCCGGTCCGGATGCTGCGGCGCGAGTATCGCTGGTGGCGACTCTCGGCTACGTGGCGTTCCTGGTCGGTCCGCCCGCGCTCGGCTTCTTCGGCGATGAGTTCGGCCTTCGCTCAGCACTGATCATTCCCTTCGTGCTGGTTGCGCTCGCCGCATTCGCGGCGCTCGCCTACGGACGCAGGACGCGCGTGCACCTCGAAGTCGAGCGCGCCGCCTGAGTGCGCGCTCGCCGTCCGCGCCAGGGCTAAGATTCCAGATCGTGGCAGCATCCTCAAAGCGCAAGACGTCGACACCCAAGCACAAGCCGGTTCGCACCAGCGGCAACCCCGCGAGACGGCCGATCGTCGAGGCGCCGCCGATCACTGCGCGCGACTGGATCGGAGCCGCGCGTCTGCGCACACTGCCGCTCGCGGTCGCGCCGGTCATCATCGGCACCGGCGCCGCGCAGCTCGTCGATCGCGAGCTGCACTGGGTCATCGCACTGGCTTGCCTCGCCGTCGCCGTGTTCCTGCAGATCGGCGTGAACTTCACGAACGACTACAGTGACGGCATCCGCGGCACCGACGCTCACCGCGTCGGGCCCGCCCGCCTCACAGCCTCCGGCCGGGTCAACCCGCGCGCTGTGCTGCTCATCGGATTGATCTTCTTCGCGCTCGCGGCCGGCATGGGCCTTGCGATCGTGATCCGCACCGGTCAGTGGTGGATGCTGGTGGTTGGGGCTGCGTGCATTATCGCCGCCTGGTTCTACACCGGCGGCAAGCGGCCCTACGGCTATATGGGGCTGGGCGAAGTCTTCGTCTTCGTCTTCTTCGGACTGGTCCCTGTGCTCGGCACCACGTGGGTGCAGGCTTTCTACCTGCCCGTGGAAGCATGGCTCGGTGCCGTCGCCGCAGGCCTGTTCGGATGCGCCGTGCTGCTCGCGAACAACCTGCGCGACATCGATCAGGATCGCGAAGTCGGCAAGCGCACGCTCACTGTGCGCATCGGGAGGCGCCCGACGCAGGTGCTGTACACGGTGTTCGTCGCGGTCCCCTTTGCGATCGCCGTGCTGACCGCACTGCTCTACCCGATCGCGTGGCTCGCCCTGCTGGCACTGCTCGCCGGCATCCCCGCGATCATCATCATCTGGACCTACCGCCAGCCGCGCGAACTGGTGATCGCGCTCGGGCTCACCTCTCTGACCGCACTCGCGTACGCGGGCGCGCTGTACTGGGCCTTCGTGGGCTGAGGTTCAGCTCTCACGGTGCGGTTCGCCCGCGGGCGTTTCAGCAGGAGTCTCGTCGATAGCTGTGTCTTCAGCGTCAGCATCCTGCGCGGCCACGCTCGAACGCGTACCCACCCGCGCTTCGCGCTGCTCGTAGATCTCTGCCGATGCGCTGGAGAGCGGCTTGCGCAGGAAGATGATCGAAATGCTCATGCCGATCAGTGCCGCGAAGACCACCGTGAAGTACCAGAGCTCGCGCATGATCGGGAAGAAGAGCCACATGATCGCCAGCGGCACCAGGAACGCCAGCAGCCTCAGCACGGAGTAGACGAGGAGGGGTGGCAGCTTCATGCTTCCAGTGTAGATCGCCATGAAACAGGACGACATTCAGAGTCGCAATCCGAGACGTTGTGCCGGGGTGCTGGCGATCCGAATCACGGCTGGGTAGCGTCAAAGTCATCGCGGCGATCCGGGTGGCCCCGGGCTTCAGCTCATACCTGACGGTGTTGCGGGTTCGACTCCCGCCGTCGCGTCTACTCCCGAACGGGCTACACCAGTGGCGGCAGAGTGGGATCGATGGGCACCTCGATGACGGTGGGTCCGGTTCGCTTCCATGCGTCGCCGAGCGCCGTCCGCACCTCCGCCGCTGTTCTCGCAACGACGCCTGTCGCCCCATAGCCCTGCGCTATGAGGTGGGGTGCGATCCCCGGGATATCGAGTCCAGGGACGCCGGGGTTCTTCTGGAATTTCGAGAACGCCTTGAGGATGCCGTACTCCTGATTCGTCGGCACGAGGACCACGAGCGGGAGATCGTGCTGCGCCGCGGTGTAGATCGCCTGCGGCGAGTACTGCATCGACCCGTCGCCGATGATCGCCAGCACGGGCCTGTTGCGCGCCAGATCGCGCTCGGCAAGGGCGATGCCGACGGCTGCCGGAAGATCCCACCCGAGCGCGCCGCTCGCCATGGCGAAATAGCTGTCCGGTGCAGTGAACTCCCACTCCGAGTGGAGGTCGGCGATGTTCGAGGGCGACTCCTGCACGACCACGGTCTCGGCGGGGGATGCCGCGCGCACCACACGGAAGAGCTGCCTCGCGGTCATCCGCTCATCGTCGGCGGCATCCGCCACGTCGGTCTCGGCCGGCGGGTGCGGCGCCAGACGGTGTCCCTGAGTGACGACGGTTGCCTGACTCGCGCGCGCGGGCACGAGTGACGCGAGCGCGCGCAACGCGAGAACGGCATCGGAGACCAGGCTGTCGCCGACCGGGGCCCGACCCGACTCAGCCGGGTCATCCGTGATGTGCAGGAGGCGCGCGCCGGCGGGAAGGTAGTCGCCCGGCACCCACGGGTAGTAGCGGAAGACCGGAGCACCGACGACCAGGACCACGTCGTGTCCTGCGAGCTTCTGCGACAGAAGCCCCTGAGCGAAGGGGAGGCCGCCAGCGTAGAGCGGATGGTCCTCCGGAAACGGAACGCGCTCTCCCGAGGGTGCCGCCCACACCGGCGCGCCGATGCGTTCGGCGAGCGAGACAGCATCGTCCCAGCCGTCACCGCGAGCAATGTCGGATCCGAATACGACGACGGGGTTCTTCGCTGCGGCGACGACGGCGGCGAACTCGGCGATGCGCTCCGGGTCAGGACCGACACGGGTCGTGACCGACCGAACGACCGCGGCGCCGGTGGCTTTCTTATCCCAGTCATCGAGGGGGAGCGAGAGGAACACCGGCCCCTGCGGCGGCTGCATCGCAATGGCGTATGCACGCATGAAAGCTGCGGGGATGTCCTCCGGGCGTGTCGGCTGATATGCCCACTTCACCCACGGCTTCGCGATCGCCTCCGGATCCGGGTTGACGAGCCAAGGCTCAAGCAGAAGCATCTCCCGCGTCTGCTGACCGGCCGTCACGATGAGCGGTGTCTTGTTCTGAAAAGACGAGTCGAGCGTGCCGAGAGCATTGCTGACGCCCGCAGCGGTGTGCACATTGATCAGCGCGGGGCGCCGCATGATCTGTGCGTGACCGTCTGCCATCGCCGTCACGGAGGCTTCATGCAGACCCAGCACGAAGCGGAAGTCGTCGGGGAAGTCCTGCAGGAATGTTTCTTCTGTCGATCCCGGGTTGGCGAAGATCGTCGTGAGTCCGAGCTCACGCAAGAGTTGGAATGTTGCTTCACGAACGGTGGTCATGGCTCAGCTCGCATTCATTCGTCAGGGGCCATCGGTGCGGCGCGTGTTACCTCACGGTGCCAGCTTTCGAGGCATGCGCGAGACTCTTTATGAATCTTTCACCCGGAGTGCCACCTCTGTGTCACCCGCCGTCGCGACCGACCTGCGCGCGAATGTGCCGCACGCCGCTGCGCGTGAACTCGCGCGGAACGCGTGATCGTCGTGCACCTGCATGCGAAGTGGGAGAACGTCAGGATGACGCGCACTGTCACAGCGATCGTCGACCTCGCGAACGATCCGTCCGTCGTGCTGATTCAGCCTGAGATGCAACGGATGGCGCAGTGGACGATGCGCGACGTTTCTCGGCTTATCACTGAGGGCCGCCGTGCTGCCACCCAAGCTCTCGATGCCCCGCCCGAGTTCTGAGCGGAAGCGAAGACTCTCACAGTGATCCCGCCTAGACTGGAGCTGTGGCAAGAGTACTGATCGTCGGGGGCTTTCTGGCCGTCGTCTTCTGGGTTTTCAGCATCGTGGACTGCGCAGTGCAGCCGGCGACGCGGCATCGCGGCGTGCCCAAGGGTGCGTGGATCGCGATCGTCGTCCTGATCCCGGTGCTCGGCGGCATCCTGTGGTTCGTGATCGGTCGGCGCCGTCGCGGCGACGAGCAGAAGCTGCGCTCCCTCGCCCCAGACGACAACCCCGAGTTCCTGCGGAGCCTCGGAAAGAACGAGCAGGACGAGCGCATCCGCCGCCTCGAAGAAGAACTCGCACGCCTCGACGATGAGACCGACGGCCCTGCCGCGGACTCTCGTTCATGACCTCATCACCAGCTGCGGATTCCGCGGCATCCCTGCTCTCCGAGCTCATCGCCCACGGCGTTCGCGACGCCGTGATCTCACCGGGTTCGCGCTCGCAGGCGCTCGCGCTCGCGGCCCTGCGCTTCGCCCGTGAGGGCGCCATCCGCGTTCATATTCGGATCGACGAGCGGGTCGCCGGCTTCACCGCCCTCGGCATCGCCCGAGAGACTCGCGTACCGGTCGCGGTGATCTGCACCTCCGGAACCGCCGCGGCGAACCTGCTTCCCGCGACGATGGAAGCTTTCCATTCCGGCATCCCGCTGCTTCTGCTCACCGCCGATCGCCCGCCGGAGCTGCGCGGCGTCGGCGCGAACCAGGCGACCATCCAGCCCGGAATGTTCGATGCGTTCGTGCGCTGGCAGCGCGACGCGCCAGTGCCGGGAGACGGCACCTGGGGCGGCCTCGGCGAAGAGGCTGTCACGGTCGCGATGGGGGCGGATGCTGCGCCCACTGCCCTCGCCGGCATCCCGGGCCCCGTGCACCTGAACCTTCCCGCCAGGGAGCCGCTCTCCGGTGCGGTTCCTGCCGGTTTCGTCGCGACCCAGGGTGAGGCCCCGACGCCCGATGCCGGCGAACTGCTCGTTCTCGAACTCGGACAGCGCACGGTCGTCGTGGCTGGTGCCGACGCGGGGGCTGCGGCCGAAGAGATCTCGCACGCGGGATCGTGGCCGCTCATCGCCGAGATCGTCAGCGGTGCGCGCTTCGGACGGCTCGTCGTCCACGGCTACCGCGAGCATCTGCGCGACGAGAACCTCGGCGGCCGCATCGAGCGCGTCGTCGTTCTCGGCCACCCCACGCTCAGCCGTGAAGTCACGGCGCTCCTGAAGCGAGACGATGTCGAGGTCATTGCCGTGCGCTCTGGCGGCGAGGCGCTGAATCTCAACGAGCGCACGCGTGCTGCGGCATCCGTCGCGGTCAGCACGGGGACCTCTGACCGGGCGTGGCTGGGCGAATGGATGCGGGCCTCTGCGGCATCCGTCATCGACCTCAGTGAAGACGCTCCCGATCACGACGGACTGCACTCCACTGATTTCGCCGCCCGCCGCGAGGCGGTGCGCGCGGAGCTCGATGCGGTCCGCCGCCCGCTCGACCGCGAACTGCTCGTCGACGCCGTGTGGCGCGCGACCTGGCCCCATGACCGCCTGATGTTCGGATCGTCCCGGCTCGTCCGCATCGCGGACGCTGTGCTCGGCGGCAAGAAGGTGCCCGTGCACTCCAACCGCGGGCTGGCCGGAATTGACGGCACGATCGCCACCGCCCTGGGTATCGCGATCGCGAGCCAGGCCGACGGGGCGGCGGGCGTGACCCGCGTGCTGCTCGGCGACCTCGCCTTCCTGCACGATGTCGGCTCTCTGCTGCTGCCGCCTGACGAACAGGAGCCGCGCATTCAGGTCGTCGTCGGCAATGACGGGGGAGGGACGATCTTCGACTCGCTCGAGGTCGCAGCCTCCGCCCCCCGGGAAGATCTCGACCGTGCCTTCTACACGCCGCACACCGCTCAGCTCGAACAGCTCGCCCTCGCCTACGGCTGGGACTATCAGCGCGTCACCACGCGCACAGCGCTCGATCAGGCGCTCACCTCGCCCGTCACGGGCCGTCAGATCATCGAGGTTCCGCTCCCGCGTTGAGCCGGGTAACCCCCCTCACTCTGGGTCGCGATTTCTGCCGTTCTGAGCGCCGCACACCGACACGAATTGCGACCTGGACGCCGCCCATGCCCGCCCTGGGGCAGGATGTACTCATGAGCGAGCGAGGGTGGACTGCCGACGCAACCGAGATCCTGCGAGTGGGGCAGGACTTCCGGCTCGCGGACGTCGATCCCGGCAGTCACCCCGGCTACGACGGCGACAAGCGCGACGGCGAGGAGGATCTCACGGTCGGGCTCGACGCGCTGGGCGAGCTGCAGGAGCGACTGTTCGCGCAGAGTCGCACCGGCGCCGCGACTGACTCCGTGCTGCTCGTGCTGCAGGCGATGGACTCAGCAGGCAAGGGTGGGATCGTCCGGCACGTCGTGGGCGGCGTCGACCCGCAGGGTGTCGAGCTCGCCGCGTTCAAGGCGCCCACGGCCGAGGAGCGCGAGCATGACTTCCTCTGGCGTGTCGAGAAGCGGCTGCCCCAACCCGGATTCATCGGCGTCTTCGATCGCTCGCACTATGAGGACGTGTTGATCGGTCGCGTGCGCGAGCTCGCTCTGGCCGAGGAGATCGAGCGCCGCTACGGCGCGATCAACGAGTTCGAAGCGCAGGTCGCGGCATCCGGCACGCGCATCATCAAGGTCATGCTGCACATCTCGCCCGAGGAGCAGAAGGAACGGCTCATGGAGCGGCTCGAGCGCCCCGACAAGTACTGGAAGTACAACCCCGGCGACGTCGACGAGCGGATGCTGTGGCCGAAGTACATGCAGGCCTATCAGACGCTCTTCGAACGCACCTCTACCGAGCATGCCCCCTGGTATGTCGTGCCCGCCGACAGCAAATGGTACGCACGCCTCGCCGTGCAGGAGCTGCTGCTGGAGACGATGGAGGTCATCGATCCGCAGTGGCCGGGTGCCGACTTCGATATCGAGGCCGAGAAGAAACGGCTCGCGGCGAGTTAGGCCAGCGCGTCAACCAGTGGGCGGAACTTCACCCTGGTCTCGAGCAATTCGGTCTCGGGATCGCTCGCGGCGACGATGCCCGCACCCGCATACGCGGTCACGGCGATTGCGTCGTCCCCAGCTGAGAACTGTGCGCACCGCAGCGCGATCGCCCATTCGCCGTTGCCGTTCGCATCGATCCATCCGACCGGCCCCGCGTAGCGGCCGCGATCGAAAGGCTCGAGCTCTCGGATCGCCGCGACGGCGGCGGGCGTAGGGGTGCCCGCGACGGCGGCGGTGGGATGCAGGGCTCCGACGAGATCGAGCGCCGACTCTCCCGCGGACAACTCGCCTTCGACATCGGTGGCGAGATGGAACAGGTTCGGAAGCTTCAGCAGGAAGGGCTGCTCGCTCGATGCCATCGCCCGCACGTGCGGCCGCAGTGACTCCAGAAGCGAGCGCACGGCATACTGGTGCTCGTCGAGGTCCTTGACGCTCGACGCGAGGCGGGAGGATGCTGCGGCATCCTCATCAGCATCCGCACCGCGGCCGATGGTTCCGGCGAGCACTCGCGCGGTCACGGTGCGATCCTGCACGGTGACGAGTGTCTCGGGGCTTGCCCCGATGAGCCCGTCGACCGCGAACGTCCAGGTATCGGGGTAACCCGTTGAGAGTTCACGCACGAGGCGGCGCAGATCAGAGCCCGCGGGGATCGTGCCCTCGAGATCGCGGGCGAGCACGATCTTGCTCGCCTCTCCTGCACCGATCCGCTCCAGAGCGTCACGGATGGAGGCCTGGTAGCCTGCCGGACTCTGACGCCCTGGGCCGACGGTTCCCGCCCAGTGCGGTCCGTACGCGTCGGGGGAGAGAGTGGCGCCCGGCTGATCACCGGGGAGCTCCGTTCCGGATACCGCGATGCGGGTGATCCAGCCGCGCCCCCGGTGGCGCCCCAGAACCATCGACGGAACGACCAGCACGCTGTCGGCCGCTGAGCCCTCGTCGAAGGTCAGTGCGCCGAACCCGACCAAACCGGTGCCAGGCAACTGCACAGGGTCATCGATCTCAGCGGCGTCGGTGAGCGCGCGCCAGGACTCTGCGATCACGTCGCTGCGCAGCGGGCCACGGTCGGCGGGCACTCTGATGGTCACCGGTGCGCTGTCGCCGACGGCGACGATGCCGTCGCCGCGCCGGAGCCAGGCGAGGGGGAAGTGCGGATGCGCATAGGCCAGCAGATCGTCGACCGGGTCGAACTCACGGGTCTGCACGACCAGGCGGGTGCTGCTCACCCATCCAGTTTAGGCGCCGGGGGACCCCTCGCCGGCGCCGCGCGCAGACAGCCAGGCCGATCTAGACTGGTCGGATGAGCCAGCCCAATCGCGCCGACCTCGGCAAAGACCCGCAGCGCGTCAGCGGCATGTTCGATCAGGTGGCCGCCGGCTACGACCGCACGAACACGGTCATGACGTTCGGAAACGACGCGCTCTGGCGTGCGGCGACCACCCGTGCGGTCGCCCCCGAGCGCGGTGAGCGGATCCTCGATCTCGCGGCAGGAACAGCTTCTTCGTCAGCATCCCTCGCGGCCAGTGGAGCCGATGTCGTCGCGGCCGATTTCTCACCCGGGATGCTCGCTGAGGGCAAGCGTCGCCACGGACACCTGGGGAACTTGAGCTTCGTCGAGGCAGACGCCATGAACCTGCCGTTCGCCGATGATGAGTTCGATGCCGTCACGATGTCGTACGGGCTGCGCAACGTGCAGCAGCCGAAGAAGGCGCTCGCTGAGCTGTTCCGGGTCACCAAGCCAGGGGGTCGCCTCGTGATCAACGAGTTCTCCACCCCTCCTGGCGCATTGTTCCGCGGCCTCTACCGCTTCTACAACGCCCAGGTACTGCCACGCGTGGCACGTCTGGCCGGCACCAACAGCGATGCCTATGACTATCTGAACGAGTCGATCCGCGACTGGCCCGATCAGAAGAAGCTCTCGGCGTGGATCCGGCAGGCGGGCTGGACGAACGTCGAGTACCGCAACCTCACTTTCGGCATCGTCGCGCTGCACCGTGCGGTCAAACCAGCATCCGCTCCGATGACGAAGCCTGAGTGAGCCGCAGGTAGGGTGGACACCGTGACTTCGAGCCCCGCTGCCCCGGGTTCGCGCCTCGCGAACCGTCTGGGCTTCAGCGACCGCGTGTTCCTCGGCCCTGTTGCGCGTCGTGTCGCGCGTCAGATCGAGGATGGGCTCGAACTCGTCGAGAATGGGCTGTCCGAAGACCTGCGCGTTGCAGACTCCCTCGTCGATGCATCCGCCCGGTACCTGTACGAGGCCGGTGGCAAGCGCATCCGTCCCGTACTCACGCTGCTGACCGCGCAGCTCGGTGATGGCAACATCCCGGCAGTGATCGACATTGCGAAGGCGCTGGAGATCACCCACCTGGGCTCCCTCTATCATGACGACGTCATGGACGGCGCTGACCGTCGCCGTGGGGTTCCCGCGGCGCAGGCGGTGTGGGGCAACAACGTCGCCATCCTCACCGGAGACATCCTCTTCTCTCGCGCGAGCCAGCTCATGGCGAAGCACGGCGACCGGGCGATCCGCCTGCAGGCCGACACCTTCGAGCGGCTCGTGATGGGCCAGCTCCATGAGACCGTCGGCGCTCAGCCCGATGACGACCCGATCGAGTTCTACATTCAGGTGCTGGCCGACAAGACCGGTTCGCTCATCGCCGCGGCGACGCAGGGTGGTGCGATCTTCTCGAACGCGCCGGAGGAGTGCATCGAGCCGCTGCGTCTGTACGGCGAGAAGGTCGGCATCGCGTTCCAGCTGCTCGACGATGTGATCGACCTCTCGGCGAGCCCCGAAGAGACCGGAAAGGTGCCAGGCACCGATCTGCGTGCAGGCGTTCCCACCATGCCGTACCTGTTGCTCAAAGCAGAGACGGATGCTGCCTCCACCGATCTCGCAACCCGCATCGACGACGGGGTGGAGCGGATCGCCGCCGGTGAGGATGCCGTTATCCTCGACCAGCCGCTTGCCGAACTGCGTGATCACGTGGTCACGCAGAAGACGCTCGACCTTGCCCGCTCATGGACTCGTGACGCCATCGACGCATTGGCGCCGCTGCCCAAGGGCACGGTGCGTGAGGCGCTGACGCGCTTCGCAGAAACTCTCGCAGACCGCAGCAGTTGATCGCCCCCATCGTCGATCAGGCTCTTCGCTGCAGCATCCGAAAGGACTCTCATGACCAAACTCCGCCTGGCCATCGTCGGAGCAGGCCCCGCCGGCATCTATGCCGCTGACATCCTGCTCAAGACCGAGCGCTCCTTTGACGTGTCGATCGATCTGTTCGAGCAGCTCCCGGCGCCCTACGGGCTCGTCCGCTACGGCGTGGCCCCTGACCACCCTCGCATCAAGGGCGTGATCAACGCGCTTCGTGATGTGCTCGACCGCGGTGACATCCGCATCTTCGGCAACGTGCGCTTCGGCGAGGACATCACACTCGACGACCTCAAGAAGCACTACAACGCCGTGATCTTCGCCACGGGCGCGATCCGTGACACGACGCTGGACGTCCCTGGAATCGACGCCGAAGGCTCTTACGGTGCTGCAGACTTCGTGAGCTGGTTCGACGGTCACCCCGACGTGCCGCGCGACTGGCCGCTGGATGCAGAGTCGGTCGCCGTGCTCGGCAACGGCAACGTCGCGCTCGACGTGGCGCGCATGCTCGCCAAGCACGCCGAAGACTTGCTGCCCACTGAGATCCCCGACAACGTGCACACGGTGCTTGAGGGCTCGAAGGTCACAGACGTCCACATCTTCGGTCGCCGTGGCCCCGCGCAGGTGAAGTTCACCCCGCTCGAGCTGCGCGAGCTCGGTGAGCTGCGCGATGTCGACACGGTCATCTACGACGAGGACTTCGACTACGACGAAGCATCCCTCGCGGCGATCGCCAGCAACAAGCAGGTCAAGGTCATCGACCGCATCCTGCAGCAGTGGCGCACGCGTCCGTCGGTGAACAACGCCGGGGGAGAAGCGAGTCGCCGCCTCCACCTGCATTTCTGGGCCAAGCCGGTCGAGATCAAGACGGATGCTGAGGGCAAGGTCGCAGCGATCGTCTACGAGCGCACCAAGCCTGACGGCTCCGGCGGAATGACCGGCACCGGCGAGCTGCGCGAGGTGGCGATCGGTCAGATGTACCGCGCGGTCGGCTACTTCGGCTCACCGCTGAAAGACGTGCCGTTCGACAAGAAGCACGGCGTGATCCCGAACCGCGAGGGGCAGGTCATCGCGAAGGACTCCAACCAGCGCGTCCCAGGCATCTACGCCACCGGCTGGATCAAGCGAGGACCTGTGGGTCTCATCGGCCACACCAAGTCCGACGCCATGGAGACCGTGCAGCACCTCGTGAACGATCAGGGCTCCTGGTGGGATCCCGCTGACCCATCCGAGGCTGCGATTCCCGCGCTCCTCGAGTCTCGCGGCATCCAGTGGACCGACCTCGACGGCTGGCACCGCCTCGACGAGCACGAGGTCGCGCTCGGCGCACCGCAGGAGCGCGTGCGCGTCAAGGTCGTCCCTCGCGACGAGATGGTGCGGATCTCTCGCGGCGAGTAACGCCTCCGTCAGTTTGCGGGTGCGGTGACCTCGACTGTGAAGGTCACCGACTCGTCGCTGCTCGAGTTGTCGAGCGTGACCTCGGTCTCACCGACTTCGAGTGCGGTCAGGCCCGGGTTGAACTGAGCGCTGCCGTCGTCCTTGCCCGGAGTGAACTCGACGATCTTCTCGTCCGCGATCTCGGCGGTCCAGTCGGTGAAGGTCTCGTCGTCGCCGGTGAGGTCGATCACGTTGCCTTTGGCGACCTCAACGGTCGTGCCGTTGATCTCGCCGATGTTCACGATGACGGGTGCGATCATCCCGGCCTCCTCATTCGTCCCACCGGAGGACGAGCATCCGACGAGAGAGAACGCGGTGCCCAGAGCGAGGGCCAAGGCCCCGGCACGGCGGAAGGAGCTGCGGCGGTGCGACATGGGGGTCCTCTCGACGATGATGCGCTCAGTTTAGAGGTACGGCTCAGCCTGCGGGAGGAGTTTCTGGGGCGGCGGGGTTGCTGGTGGGCACGACGGATGCTCCGTAGAGGGCGGCGATGATCGTCTTGGCGACCACGACGGCAGCCGTCTCACCGTCGACGGGAGAGGCCGAGAGGTTCGCCCCGACGATGATCGTGTCATCGGTGTTCTTGTTGTAGACCATGAACGTCGAGTAGCCGGGGAGCTGGCCGTCGTGGCCGAGGATGCCGGGCGCGAACTGCGCGATTCCGAGTCCGTAGCCGACGCCGCCGGTCTGGCCCGCGACGGTGGGCTGCACGCTGTCGAGGCGGATCTTCTGCATCGCGTCATCGAGCAGGCCTCCGCCGACCAGTGCCTTGACGTAGACGGCGAGATCGTCGGGAGTCGAGATCGCGCCACCGGCGGTCCATGCCCATGAGGGGTTCGCGTCGGTCTGATCGATCGGTGCAAGGGCGCCGTCGAGCGCCGCCGGAAGCTCGTCTGCGGGGACGGCGTAGGAGTCGATCGTCTCCAGGTTGGAGCCGAACTGGTACCCCTGCGCGTGGGGCGAGGGGATCGTTGCATCCGAGGGCTCAGGCAGTGATGAGTTCTTCAGGCCCAACGGCTCGAAGATCCGCTCCTGGAAGGCATCGGATGCCGACATGCCGGTGAGCTGCTCGATCACCAGGCCCAGCAGCACGATGTTCGTGTTGCTGTACTCATACTGCGTGCCGGGTGCGAAGTTCGCGGGATACGCGAAGGCGATCGCGAGCAGCTCATCGGGCGTCCACGCCTTCTGCGGGTCCTCGTCGAGAGCCGCGTTGAACGCGGGGTCGAAGGAGTAGCTGACCAGGCCGCTGCGCATCTCAGAGAGCTGTGCGATCGTGATGTTCTCGCCGCCCGGCACGTCGGGGCGGAACTTCGAGATCGGATCATCGAGTGAGAGCAGACCTTCTCCGACCAGCTGCAGGACGATCGTCGACGTCATCGTCTTCGTGTTGCTTCCGATGCGGAAGAAGTCATCCATCGACATCGGCACTGACCTGCCGAGCTCGGCAGTGCCGAAGGTCGCAGACCAGTCGCCCTTCTCCGGAGAGAGGATCTTCACGACGACCCCGGGGATCGCGTTCTGTGCCATGACCTCCGGGATCTTCGCCTGCAGGGTCGCGGCGTACTCCGGCGCAGCATCCGTCGTCGAGGAAGTCGACGTGCCCGACGGGCCGGAGGATGCCGGGCTCGGAGCGCTGCACCCGCTCACGAGCAGCATGGTGCTGACGGCTGCCGCCGCCAGGAGGGTTCTGGAGTTCTTCATCATGTCTGCGTTCCTGGGTCTGTCAGTGCGCGGGTGTGGTGGTGGGTGCTGGTGGGGGATTCTCGGGCACGATCTCAGAGGCGAGCTGGGTCGCCAGTGTTGCGGCGTAGTTCTCGAGGTTCCCGTTCCATTCGTCTGCCGTGTAGCTCTGGGCCCCCGGCACGATCGAGACGGAGACCGTCACCGACCCGATCGGAGACTGCGCCTCGGGCAGGGTGGCAACGGCGGCCTGGTACCCGCCGAAGAGCGGGGTCTGCATCACCCAGTCGCCGCGGAGGAACACCCCGAGTCCGTAAGTCCATTCCGTGGTCAGCGTGTGACAGGAGCGGCATCCCTCGAGCGGGGCTCCGAAGCCGATCAGATCTGTCGAGATCATTGCCTGGTGCGACTCGTCGCTGAGCAGTTCTCCGCGCCCGACGATGGCATCGAAGCTCGAGGTCATGTCATCGATCGTGGTGGTCTCGATCGCGCCGTGGGGGAGCGTCCATGAGGGGTTCCAGTAAGTCGAGTCCTCGAAGATGCCGCGTTCGGCGGTGAAGCCGTGCACGACAGGGCTTGGAATGTGGGCGGTGACGTCTGCCACCGTGCCGTCGAGTGACAGCGGGCCCAGGACGTACTTCTCGACCAGCTCAGCGAGCGTCTTGCCACTCTCCGCCTCGAGCACGTGGGAGAGGATGATGTAGCCTGCGTGCGAGTAGTCCCAGTTCTCACCCGGAGCGAAGAGCCGAGGGCTCGCCTCGCTGTAGGCGAGAAGCTCCTTTTCGGTCCACGCGCGGAACGGGTCTGCTGCCTGCGCGGTGAGGAAGTCAGCGTTCGCGACATGATCGGGGTATCCCGAGGTCATGGATGCCAGCATCCGTGGCGTGGCCTGGTCTCCACCGGGCAGGTCGGGCAGCCAGCGTGAGATCGGTTCGTCGATATCGATCAGGCCTTCGTCGGCCATCGCGAGCATGGTCGCCGCCACGTACATGATGGCGACAGCCCCATTGCGGAAGCGCCCGTCCTCGGTGACCGGGAAACCGGTCATCGATTCGCCGTATGTCACCGTGTCGATCACGCGACCGTCGACCATCACTTGAGCGACGAGCGAGGTGAACTGCTTCTGCGCGAATTCCTGCTGGGTGAGGTCGGTCAGCACAGCGCTGATCGCCTTGTCCTCCGCTGCCTGAGCTGTCGGTGGCGGCGTGCTCTCAGACACGCTGGCTCCTGTGCAGCCGGTCAGTGCGAGGGCTGCCGCGAGTGCGACTGCTGCCCCCGCACGCAGTGCGCGCCCACCTCGTTCCGTACTGGCCGAATACACACGTGGAGAGCCCATGTTCGGTAGCGTATGCACCTCGGCGGAGGGCAGATAGAGACCTAGGTCGCCAGATTCACCGCACCCTCCCACAACACTCGTACGGCACTTGCACCCGTGCAGAGAACGTGGTCATGATGAGACAGCGTCGAGCGCGAACGCACATACTTCCACGGCGAGGAACCCATCCAGATGAGCACGGGCGCGAGCGCACCGATACGGCGATCCTTCAATCGCGCGCTCTTCGTGATCCTGTGCGCGGGAGTGCTGCTCAACACGGCTCTCGTCGCGCTGCTGCCCCTTCACGGGCCGCTCGGACCGGTGCTCGCGCTCTTCCCGGTCAACGTCCTGATCTATCTCGGCGCAGGTGTTCTCGCCTGGCACTACCGGCCGAGCAATCGGATGGGCGCGCTCATCCTGCTCACGGGCGTCTGGATGCTTCTCGGCGGGCTGGGCAACGCGGATGTCGCAGCCCTCGCAGCGCTCGGCACCATCGCCGGCAGCATGCCTCTTGCCGGATTCGTGCACCTGCTGCTGGCCTTTCCTGCAGGTCGCGTGCGGGGAGCGGTCGCGCGCGCGACCGTGATCGCCGCATATGTCACCTCGTTGCTCTTGCAGGTCCCTCGCTACCTTTTCGCACCGGATGTTGCGGCTCCTGGCCTGATGATCGCTGATGTCCCCGCGTTCGAGCAGTGGGGCGGGGGCGTGCAGGAGTTCGTCGGCTTCCTGGTTTTGACGAGCACCCTCATCGTGCTCGCGGATCGCCTTCGGCGATCGACCGCAGTGGAACGGCGTGTCCTGGTGCCGCTCTACGGGTACGGGATCGTCGCGCTGGTCGTGCTGCTCTTCGCTTCCCGCATCCTGGGGCCGGTGCTCGGCTGGGCGCCGACGGATGTTGCGGCACTGCAGCTGCTGGTGTTCTGCGGCGTGCCGATCGCGTTCGCGCTCGGAACGCTGCGCGGAGGCGTGGCAAGGACCGGCGAGCTGGAAGAACTCGGCGTCTGGCTCGGCGAAGTCGGCAGCGTCAAACCTGCGATCGGCGCAGCGCTCGCCCGCACGCTCGGTGACCCCACGCTGGAAGTCTGGTTCTGGGTGCCCGCTCGCGAAGGCTACGTCGACACCGAGGGAGTCGAGGTGACCTCCGAACGTCAGCAAGCGCATCGCGTGGTCGAAACCGTCGAGCTGGATGGGCGACGGATCGGCGCCATCTCGTGCGATATCGCGCTCATGGCCGAGCCAGGACTCGTGCGCACCGCCGGTCGCGTGGTCGCGATCGCGCTTGACCGTGAGAGGTTGATCGCCGAGCTTCTGGCGAGCAGTCGCGCGCTGCAGTCATCGCGTGAGCGGCTGGTCGAAGTCGCCGACCGCGAGCGGCGCCGTATCGCGCAGGATCTGCATGACGGGCTGCAGGCGCAACTCGTGCTTCTGGCGCTGGAGGCGCAGCAGATCGCGCACATCGGCGCCGACGAAGAGACAGTGCGCGAGCGCGCGACCGAGCTGCGCAAAGGAATCGATGCGGCAGCGTCGGGACTGCGCGAGGTGGTGTATTCGGTCATGCCCGCTGCCCTTTCCCAGCGCGGGCTGTCCGCGGCGGCCGAGGACCTTGTAGATCGGGTGCCGGTGCCCACGACCCTCGACCTGAACGTCGCCGACAACGAATGCTCCCCCGTTGTGGAGAGCACCGCGTACTTCGTCGTCGCCGAAGCACTGGCGAATGCCATCAAGCACTCGCGGGCCGGGGCCATCGCCGTCCAGCTGGGTCGCGGTGGCGACGTGCTGCACGTCGAGGTGCGAGACAACGGCGATGGCGGAGCACGGGTCGGGCGCGGTTTCGGCCTGACCGGAATGGTCGAGCGCGTGGAAGCCCTGGGCGGCACCGTGCACATCGAGAGCCCAGACGGCAGCGGCACGACAGTACGAGCGGAGATCCCATGCGGGTTGTGATCGGAGAAGACGAGGCGCTCCTGCGCCGTGGGCTCGAACTGATGCTGGGTGATGCCGGCTTCGAGGTCGTCGACTCGGCCGCAGATGCGCCCGCGCTCGAGCGTTCCGTCGAAGAGCACCGGCCCGATCTCGTCGTGACGGACATTCGGATGCCGCCGAGCTTCACCGACGATGGTCTGAGGGTGGCTCTGCGCATCCGCGCCCAGCTGCCGCAGACCGCTGTGGTGGTGCTCTCGCAGCACGTGCAGCGCAGGTATGCCGTGGAGCTGCTCTCTGGGCAGACCGGCGGTATCGGCTACCTCCTCAAACAGCGAATCGCCGACGTCGATGAGTTCCTGGGCGATCTTCGCCGTGTCGCGGAGGGCGGCACGGCGATCGACCCCGATGTCGTTGCGGTCATGATCTCTCGTGCCAGCCGGTCGGACTCCGCCGTGGGAGCCTTGACCGCCCGGCAGCAGGAGGTTCTCTCGCTGATGGCAGAGGGGCGCAGCAACGCATCGATCGCCGGCAGGCTCTTCCTCACCGAGAAGGCGGTCGTGCAGCACGCCTCGCGCATCTACGATGCGCTGTCATTGGCCGTCGACTCCGATGCGCACCGGCGGGTGCTCGCCGTGCTGCAGTATCTGAACCGCGAGGGCTGACGGTCCTCCGGCGCGTGCGGTCCCGGCGGTTGTGCGAGCATTGGCCTCATGACCGAATGGGTTCCGGATGTCTTGGGCGATGAGTTCGAGCAGCGGACCCTCCCGCTCGGAACGGACGAACAGGGCGAGGTCGTCGCAACGCTCGTGCGGGCTCTGCCTGCGCCGCTGCCACCGCAGCCTTCGGGATGGGAGCGGTTCGTCACGCGGCTTCGGGGCGAGTCCGACAAGTCGCAGCATCCGGTGCTCGACGGCGTCGACGTGCTCTACGTGCACGGCTGGTCTGACTACTTCTTCCAGAAGCGGCTCGCCCGATTCTGGACGGCGCGGGGCGCGCGATTCTTCGCGCTCGACCTGCGCAAGTACGGTCGCAGCCTGCGCGAGGGGCAGACGCCCGGATACATCGCCGATCTCGCCACCTACGACGAAGACATCGCCGCGGCCCTCGAGGTCATGAGGCAGGATGCCGGCGAGTCTGCGCGACCGCGCAGACTCCTGCTGATGGGGCACTCGACGGGTGGTCTCGTGCTGAGCCTGTGGGCGTCACGGCATCCGGATGCTGCGGATGCCATCGTCCTCAACTCTCCGTGGCTGGAGTTCCAGATCGCGCCCCTGCGGGCCGCGATCGCGCCGATGGTCGAGCTGCAGGCGCGGTTGCGTCCGATGGAAGCCGCACCGCAGATCGACCTGGGGTTCTACGCGCGGGCGCAGGCCGCCGTCATGGATCCGGATGACGTGATGCAGACGAACCCCGCCTGGCGGCCTGTGCCGGCGATGCCAGTTCACGCAGGCTGGCTGTGGGCGATCCTGCACGGGCACCGAACCGTCGCGGCAGGGCTGTCGATCAAGGCACCGGTGTGCGTGATGCTCTCGGCGCGCTCAGCGCTGCCGACCAGGTGGTCGGAGGAGCTGACCTCCGCAGACACCGTGCTCGTCGTCGAAGACATCGCCGAGCGTGCGCTGAGGCTGGGACCGTCTGTGACGGTCGAGCGGATCGACGGCGCGCTGCACGACATCTTCCTCTCACGCAAGGTTGCGCGAGAGGAAGCTTATGCGCGGTTGGAGCGCTGGGTCGTCGGGTGGGCGGCTGCTAGCGGTAGTTGATGAACTGCAGGTCGACGTCGAGGTCTGACCCCTTGAGCAGGGCGATCACGGACTGCAGGTCGTCACGGCTCTTGGACTGCACGCGCAGTTCGTCGCCCTGAATCTGGCTCTTCACGCCCTTGGGGCCTTCGTCGCGGATGATCTTGCCGATCTTCTTCGCGTTCTCCGAGGAGATGCCGTCCTTGAGCGTCGAGACGATGCGGTACTCCTTGCCGCTGGCGAAGGGATCGCCCGACTCTAGGCTCTTCAGCGAGATGCCGCGCTTGATGAGCTTGGACTGGAACACGTCGAGCACAGCCTTGGCGCGCTCTTCGGTGTTCGCCTTGATCAGGACCGATTCGCCACTCCACTCGACCGAGGCGCCGGTGCCCTTGAAGTCGTAGCGCTGCTCGACCTCTTTGCGGGCCTGGTTGAGGGCGTTCTCCGCCTCCTGGTGGTCGACCTTGCTGACGATGTCGAACGATGAATCTGCCATGGCGCCATCCTACTGATTTCGGGCAGAGGGATCGATTTTGAAAGCGCTTCCACGGGAACCCGCCCCCTGGTCATCTATTACAGCTTGATATCAGCCGTGCCGACCGTTTCCTTAACGGACGATTGCAATGCATACTGTAAGCGCTTACAGTTCTGTGAGCAGATACCCGCATCGAGAGAGGCAACACACCAATGAAGGTGAACACGAGGGCCATCGTCGCGTTCGGCGCGATCGCAGCCGTTTCCACGCTGACGCTCGCCGGCTGCTCAGCCGGCACCGAAAGCGACAGCGACAAGGGCGCAGAGTCCGCTGACTCGTCGCTCGTCGTCTGGGTCGATGCTGAGCGCGTCGACGCTGTCCAGGGTGCGGCAGATGCCTACGAGGAGAAGACCGGCGTCAAGGTCGAGATCGTCGGCAAGGACGTTGACACCATCAAGGACGACTTCATCCAGCAGGTTCCCACCGGCAAGGGCCCCGACGTCACCATGGGTGCGCACGACTGGCTCGGCGAGCTGTCCACCAACGGTGTTGTCGCACCGCTCGAGCTCGGTGACTCGGCATCCGACTACCTCGACGTCGCGCTCCAGGCATCGACGTACGAGGGCACGGTCTACATGCTCCCCTACGCGGTCGAGAACATCGCTGTGCTCCGCAATGCGGATCTCATCCCTGAGCCGGCTGCGAACTTCGACGACATGATCGCCAAGGGCCAGGCCGCAGGCCTCGCTCAGCCGTTCGTCGTCGAGCAGGGCGTTGAGGGCAACCCGTACCACCTGTACCCGTTCCAGACCGCCTTCGGCGCTCCGGTGTTCGGCACTGACGCTTCGGGCAGCTACGACGCCGCAGACCTTCAGCTCGGCAGTGCCGGCGGCACCGAGTTCGCCACCTGGCTCGGTGCACAGGGCGCAGCGGGTGTCTTCAACACCGACATCGACGGCGAGATCGCCAAGCAGCAGTTCATCGACGGCAATGCCGCATTCTGGCTCACCGGTCCGTGGAACGTCGGCGCAGCGGTCGACGCCGGCATCAACGTCGAGATCGACTCCGTCCCTAGCCCGACCGGTGAGGTCGCCTCGCCGTTCGCCGGCGTGAAGGGCTTCTTCGTCAGCTCCGAGTCGAACAACAAGGTCGCAGCGAACGACTTCCTCGTCAACTACCTCGGCACCGAAGACGTCCAGCTCGCGCTGTTCGAGGCAGGCAACGTCCTCCCCGCGCTGACCGCAGCAGCTGACACCGCAGCCTCCGACCCGATCGTCGCCGGCTTCCAGGCCGTCGGCGCCGATGCGGTTCCCATGCCCGCCATCCCCGCCATGGGTGCCGTCTGGCAGTTCTGGGGCATCGCTGAGGCAGCGATCATCAATGGCGCCGACCCGGCTGCGACGTGGCAGAAGCTTGCCGACGACGTGGCAGCGGCCATCAAGTAACAAAGCACGAAACGTCGGGGCGGGCGCGGAAGCGCTCGCCCCGACAACACGATGGACGGGATGAAGATGAGCGACACCACCGAGACTGAGCAGAAGCCGCCGCAGACCAGGCGACAGCGTCAGGCCGCACGGATCGCGGAGGAGGCATCGACGCCGATCGGGTGGATGCTGTTGAAGATCGCGCTCCTCGCGATCGTCGACGCGGTGGCGCTGTATGCGGCATTCGTGCTCTTCACTCACCGTGAGTGGCTTGTGCTCGCGCTCGTGGTGATCGTCGCGGTGCTGGTGAACTACATCTACTTCTCCCGCAAAGCAGTTCCGGCCAAGTATCTGACACCGGGAATCATCTTCCTCATCATCTTCCAGGTGTTCACACTGCTGTACACCGGGTACATCGGCTTCACGAACTATGGAACCGGCCACAACGGCTCCAAGGACCAGGCGGTCGCCGCGCTCATGCGCTCCGCGCAGGAACGCGTGGAAGACTCGCCCGTCTTCCCCGTCACTGTCGTCGAACAGCTCGGCACTCTCGGACTCCTGGTCACCGACCCCGATGACGGCGACGTCAGCGTGGGCACGAACGATCAGCCGCTCGAAGAGGTCAGCGGCGCCACCATGGAGGGTGGCAAGGCCACCGCCATCGAGGGGTGGACCTCACTCAGCTTCGCTCAGGTGCTCGCACGCTCCAATGACCTCGAGCAGCTCTCTGTTCAGTACAGCAGCGACCCCAACGACGGAGCCATCCGCAGCCCCGACGGGCAGAACGGCTATCTCTACATCTCGACGCTCGAGTACGACGAGGCCGCCGGAACGATGACCGATACCGATTCGGGCACCGTCTACGAAGACAACGGCACTGGCGCGTTCACCTCGGCAGATGGTGAGCAGCTTCTGCCCGGCTGGCAGATCACGGTCGGCTTCGACAACTTCGTCCGCGCGGTCACCGACAGCTCGATCCGCGGTCCGCTGATCTCGGTGACGATCTGGACGTTCGCCTTCGCTCTGATCTCGGTGGCGACGACGTTCTTCCTCGGGCTCCTGCTCGCTCTGGTCTTCAACAACACCAAGATGCGATTCCGCAACGGCTACCGCATCCTGCTGATCCTGCCCTACGCGTTCCCGGCGTTCCTCTCGGCCCTGGTCTGGGCCGGCATGATGAACGAGAGCTTCGGCTTCCTCAACCAGGTGCTCTTCGGCGGAGCATCCATTCCCTGGCTCACCGACCCGGTGCTGGCGAAGGTCTCGGTGCTCATCGTCAACCTCTGGCTCGGGTTCCCGTACATGTTCCTCGTGTGCATGGGTGCTCTGCAGGGAATCCCCGAAGAGGTGAACGAGGCGGGTGTGATGGATGGCGCGAACCCCTGGCAGATCTTCCGCCAGATCAAGCTGCCGCTGCTGCTGGTCACCGTTGCGCCGCTGCTGATCTCGTCATTCGCGTTCAACTTCAACAACTTCAACCTGATCTATATGCTCACCGGCGGCGGGCCGCGCTTCTCGGATGTATCGATTCCCGTCGGTCACACCGACATCCTGATCTCGATGGTCTACAAGGTCGCCTTCACAGGTCAGACCCGCGACTACGGACTGGCATCCGCATTCACGATCATCATCTTCATCGTGGTCGCGGCGATCTCGATCGTCAGCTTCCGCAAGACCAAGGCACTCGAGGAGCTGAACTGAGATGACTTCCACGACCTCCTCACCCGTCCGCCGGCGTTCGTTCGGCAAATGGTTCGCCGACACCGGATGGCGCCACCTCGTCGCGATCGTCGTGAGCATCTTCGCGATCTTCCCGCTGCTGTACGTGTTCTCGGCGTCGCTGAACCCGAAGGGGACGCTCACCGGATCGAACCAGCTGTTCTCCGCTGTGGGAATCGACAGCTATGTGCGCATCCTCAGCGACCCGAAGAATCCGTACGGGATGTGGTTCCTGAACACTCTGGTGATCGCCGTCGTCACCGGTCTTGTCACCGTCTTCATCGGCGCCTGCGCCGCATATGCCTTCTCGCGCATGCGCTTCACCGGGCGTCGGGTGGGACTTGTGACGATCGTCGTCGTGCAGATGTTCCCGCAGCTGCTGGCAGTGGTTGCGATCTTCCTGCTGATGTCGACGCTGGGTGACTGGTTCCCTGCCATCGGGCTGAACACTCACACGGGTCTGATCCTCGTGTATCTCGGTGGCGCGCTGGGCGTGAACACCTATCTCATGTACGGCTTCTTCAACACCATTCCGAAGGAGCTCGACGAGGCGGCCCGCATCGACGGTGCCGGTCACGCTCGCATCTTCTTCACGATCATCCTGCGTCTGGTTGCGCCGATTCTCGCGGTGGTGGGGCTTCTCAGCTTCATCGGAACCGTCAACGAGTATGTCGTCGCGAGCGTCATGCTGATCGACCCTGAGAAGCAGACCCTGGTCGTCGGGCTCACCAAGCTCGTCTCCAACCCACGCTATGCGGACTGGTCGGCGTTCTCGGCCGGTGCGGTGATGGCTGCGATTCCGGTGATGATCCTGTTCCTCTTCCTGCAGAAGTACATCGTCGGCGGCTTGACCGCTGGAGCGACGAAGGGCTGAGATCGCCCAGCGTGTCCACCCGTTGCCATGCCCTCCTCGGTCGTAGCGTGGAGACATGGCACGGGTAGGCGGTCGAAACCTCGCGATGAGCTGGATCGCGGGTCTCTTCTGCATCACGGTGGTGGCGGCACTCCTGTGGCTCGCCCTACCGATGGGGCCCGTCATGGTGCAGTTCGTCGGCGACACGCTTCGCAGCATCGCGCCGGGCGCAGCCTCCTGAAGATCTGAGAGGTCGCCGCGAGTCCGGAGACACGTCGGCACGCCTCCGCTTTCGCCAGACCGCACGGCGGTAACCTCACAGTGCACATATTGACGAGAGGCGCCCACATGAGTGACCCTGAGGTCCCCCAGAACGAGCACAAGTCCGACGTCGACGACGTCGTCGACAGCGCTAACGCCGGACTCGCCGACGCCGAGGCCGCACGCGGCGATTCCCCCGCGCAGCCGGCCGAGGCCGATGCTTCGGCATCCGTCAACGACCCCGTCGACTACAACGCCGTCGACCCGGATCTCGCAGCCTTCGAGGCCGCGGAGCGCGATCACCCCGGCACCTTCGGTGCCTCGGAGCCCGACGCCGCCTCCTCGGGCGACGATTACCGCTCAGCGGCCACTTCTTCTGACGCCACCGAGTTCGGCGCAGCATCCGAATCCGCGGCATCCGACGTCGTCGTCACCGACGTCGTGGCATCCGGCGAATATGACGCGCCCACGCGCGTCGTCCCCTCGGAGCCCGTCGCCGAGACGGTGGTTGTCGCCCCGATCTCGCAGCACCAGCCGATCTTCGTGCAGGCGCCTGAGCCGCCGCGCGACCGAGGCAACCGCGGTACCGCGGCTGGAATCGGTCTGATCGCGACCCTATCGTTCGCGATCCTCTACCTCGGTACTGCTCTCGGGCTTCAGGCTCTCGTCGGCGACGTCACTGGAGAGAACATCGGCGAGGCTGCTCTTGCTCCGCTGACGACCTGGGGCTTCTGGGTTCCCGTCGTCGTCTTCTTCATCGGCTTCTGGCTGCTGGGCGCGATCATCAACCGCGGTCGCTGGGGTCTGTGGGTCGTCTTCGGACTCATCGTCGGTCTGTTCGCCTGGGCAGGCCACATTCTCGGACAGCTGTTCGAGGCGCCGTTCTGGCTGCTGTCCGCCCGAGAGGGCAGCGAACTCGCCCTCAGCGAGGGGCTCGCGCCACTCGCGATCGCAGCCTTCGTCTTCGGTCGCGAGCTCACCATCTGGTTCGGTGCGTGGGTCGCCCGCAGCGGTGCGCGCAAGACCGAGCTCAATGCCGAGGCGCAGCGCGAGTACGAGCGCACCATCGAAGCCGGCCCGACACTTTCGAGGTAGCCACGAACATCTCTTCGCCCGACTCCCGCAGCCCTGTGCCTGCGGGGGTTTCGGCCGTGTTGGCGACGGTGATGACGGCTATCGGCTTCTTCGCTCTCGCCATCTTCGGCCTCGGGGCGCTGAGCGTCATCACCGATTCCGACATCATCTCGGTACCTGGCATCGGACAGGCACCGGGGATCGTGGGGATGATCCTCGCCATCGCGGCATTCGCCGGTGTGCTGTGGCTGGCCGTTCGCGGGGCGCATCCGAGGTTCCGTTCGGTGTGGACGATCGCGATCGTCACGGCGTTGGTCCACCTTCTCGGGGTGGGTGCGACAGCTGTCGTGGTCGTGGGTGAGGTCGTCACCCCCCTCGCCGTGATGAGTGAGCTCGTCACGCACGGCGCGAGTCTTGTGGTGCTGGTCGCTGCCGCGGTCGCTGGCTGGGCAGGCGTCGCGCTGCGACGCGCCCGCCGGAGCCGGCCCCAATGGCCCTGGGAGCGTGAGGACCCTGACGCGCAGTGACGCATTGCTGCGAATCGGATGCCGCAAATCTCTGCCGTTTCGCGCCTATCGCCGTACCCTGGATCTGTGGAGCGGTCGCTAGAGGCGCAGGTTGACCAGGCTGTCGAGGCCTGGCTGCGTTGGGTGCCGCGGTGGGAGCCGGCCACGCACCGCGGACGAGTCGCCCCCTGTCGGCGGTGCCTTGGTTCGCCGATCCTCTCTGCCGTGGGCATCGGATCGAACGTTCCGCATGGCGTGCAGCATGGGCTGTCGACACGCATCAAGACGGTTGTCGACCGTGCGGTCGCCGACTACACGGCGCGCAATCTGCCGATGCTGCAGGCCGAGCTCGACCAGCAGGCCGCGCGCAACCGGGCGCGCAGCTATCGTCCAGCCGAAGACCTCGCGCCCGAGTTCGAGGGGATGCCTCTGGATCCCGAGCCCGTGCCGGGCGCGCCCTTCCTCTTCACGATCGCGGGACTGGCTGACGACGAATCGGGGGAGCTGCCCCCGCTTCCACCGCTCACAGACGAGGCGAAAGCAGCGCTGCGCCAGGAAGTGACCCTCGCAGATGAATACGCCAACATGGTCGGTCGGGAGATCTGCGGAATGCTCCTGCGTCACCGTCTGAGCGTGCAGGGCGCGATCTCGCAGTACGTCGAGCCGCAGATCGAAGCGATGCTCGAAGAGCTCACTCAGTCGCTGGACTCGCCCTTCGATCCCGAGGCGCCGTAGGTCTGACCTCACGCCTTCACGATCCGCGCCGATCTCATTTGACCGCATGTGTTACTCGGGATTACACTTGGCCAGGTGTGTGCACGTCTTGACGTGCCTGCACGCGGGCTCCGATCCATATCGGTCAGCCCCCACGGCATACTCGCCACACCAAAAGCACGCCTGATCGGGCGTGCCGGTGAGTCATGATGTGAAACCCATCACGCTGTCACCGTGCAGCATTATGAGGAGAGAACGTGCCAACCATTCAGCAGTTGGTTCGCAAGGGTCGCTCGCCCAAGGTCACCAAGACCAAGGCGCCGGCGCTCAAGTCGAACCCCCAGCAGGCCGGTGTCTGCACTCGTGTGTACACCACTACGCCTAAGAAGCCGAACTCGGCGATGCGCAAGGTCGCTCGTGTGAAGCTCCGCAACGGCACCGAGGTCACCGCCTACATCCCCGGCGAGGGCCACAACCTGCAGGAGCACTCGCTCGTGCTCGTCCGTGGTGGTCGTGTGAAGGACCTCCCCGGTGTGCGTTACAAGATCGTCCGCGGCGCCCTGGACACCCAGGCAGTCAAGAACCGTAAGCAGGCTCGTTCCCGCTACGGTGCGAAGAAGGGTTGAGTTAGATGCCTCGTAAGGGTCCCGCCCCCAAGCGCCCCGTCGTCAACGACCCCGTATACGGCGCGCCGATCGTCACCTCGCTGGTGAACAAGATCCTCGTCGACGGCAAGAAGTCGCTGGCCGAGTCGATCGTCTACGGCGCCCTCCGCGGTGTCGAGGCGAAGAACGGACAGGATGCCGTCGCCACGCTCAAGAAGGCGCTCGACAACGTGCGCCCCACCCTTGAGGTCCGCAGCCGCCGCGTCGGCGGCTCGACCTACCAGGTTCCGGTCGAGGTCAAGCCTCACCGTGCCAACACGCTCGCCCTGCGCTGGCTCGTCAGCTACGCCAAGGGTCGCCGCGAGAAGACGATGACCGAGCGTCTCCAGAACGAGATTCTGGATGCTTCGAACGGCCTGGGCGCTGCTGTCAAGCGTCGTGAGGACACTCACAAGATGGCCGAGTCGAACCGCGCGTTCGCTCACTACCGCTGGTAACCCTTCGACAGGCTCAGGGACCGGGCTTGCCCCTCTGAGCCTGTCGAATACTCCACTCTTCGCAGTCTGACTGCTAGACAGAAAAGGACACTCCTGTGGCACAAGACGTGCTCACCGACCTGAGCAAGGTCCGCAACATCGGCATCATGGCGCACATCGATGCTGGCAAGACCACCACGACCGAGCGCATCCTGTTCTACACGGGTGTCAACCACAAGCTCGGCGAAACGCACGATGGCGGCGCGACGACTGACTGGATGGAGCAGGAGAAGGAGCGCGGCATCACGATCACGTCTGCCGCCGTGACCTGCTTCTGGAACAACAACCAGATCAACATCATCGACACCCCCGGCCACGTGGACTTCACCGTCGAGGTGGAGCGTTCGCTCCGCGTCCTCGATGGCGCTGTCGCCGTCTTCGACGGCAAGGAGGGCGTTGAGCCCCAGTCCGAGACCGTGTGGCGTCAGGCTGACAAGTACAACGTTCCGCGCATCTGCTTCGTCAACAAGATGGACAAGCTCGGCGCTGACTTCTTCTACACGGTTGACACGATCGTCAACCGCTTGGGCGCAAAGCCTCTCGTCATCCAGATCCCGATCGGTGCAGAGAGCGACTTCGTCGGGGTCGTTGACCTCGTCGAGATGCGTGCACTCGTCTGGGAGGGTGACTCCAAGGGTGACGTGACCATGGGTGCTTCTTACGAAGTGCAGGAGATCCCGGAGAACCTCAAAGAGAAGGCTGCGGAATACCGTCAGCGCCTCCTCGAGACCGTCGCCGAGACCGACGACGCGCTTCTGGAGAAGTTCTTCGGTGGCGAAGACCTCACGGTCGCCGAGATCAAGGGCGCCATCCGCAAGATGGTCGTAAACAGCGAGATCTACCCGGTGCTGTGTGGTTCGGCGTTCAAGAACCGTGGTGTTCAGCCGATGCTCGATGCAGTCGTCGACTACCTGCCGAACCCCCTCGACGTCGGTGCCATCGAGGCACACGACCCGAAGGACTACGACACGATCATCAAGCGCAACCCCAGCTCCGAGGACCCGTTCGCGGCTCTGGCGTTCAAGGTTGCTGTGCACCCGTTCTTCGGTCGCCTCACCTACATTCGCGTGTACTCGGGCCACCTGGACTCCGGCTCGCAGGTCGTCAACTCGACCAAGGGTAAGAAGGAGCGCATCGGGAAGATCTTCCAGATGCATGCCAACAAGGAGAACCCGGTTCCCGCGGTCACCGCAGGTAACATCTACGCGGTCATCGGTCTGAAGGACACCACCACTGGTGACACCCTGACTGACGTGGCAGCTCCCGTCGTCCTCGAGTCGATGACGTTCCCGGATCCGGTTATCGAGGTTGCGATCGAGCCGAAGACGAAGGCCGACCAGGAGAAGCTGGGTGTTGCCATCCAGAAGCTCGCTGAAGAGGACCCGACCTTCCGCACCGAGCTCAACCCCGAGACTGGTCAGACGACCATCAAGGGCATGGGCGAGCTGCACCTCGACATCCTCGTTGACCGCATGAAGCGCGAGTTCAACGTTGAGGCCAACGTCGGTAAGCCGCAGGTGGCTTACCGCGAGACGATCAAGAAGTCCGTCGAGAAGCACGACTACACGCACAAGAAGCAGACCGGTGGTTCGGGTCAGTTCGCGAAGATCCAGTTCAACATCGAGCCGCTTGCGCTTGATGCTGACAAGACCTACGAGTTCGTGAACTCGGTCACGGGTGGTCGCATTCCGCGCGAGTACATCGGTTCGATCGATGCTGGTTTCCAGGATGCGATGAACGTTGGCGTGCTCGCCGGCTTCCCGATCGTGGGCGTCAAGGCGACCATCGTCGATGGTGCTGCACACGATGTTGACTCGTCTGAAATGGCGTTCAAGATCGCGGGCTCCATGGGCTTCAAGGAAGCTCTGCGCCGTGCCAACCCGGTTCTGCTTGAGCCGCTGATGGCCGTTGAGGTTCGTACGCCCGAGGAGTACATGGGCGACGTCATCGGCGACCTGAACTCGCGTCGTGGCCAGATCCAGTCGATGGAAGATTCCACCGGCATCAAGATCGTTCGCGCACAGGTTCCGCTGTCCGAGATGTTCGGATACATCGGCGACCTGCGCTCGAAGACTTCGGGTCGCGCTGTGTACTCGATGGAGTTCGACTCGTACTCCGAGGTCCCCAGGGCCGTCGCGGACGAGATCATCCAGAAGATCAAGGGCGAATAAGTCCTTAAGCCGACCGGCCCCTTCGCGGGGGCCGGTCGGACAACACACAACTTCACAAAGCTCTCTCTACTAAACTGAGAATCAAACCCCGTAGGGAACCGGTCACAATCCAGTGCCCGGCAATCTCTACACGAACGTCCTGAGGAGGACCCAGTGGCCAAGGCCAAGTTCGAGCGGACCAAGCCGCACGTCAACATCGGAACCATCGGTCACGTTGACCACGGCAAGACGACGCTGTCCGCAGCCATCTCCAAGGTGCTCGCCGACAAGTACCCGTCGGACACCAACGTGCAGCGTGACTTCGCCACGATCGACTCGGCGCCGGAAGAGCGCCAGCGTGGTATCACGATCAACATCTCGCACATCGAGTACGAGACCCCCAAGCGTCACTACGCACACGTTGACGCTCCCGGCCACGCCGACTACGTCAAGAACATGATCACCGGTGCTGCTCAGATGGACGGCGCGATCCTCGTGGTTGCCGCTACTGACGGCCCGATGGCTCAGACCCGTGAGCACGTTCTGCTCGCCAAGCAGGTCGGCGTTCCGTACCTGCTCGTCGCGCTGAACAAGAGCGACATGGTTGACGACGAAGAGATCCTCGAGCTCGTCGAGCTCGAGGTTCGCGAGCTTCTCGCCGGCCAGGGCTTCGACGAGGACGCACCCGTCGTCAAGGTCTCGGCTCTGAAGGCACTCGAAGGCGAAGAGAAGTGGGTCGACGCGATCCTCGAGCTCATGCAGGCTGTCGACGACAGCGTTCCGGACCCGGAGCGTGACCGCGACAAGCCGTTCCTCATGCCTGTTGAGGACGTCTTCACCATCACCGGTCGTGGAACGGTCGTCACCGGCCGCGCCGAGCGTGGCACCCTCGCCATCAACTCCGAGGTCGAGATCGTCGGCATCCGCCCGACGCAGAAGACCACGGTCACTGGTATCGAGATGTTCCACAAGCAGCTCGACGAGGCGTGGGCCGGCGAGAACTGTGGTCTGCTGCTCCGTGGCCTCAAGCGTGAGGACGTCGAGCGCGGCCAGGTCGTCGTGAAGCCGGGTTCGGTTACCCCTCACACGAACTTCGAGGGCACCGCGTACATCCTGTCCAAGGACGAGGGTGGCCGTCACAACCCGTTCTACACGAACTACCGCCCGCAGTTCTACTTCCGCACCACCGACGTCACCGGCGTCATCTCGCTGCCTGAGGGCACCGAGATGGTCATGCCTGGTGACACCACCGACATGTCGGTCGAGCTGATCCAGCCGATCGCCATGGAAGAGGGCCTCGGCTTCGCCATCCGTGAGGGTGGACGCACCGTCGGCGCCGGTACGGTCACGAAGATCAACAAGTAAGTTCTCTTACTTCAGCACAGGGGTCGGGCCTTCGGGCTCGGCCCCTTTGTCGTTCTCCTGACCGGCACGCTTCCTCGTAGCCGGTGCACAGTGCACAATGGGGAGTGCCGACGGGTGCCCGTTGGTGACAGAGATCCGAAGGGGGACCCGCACATGGCTATCGACGATCTGGTGAACAAGGGCAAGGACCTGTACGAGCAGAACAAGGACAAGGTCGACAGCGCGCTCAAGAGCGAGCAGGCGGAAGACGTCAGCGACAAGGTGCTCGACGGAGTCGCGGACTTCGCGAAGAAGATCGCCCCAGACGCCTCGGCGAAGATCGACGAGATCCGCGACGCAGCGGACAAATCGATTGGCAACGAGTAGTCTCACCCACTGAAGGCGGCGCATTTTCGGATGCGCCGCCTTCGCTCTGCTCATGCGGGGATCGAGCGCGACACGCCCGGGTTTGCGTAAGTGAAATCGGCCATGGCAGAATAGATAAGTTCCACATTCCGGAGGTGCGCTATGCGCGCTGGAAGGATCACTACCACGGCAGTGCATAGGCGGCGCATAAGCGCAGGGTTCTAGGCCGCGGGTAGCAGGACAAGCCCCGACACCTCGCATCGACGTTTCGTCGTGCGTGACGGGCTGATAGAAGAACAGTGGCGCAGTGCGTCCAATGCCCCAGAGTCATCCGGCTCTGGACGGTACGACGCTTTATAGAGAGATGAGCAGACAATGGCGGGACAGAAGATCCGCATTCGCCTGAAGTCGTATGACCACGAGGTCATCGACACGTCGGCGCGCAAAATTGTCGACACCGTGACCCGTGCGGGCGCGACTGTCGTCGGCCCCGTGCCGCTTCCGACCGAGAAGAACGTCGTGTGCGTTATTCGGTCGCCCCACAAGTACAAGGACAGCCGCGAGCACTTCGAGATGCGCACCCACAAGCGCCTCATCGACATCGTGGACCCGACGCCGAAGGCTGTCGACTCGCTGATGCGTCTCGACCTCCCGGCTGACGTCAACATCGAGATCAAGCTGTAAGGGGTCTCGCATGGTTGACATCAATTCAAAGATTTCCAAGGGAATGCTGGGCACCAAGCTCGGCATGACCCAGGTGTGGAACGCGGACGGCAAACTCGTCCCCGTCACCGTCATCGAGCTGGCACCGAACGTGGTCACCCAGGTCCGCACGCCCGAGAAGGACGGCTACAACGCTGTTCAGATCGCTGCTGGCCAGATCGACCCCCGCAAGGTGAACAAGCCCCTCACCGCTCACTTCGAGGCCGCCGGCGTTACGCCGCGCCGTCACGTCACCGAGATCCGCACCGCGGATGCTTCTGACTACTCGCTTGGTCAGGAGATCACGGTTGACGGACTCTTCGAAGCCGGTCAGCTGGTCGACGTCGTCGGCACCAGCAAGGGCAAGGGCACCGCTGGTGTCATGAAGCGCCACAACTTCAAGGGCGTTTCGGCATCGCACGGTGCACACCGCAACCACCGCAAGCCCGGCTCCATCGGCGCATCGTCGACCCCGAGCCGCGTCTTCAAGGGCATGCGCATGGCCGGCCGTATGGGTGGCGAGCGCGTGACCGTCCTCAACCTGACGGTGCACGGCATCGACGCCGAGAAGGGACTGCTGCTCGTCAAGGGCGCCGTCCCCGGTGCTCGTGGCCGCGTCGTCTACGTCCGCAACGCAGTGAAGGGTGCCTGATCATGGCTGACTCGACTCTCGCGCTCGACGTTCTCAATGCCGACGGCAAGAAGGCTGGCTCCATCGAGCTGCCCGCCGCGCTTTTCGACGTCAAGACGAACATTCCGCTGATCCACCAGGTCGTCGTCGCGCAGCGCGCGGCGGCTCGCCAGGGAACGCACTCGACCAAGCGTCGTGGTGAGGTCTCCGGTGCTGGCCGTAAGCCCTTCAAGCAGAAGGGCACCGGTAACGCCCGCCAGGGCTCGATCCGCGCGCCGCACATGACCGGTGGTGGCATCGTCCACGGCCCGAAGCCGCGTGACTACTCGCAGCGCACCCCCAAGAAGATGATCGCTGCCGCCCTCCTGGGTGCGCTCAGCGACCGCTTCCGCGGTGAGCGTCTGCACGCCATCGAGTCCTTCGGCATCGACGGAGCTCCTTCGACCAAGGCAGCCGCGACTTTCCTCGCGACCGTCGCATCCTCGAAGAACATCCTTGTCGTCACCGAGCGCAACGATGAACTGACCACGAAGAGCATCCGCAACCTTGCGAACCTCCACGTGCTCAGCTTCGACCAGCTCAACGCGTACGACGTGATCGTCTCCGACGACATCGTCTTCACCAAGGCCGCTCTTGAGGGCTTCATCGCCTCCAAGACCAGCGCAACCGAGGAGGTCTCGGCATGACCGAGCAGAACGGCGCCCTCCAGTCGGCGTTCAACAAGGACCCCCGCGACATCATTCTGAAGCCGGTTGTCTCTGAGAAGAGCTACTCGCTGATCGACGAAGGCAAGTACACCTTCCTCGTCGACCCGCGCGCTTCGAAGACCGAGATCAAGCTCGCCATCGAGAAGATCTTCGACGTCAAGGTCGCGTCGGTCAACACGATCAACCGCGTCGGCAAGGCCCGTCGCACCCGCTTCGGCACCGGAAAGCGCAAGGATACCAAGCGCGCCATCGTTGCTCTGAAGTCGGGCACCATCGACATCTTCACGGCAATCGGCTGACCCGGGGGATAAAGGACAATCATGGCTATTCGCAAGTACAAGCCCACGACCCCCGGTCGCCGTGGCTCGTCAGTGGCTGACTTCGCCGAGATCACTCGATCGACGCCCGAGAAGTCGCTGCTGCGCCCACTGAGCAAGACCGGTGGCCGTAACAACCAGGGCCGCATCACCACCCGCCACATCGGTGGTGGACACAAGCGCCAGTACCGCGTCATCGACTTCCGTCGTAACGACAAGGACGGCGTGAACGCCAAGGTCGCTCACATCGAGTACGACCCCAACCGCACCGCACGCATCGCGCTGCTGCACTACTTCGACGGTGAGAAGCGTTACATCCTCGCCCCGAACAAGCTGAAGCAGGGCGACGTCGTCGAGAACGGCGCATCGGCTGACATCAAGCCGGGCAACAACCTTCCGCTGAAGAACATCCCCACCGGTACCGTGATCCACGCGATCGAGCTCCGCCCCGGCGGCGGCGCGAAGATGGCTCGCTCGGCCGGAGCATCCGTTCGTCTGGTTGCTAAGGACGGCCCCTACGCGCAGCTTCGTCTGCCGTCGGGTGAAATCCGCAACGTCGACGCACGCTGCCGCGCCACGATCGGCGAGGTCGGCAACGCCGAGCAGTCGAACATCAACTGGGGTAAGGCCGGCCGCAGCCGCTGGAAGGGCATCCGCCCGACCGTCCGCGGTGTCGCGATGAACCCGGTCGACCACCCGCACGGTGGTGGCGAGGGCAAGACGTCCGGTGGACGTCACCCCGTCTCCCCCTGGGGTCAGGCCGAGGGTCGTACCCGTCACGCCAACAAGGAAAGCGACAAGTACATCGTGCGTCGTCGCACCGCCGGCAAGAAGCGTAAGTAGGAGTAGAAGAAGATGCCACGGAGTCTCAAGAAGGGCCCCTTCGTCGACGAGCACCTGCTTCGCAAGGTCGTCGTGCAGAACGAAGCCGGTACCAAGAACGTCATCAAGACCTGGTCTCGCCGGTCCATGATCATCCCGGCAATGCTGGGTCACACGATCGCGGTCCACGACGGACGCAAGCACATTCCTGTGTTTGTCTCCGAGACCATGGTCGGTCACAAGCTGGGCGAGTTCGCGCCCACCCGCACCTTCCGCGGCCACGAGAAGGACGACAAGAAGGGCCGTCGCCGCTAACGCGGCGACGATAGAGGAGAGAGAAATGGTGGAGTCCATCGCACGCGTGCGACACATCCGCGTGACCCCTCAGAAGGCTCGTCGTGTCGTCGCGCTCATCAAGGGCAAGCAGGCCCAGGAAGCTCTGGCGATCCTGAAGTTCGCCCCGCAGAGCGCCAGTGAGCCGATCTACAAGCTTGTCGCGTCGGCTATCGCCAACGCACAGGTGAAGGCGGATCGTGACGGCGAGTACCTCGACGAGCAGGACCTGTACGTAGCTAATGCCTACGTCGACGAGGGCACGACGCTCAAGCGTTTCCGTCCCCGTGCACAGGGTCGCGCTTTCCAGATCAAGAAGCGCACGAGCCACATCACGGTCGTGCTCTCGACGCCTGAGGTCGCTGCTGCGGCTGAGGGCGACAGCAAGAAGAAGGCGAGCAAGTAATGGGCCAGAAAGTAAACCCGTACGGCTTCCGCCTCGGAATCACCACGGACCACGTGTCTCGTTGGTTCTCGGACTCGACCAAGCCGGGGCAGCGTTACGCCGACTACGTGGCCGAGGATGTCAAGATCCGCAACCTGCTGAAGACCCAGCTCGACCGAGCTGGTGTCTCCAACATCGAGATCGAGCGCACCCGCGACCGCGTCCGCGTCGACATTCACACCGCCCGTCCGGGCATCGTGATCGGTCGTCGTGGAGCCGAGGCCGAGCGCATCCGCGGTGACCTCGAGAAGCTCACCGGCAAGCAGATCCAGCTGAACATCCTCGAGGTCAAGAACCCCGAGGCTGACGCTCAGCTCGTCGCACAGGGCATCGCCGAGCAGCTCTCTGCTCGTGTGGCGTTCCGTCGTGCGATGCGCAAGGGCCTCCAGGGCGCGCAGCGCGCTGGAGCCAAGGGCATCCGCATCCAGGTCTCCGGCCGCCTCGGCGGCGCCGAGATGAGCCGCTCGGAGTTCTACCGCGAAGGTCGTGTGCCGCTGCACACACTGCGCGCGAACATCGACTACGGCTTCTACGAGGCGAAGACCACCTTCGGCCGCATCGGCGTGAAGGTCTGGATCTACAAGGGTGACCTCACCGCTAAGGAGCTCGCTCGCGAGCAGGCCAACGCGCCGAAGTCACGCGGTCGCGACGACCGTGGTGGCGACCGTCGTCGTGCCCCGCGTAACGAGGCACCTGTTGCAGAAGGAGCGTCGGCATAATGCTCATCCCCCGTAAGGTCAAGTTCCGCAAGCAGCACCACCCGGGTCGCTCGGGTCAGGCTACCGGCGGCACGAAGGTCTCCTTCGGCGAGTACGGCATCCAGGCTCTGACCCCCGCGTATGTGACCAACCGTCAGATCGAGGCAGCTCGTATCGCGGTGACCCGTCACATCAAGCGTGGTGGAAAGGTGTGGATCAACATCTACCCCGACCGTCCGCTCACGAAGAAGCCTGCTGAAACCCGCATGGGTTCCGGTAAGGGTTCTCCCGAGTGGTGGGTCGCAAACGTCAAGCCGGGTCGCGTCCTCTTCGAGGTCGGCGGTGTCAGCGAGGAACTTGCTCGCGAAGCACTGACCCGAGCCATTCACAAGCTGCCTCTGAAGGCACGCATCATCAAGCGCGAGGAGGGCGACGCGTAATGGCGATCGGCACCAAGGAGCTCGCCCCGGCAGAGCTCGACACGTTCGAAGACCAGCGCCTCGTTGAGGAGCTGCGTAAGGCCAAGGAGGAGCTTTTCAACCTCCGATTCCAGTCGGCTACCGGCCAGCTGGAAAGCCACGGCCGCATCCGCGCCGTCAAGCGCGACATCGCGCGCCTCTACACGGTGATCCGCGAGCGCGAGCTGGGCATTCGTGCCACGCCCGCGCCCGTCGAGGCCCCGGCCAAGAAGGCGTCCAAGTCGAAGGCGAAGAAGACCGAGGATGCCTCGGCTGACGCCGAAGGGAAGGCTGAGTAATGGCCACCAAGAAGGAAGCGGCAGCGGAAGCTCCCGTCTCGCACGATGTGCGTGACGAGAACGCCCGCGGTTACCGCAAGACGCAGCGCGGCTACGTCGTCAGCGACAAGATGGACAAGACCATCGTTGTCGAGGTCGAAGACCGCGTGAAGCACCCGCTCTACGGCAAGGTCATCCGCCGTACCGAGAAGCGCAAGGTGCACGACGAGACCAACTCGGCGGGCATCGGCGACCTGGTCGTCATCAGCGAGACCCGTCCGCTCAGCGCCACCAAGCGCTGGCGTCTGGTCGAGATCGTCGAAAAGGCCAAGTAAGCCGCAGGCTTACTTAAGGAGTAATAGTGATTCAGCAGGAATCCCGCCTCAAGGTCGCCGACAACACCGGCGCGAAGGAGCTGCTCACGATCCGTGTTCTCGGTGGTTCGCGCCGCCGTTACGCCGGTCTGGGTGACACCATCGTCGCCACCGTCAAGGACGCGATCCCGGGTGGAAACGTCAAGAAGGGCGATGTGGTCAAGGCCGTCATCGTCCGTACCAAGAAGTCTGTCCGTCGTCCGGACGGCTCCTACATCAAGTTCGACGAGAACGCCGCCGTCCTCCTGAAGAGCGACGGGGAGCCTCGCGGCACCCGCATCTTCGGACCGGTCGGTCGCGAGCTTCGTGACAAGAAGTTCATGAAGATCGTCTCGCTCGCCCCGGAGGTTATCTGATCATGGCGAACATCAAGAAGGGTGACCTGGTTCAGGTCATCTCGGGTGCTAAGCCCGAGCGCGGCGGAGACCGCGGCAAGCAGGGCAAGGTCCTCGAGATCCTTGCCGCGCAGAACCGCGTGATCGTCGAGGGCGTGAACTACATCACCAAGCACACCCGCGTCGGCCAGACGCAGCGTGGCACCAAGACGGGCGGCATCGAGACTCTCGAGGCTCCCATCCACATTTCGAACGTCGCACTCGTCGACCCCGAGACCAAGAAGCCGACCCGCGTCGGCCGCCGGGTCGAGGAGCAGACCAAGGACGGCGTCAAGCGCATCGTTCGTGTGCGTTACGCGAAGAAGTCAGGTAAGGACCTCTGATGAGCACCGAGACTGCCGCGCCGGCTGGCAAGATCCAGCCGCGCCTGAAGCAGAAGTACAAGGCCGAAATCCAGCAGAAGATGCAGGAAGAATTCGGCTACGAGAACGTGATGCAGATCCCCGGTCTCGTCAAGGTCGTCGTCAACACCGGTGTCGGTGAGGCGGCTCGCGACAGCAAGGTGATCGATGGTGCGGTCGAGGACCTCACCAAGATCACCGGCCAGAAGCCGATCGTCACGAAGGCCAAGAAGTCCATCGCGCAGTTCAAGCTGCGTGAGGGCCAGGCCATCGGCGCGCACGTCACCCTCCGTGGCGACCGTGCGTGGGAATTCGTCGATCGTCTCGTCTCGCTCGCACTGCCCCGCATCCGCGACTTCCGCGGCCTGTCGGGCAAGCAGTTCGACGGCCACGGAAACTACACCTTCGGTCTCCAGGAGCAGAGCGTGTTCCACGAGATCGATCAGGACAAGATCGACCGCGTTCGCGGCTTCGACATCACCGTCGTCACCACTGCGAAGACGGACGACGAGGGTCGGGCACTGCTCCGTCACCTCGGCTTCCCCTTCCAGGCGGAGGACGCAAAGGCGTAACGCTGCGGACCCCTGCCCG
Organism: Microbacterium zouquanmingi; assembly: GCF_052266695.1. Classification (NCBI taxonomy): domain Bacteria; kingdom Bacillati; phylum Actinomycetota; class Actinomycetes; order Micrococcales; family Microbacteriaceae; genus Microbacterium; species Microbacterium zouquanmingi. The sequence continues at coordinate 460,167 of NZ_JBQPQZ010000003.1, forward strand.
TCGGGCGGGGGTCCGGTGTGCGCTTACAATTGAAGATTGCATCTCATAGAAGGTCGTCTGTCGTGTAACGGCAGCCGAAACCTCATGATCAAAGGAAAATACTCATGACAATGACAGACCCGGTCGCAGACTTGCTGACCCGTCTGCGCAACGCGAACTCGGCACACCACGACTCCGTGTCTCTGCCGTCGAGCAAGCTCAAGACCAACATCGCCGAGATCCTCAAGCAGGAGGGTTACATCTCGGGCTACGAGGTCAGCGACGCACGCGTCGGACAGAACCTCACCCTCACGCTGAAGTACGGCCCCAACCGTGAGCGTTCGATCGCGGGCATCAAGCGCGTGTCGAAGCCGGGCCTGCGCGTTTACGCGAAGTCCACGGAGCTCCCCAACGTCCTCGGCGGCCTTGGCGTGGCCATCCTGTCCACCTCCTCCGGTCTTCTCACCGACCGTCAGGCTGAGCAGAAGGGCGTAGGCGGAGAAGTTCTCGCCTACGTGTGGTAATTCGAAATGTCGCGTATTGGACGACTTCCCATCGAGATCCCCGCGGGCGTCACCATTTCGGTTGACGGACGTGCGGTTGCGGTGAAGGGCCCCAAGGGTGAACTCACCCTCAATGTGGCCAGCCCCATCGAGGTCGCGGTCGAGGACACCCAGGTGGTTGTCTCCCGTCCCGACGACGAGCGCGAGTCCCGGTCGCTTCACGGCCTGACCCGCACGCTCATCAACAACAACATCATCGGCGTCACTCAGGGCTACACCAAGGGCCTCGAGGTCGTCGGCACCGGTTACCGCGTGCAGCAGAAGGGCAGCTCGGTCGAGTTCGCTCTCGGCTTCTCGCACCCGGTCCTGATCGACCCGCCCGAGGGCATCACCCTGACGGTCGAGGGCAACAACAAGCTCACCGTCAGTGGCATCGACAAGCAGGCTGTCGGCGAGGCAGCTGCGAACATCCGCAAGATCCGCAAGCCCGAGCCGTACAAGGGCAAGGGCGTGCGTTACGCCGGCGAGGTCGTGCGTCGCAAGGCCGGAAAGGCTGGTAAGTAACCATGGCTGTGAAGTCGAAGTCCGACGCCCGCGCGCGTCGTCATGCCCGTCTTCGCAAGAAGATCGTCGGCACCGAGGCGCGTCCGCGTCTTGTCGTGAACCGTTCGGCCCGCCACGTCTTCGTCCAGCTGGTCGACGACAGCAAGGGCCACACCGTTGCCTCGGCGTCCACCCTCGAGACCGAGCTGCGCTCGTTCGACGGTGACAAGACCGCCAAGGCCCGCAAAGTCGGAGAGCTCGTCGCAGAACGCGCCAAGGCTGTCGGTGTCACCGAGGTCGTCTTCGACCGCGGTGGTAACCGCTACGCCGGCCGTGTCGCGGCGATCGCCGACGGCGCCCGCGAAGGGGGGCTGGCACTGTGAGTGACAACAAGGAGAACGAAGTGACCACCGAGCAGCCTGCTGCTGAGAACGCACCGGTCGAGACCGCTGCGTCCACCGAGCAGCCGCAGCGCGACGAGCGCCAGGGCCGCCGCGGTGGCCGCGACCGCGGCCAGGGTGGCCGTGACCGCAACTCGCGTGACCGTGGGGACAACCAGTTCCTGGAGCGCGTCGTCACCATCAACCGCGTCTCGAAGGTCGTGAAGGGTGGTCGACGGTTCAGCTTCACCGCTCTCGTGGTCGTCGGTGACGGCAACGGTCTGGTCGGCGTCGGCTACGGCAAGGCCCGCGAAGTTCCTCTCGCCATCTCCAAGGGTGTCGAAGAAGCCAAGCGGAACTTCTTCCGTGTTCCCCGCGTCGGCACCACGATCCCGCACCCGGTTCAGGGCGAGGCCGCTGCTGGTGTCGTTCTGCTCCGTCCGGCTGCTGCTGGTACCGGTGTTATCGCTGGTGGTCCGGTTCGCGCCGTACTCGAGTGCGCTGGTGTCCACGACGTTCTGTCGAAGTCGCTCGGTTCGTCGAACACGATCAACATCGTGCACGCGACCGTCGCGGCGCTCAAGAGCCTTGAGGAGCCTCGCGCTGTCGCGGCTCGTCGTGGTCTTGACTACGACGCCGTCGTTCCGGGCATCATCATCCGTAACGAGGCAAAGGCGGCTGCTGCAGCCGCTGCAAAGGTAGGTGCCTGATGGCCGCCCGTCTGAAGGTGACCCAGATCAAGTCCAAGGTGAGCGAGAAGCAGAACCAGCGTGACACGCTGCGCAGCCTCGGTCTCAAGCGCATCGGTGACACCACCGTTCGCCCCGACGACGCGCAGACGCGCGGCTACGTCAAGACCGTCGCCCACCTCGTAAAGGTTGAGGAGATCGACTAATGGCTGAGAAGAACGACGCCGTCGAGGAGAAGGCCGCAAAGGCCCCCGCCAAGAAGGCTGCCGCTCCCAAGGCTGCGGCTGAGAAGAAGCCCGCTGCGAAGAAGGCGCCTGCAAAGGCCGCTGCCGACGCGAAGGCACCCAAGGCTGAGCCCGCTGCGAAGAAGCCTGCTGCGAAGAAGGCCAAGCCTGCGGCGGATGCTCCGGCCTCCCGTCCAGGAGTGCTCAAGGTTCACCACCTGCGTCCGGTCCCCGGTGCCAACACCGCGAAGACCCGTGTCGGTCGCGGTGAGGGCTCCAAGGGTAAGACCGCTGGTCGCGGAACCAAGGGCACCAAGGCTCGCAACACCGTACGCATCGGGTTCGAGGGTGGGCAGATGCCTCTGCACATGCGCACCCCGAAGCTGCGCGGCTTCAAGAACCCGTTCCGCGTCGAGTACCAGGTCGTGAACCTGGCCAAGCTCGCGGAGCTGTACCCGAAGGGCGGCGACGTCACCGTCGGCGACCTGGTCGCAAAGGGCGCCGTTCGCAAGAACGAGAAGGTCAAGGTCCTCGGCAACGGCGACATCGATGTGAAGCTCACCGTCTCGGTCGACAAGGTCTCGGGATCTGCTGAGCAGAAGATCGTGGCCGCTGGCGGAACCGTCAAGTAGTCACATCAGAGAGGGGTCGGAGATTCTCCGGCCCCTCTCTGCGTTACGCTGGTCTTTCGGCCGCCCTCAGCGGACCGGCAACCATTCCTGGAGGAACGCCCTTGTTTAGCGCTATCGCGCGGATCTTCCGCACCCCCGACCTACGGCGGAAGATCGGTTTCACCCTGGCGATCATCGCCCTCTACCGGCTCGGCTCGCATGTGCCGGCTCCGTTCGTGCACTTCCCGAACGTCGAAGAGTGCCTGCGTCTGAATGCGGGTACTGAAGGGCTGCTGAGCCTGGTCAACCTCTTCTCGGGCGGCGCTCTGCTCCAGCTCTCGATCTTCGCTCTTGGCGTTATGCCCTACATCACGGCGACGATCATCACGCAGCTGCTTCGTGTGGTCATCCCGCACTTCGAGGCGCTGCACAAGGAAGGTCAGGCAGGACAGGCCCGCCTGACCCAGTACACCCGCTACCTCACGATCGCACTTGCACTGCTACAGTCGACGACTCTCGTGACGGTCGCGCGAAGCGGCCAGTTGTTCGGAACAACCGACATCGCCGCTTGTCAGCAGCTGCTGACCAATGACGTCTGGTGGGCTCAGCTGCTCATCATCATCGCCATGACCGCGGGTACGGGCCTCATTATGTGGTTCGCAGAGCTGGTCACCGAGCGGGGTATCGGCAACGGAATGTCGCTGCTCATCTTCACCTCGATCGCTGCGACCTTCCCGTCCGCGATGTGGATGATCTTCGAGTCGAACGGCTTCGAGACATTCCTGCTTGTTCTCGCAATCGGAATCGTGGTCACCGGCCTCGTCGTGTTCGTCGAGCAATCGCAGCGCAGAGTTCCCGTGCAGTACGCAAAGCGTATGGTCGGTCGCCGCACATACGGCGGCACGAACACCTACATCCCGATCAAGGTGAACATGGCGGGTGTGATCCCGATCATCTTCGCGTCGTCGCTGCTGTACATCCCGATGTTGATCGCACAGTTCAACACTCCGCAGGATGGTTCGGAGCCGGCCGGCTGGGTCGTCTGGATCTCGCAGAACTTCACCACAGGCGACCAGCCGCTGTACATGGCGGTCTACTTCCTGCTGATCATCGGATTCACCTACTTCTACGTCGCGATCACGTTCAACCCGGTCGAGGTCGCCGACAACATGAAGAAGTACGGCGGATTCATCCCCGGCATCCGCGCGGGGCGTCCGACGGCCGAGTACCTGGACTTCGTGCTCACGCGCATCACGTTCCCGGGGTCCATCTATCTCGGTCTGATCGCACTCATCCCGCTCATCGCTCTGGCCACCGTCAACGCGAACCAGAACTTCCCGTTCGGCGGCGCGTCGATCCTCATCATCGTCGGTGTGGGACTGGAGACGGTCAAGCAGATCGATGCGCAGCTCCAGCAGCGTCACTATGAAGGGCTTCTCCGTTGACACAGGCTCAGCACACCGCAGCATCCGCTCGTCTTCTGATCGTCGGCCCGCAGGGCTCCGGCAAGGGCACGCAGGGCGTGCGCATCGCTGAGGCCTACGGTATCCCCGTCGTCTCGACTGGCGATATCTTCCGCGCCAACATCAAGGGCGGAACCGACCTCGGCAAGCAGGTCACCGCGATTCTCGACCGTGGGGATCTCGTGCCCGACGAGCTGACCGGTGAGATCGTGCGCGATCGCCTGTCGCAGGATGACGCTGTGCATGGTTTCCTGCTCGACGGCTATCCGCGTAACGCCGCACAGGTCGGTCACCTCGACGAGTTCCTCACCGCTCGTGGTGAGTCGTTGGATGCCGTCATTCTGCTAGACGTTCCGCGCGACGAGAGCATCGCGCGTCTGAAGCTTCGCGCAGAAGAGCAGGGCCGTTCGGACGACACCGAAGAGGGCATTGCGCACCGTCTCGACATCTACGAGAACGAGACTGCGCCGATCCTCGCTGTCTACGGTGAGCGAGGCATCGTCGACCGCATCAACGGCGTCGGCTCGCTCGACGAGATCACCGAGCGGATCATGTCGGCGCTGCAGGCGCGTGGCTTGACGCTCGCGGCCTGAGCTGTGTTCCGTCGCTCGATCTACAAGACCCCAGCGCAGCTGCGGGCGATGATCGAACCTGGACTCATCACCGCAGCCTCACTCGACGCTGCTGGCGCGGCGATTCGTGCCGGGGCGTCGACAGCGGAGGTTGACTCTGCGGCGTCCGCTGCGATCACGGACCGTGGCGCCGAGTCGAACTTCAAGCTCGTGCGCGGTTACCGCCACACCACGTGCATCTCGGTGAACGAGCAGGTCGTGCACGGCATCCCCAGCGCACGCGTATTGGCGCCCGGCGATATCGTCTCGGTTGACAGCGGTGCGCAGTTCCAGGGATGGAACGGCGACAGTGCACGGACATTCATCGTGCCCGACCCGGAGCGACCGGACCTGGTCGCGCGGCGCTCGGAGCTGTCTCGCGTCACCGAGGGCTCGATGTGGGCGGGGATCGCCGCGATGGCATCCGTTTCTCACATCGGCGAGATCGGTGCGGCGATCCAGGAATACATCGAGGCACAGGGCTCTTCTGAGGTTTCGGGCTCGACCTACGGCATCCTGCGCGAGTACGTGGGGCACGGCATCGGGCGCAAGATGCACGAGGCGCCGAGCGTGTTCAACTACCGCACACCCGATCCAGGGGCTGAGATCAAGCCGGGTCTGGTCCTTGCGATCGAGCCGATGGTCACCGCCGGGGGAGACGACACCCTGGTCGAGGATGACGACTGGACGGTCTCGACGGTCGACGGCACTGACGGCTCGCACTGGGAGCACTCGGTCGCATTCCACGCCGACGGTATCTGGGTGCTGACTGCCGCTGACGGCGGCGCCGCGGGCCTCGCCCCGTTCGGCATTGTGCCGGTGCCGGTGGCGTAGCCTCGCGCCGCGCGAAAAACGTCTTGCTGCATGAAAAACGTGGTGCCAGCACCTGTTTCATGCGGCAAACCATTTCTCGTGGCGTGACGACTTGTTCTGCACCATCCGCGGTCCGAGCTGAAGCTGGGGATAGCGCCGTGTGAGAGCGCCGGTTCGGGCACGATGAGCGGATGCCATTGACACTGCTCGACCGCGCGTGCGCGGTCTCCCCGCTTCCGCTGTGCACGACCGAAGATGCTCGGCGGCTCGGCATCCGACGGAATTCGGCCTGGCTGCGCGTGCGCAAGGGGATATATGTCGACCGCGCCGCGTATGACAAGCTTCCGGCGCGCAAGAGGTACGCCGTGCGCGTGTATGCCTTCCTGCGCAAGAACCCGGATGCTGTGCTCTGCCTCGAGTCGGCGGCTGTCATCTGGGGCCTGCCGCAGTTCAACGAACCGAAAGACATCCACGTCTTCGACCCCGATCGAACTGCGTCGTGGCGGTATCGAGATGTCTGCGTGCACACCAGTCGGGATCCCCGCGAGATCGAACAGGTCAACGGGGTCAACGTGACCAGCATGCTGGACACCGTCTGCGATCTCGTTCGGGTCGTTTCACCGGCACAGGCGCTCGCTATCACGGATGCTTCGATCTCGCCGGTGCAGGGCGGACCGCTCAGGCGCAGCGAACTTCGGGAGCGGGCCGGCGGCCAGCAGAATCAGCGTGGGCGAGCACGAATGCAATCGGTGTGGGAACTGGCTGATCCGCTGGCGGAGTCACCCGCTGAAAGCGTGAGCCGAGCAGTCATCCTCTGGAGCGGGTTCGAGGTGCCGGTGCTGCAGCGCGAGTTCTTCAATGAGGGCGAACTCGACCGGGTCGACTTCTTCTTCAAGTCGGTCCGCGCTATTGGCGAGTCTGACGGCTGGGGCAAGTACAACCTGGAGGATCCTGCCGAGGCGGCGAACAAGCTCAAGGACGAGAAGCGCCGTGAGGATCGGCTTCGCCGTCACCAGCATCCATTCGCTCGATGGGAAATGCGCGGCATCTGGAAGGTGACCCCCCTCTGTCAGGCGCTGGTGTCCATCGGCGTGCCGATCGTCCGGCCGCGGCAAGACGCAATGTTGGTCACGCTCACGCACAATTCGCGGGGGAATGGCCCGGGGAAAGCGCGAGCAGGGGGTGAGGGAGGGGGTCGCGCTCCCTGCGGGGGCATAGGATTCTGGGGAAAGATGAAAGGGTATGGGCGCTCGGCGCCACCCTCCTTCTACTGATCGGAACGTCATGGCTGCTGCTGCCAAGAGCAACACCAACTGGTTCGCCGTCGGAATCTCCGCCGTCGCCGTCATCGTCCTCGTCGGGCTCGGTGCCCTCGTCGTCTTCCTGAACAACCAGGCCGGTGCACCCGGGGTCGCGCCGCAGAGCACGATCATCGACGAGGATAGCGGTGCGATCGTCGTCGGCGAAGGCGGCACCGAGGTCGATACATTCGTCGACTTCATGTGCCCGGCGTGCAACTCGTTCGAGCAGGCCTACGGTGCGCAGCTCCAGCAGGCTGCCGCGGACGGCGACATCACGCTTCGCCTCCACCCGGTGGCGATCCTCAACCACCAGTCGCAGGGGACGGACTACTCCTCGCGCGCAGGTGGGGCTGTCTACTGTGTTGCAGCCGAGGCACCCGACTCGACGCTGGATTTCTTCAACCTCCTCTTCGCCAACCAGCCGCAGGGCGGTACTGCGGGTCTCAGCGACGACGACATGAGCGCGCTCGCTGAGCAGGTAGGCGCGGGGGCCGCTGCCGATTGCATCGCCGATGGCACGTACATGAAGTTCGTCGAAGACCAGACCAACGCTCACGACATTGCGAGCACGCCGACCGTGAAGATCGATGACGAGCTCGTCAATCTTCAGGCGGGCGGCCAGGAGCAGCTCAACGAACTACTCGGCTGAGCTCACCAAGCTCGGTAGTGGGTCGCTCCTGACCCAAGTTGCCGGACGGAACCCGTTCAGATAAGATGGAGCGTTGGTGCCTTGCGCCCAGTTTCGGCGTGTCCGTCTGGAGCGGCATCACAATCATCCATCCAACGCAGATCGACCGGTCTGCAGAAGCGTCAGCGAGGCTATGGCTAAGAAAGACGGTGTCATCGAGATCGAGGGCGTGATCTCCGAGGCTCTGCCCAACGCGATGTTCCGCGTTGAGCTCAGCAACGGACACAAGGTCCTTGCAACGATCTCGGGCAAGATGCGACAGAACTACATCCGCATCATCCCCGAAGACCGTGTCGTCGTGGAGCTCAGCCCCTACGACCTCACCCGCGGTCGTATCGTCTACCGCTACCGCTGATCGGTCGAGAAGTAACGGCCTGCCCCTGCACGGGGCGGTACGAAGACAGCGAACAGGAAACATCATGAAGGTCAATCCCAGCGTCAAGCCCATGTGCGATCACTGCAAGGTGATTCGCCGTCACGGCCGCGTCATGGTGATCTGCAAGAGCAACCCGCGCCACAAGCAGCGCCAGGGCTGATCGAACAGATCTGACACACAACTGAATACACGCAGGCAGGGTCAAGAAGCCGCGAAAGCAGCCGACACCTCGGGACAGAGGCCCGGGTCCACATCCTGCCCCACACCTCTACTCATCTCAGGAGAAACCGCATGGCACGTCTTGCCGGCGTTGACATCCCGCGCGACAAGCGCGTGGTGATCGCCCTTACCTACATCTACGGCGTTGGCCGTACCCGCTCGGTCGAGATCCTCAAGGCCACCGAGATCGACGAGTCGATCCGCGTCAAGGACCTCTCGGACGACCAGCTCATCGCGCTTCGCGACTACATCGAAGGCAACTACAAGGTGGAGGGTGACCTGCGCCGCGAGGTCGCCGCAGACATCCGCCGCAAGGTTGAGATCGGCTCCTACGAGGGCATCCGTCACCGTCGTGGCCTTCCGGTCCGCGGCCAGCGCACCAAGACCAACGCCCGTACCCGCAAGGGCCCGAAGCGCACCGTCGCAGGCAAGAAGAAGGCCCGCTAAGCAGCGGCCAGGGAATAGGAGAAAACTTTCATGGCTGCACCTAAGGCCGCCGCGCGCAAGCCGCGCCGCAAGGAAAAGAAGAACATCGCGCTGGGCCAGGCCCACATCAAGTCGACGTTCAACAACACCATCGTTTCGATCACCGACCCGTCCGGCGCTGTCATCAGCTGGGCATCCTCGGGTGGCGTGGGCTTCAAGGGCTCGCGCAAGTCGACCCCGTACGCCGCTGGTATGGCTGCTGAGTCGGCTGCCCGCCAGGCTCAGGAGCACGGCGTCAAGAAGGTCGATGTCTTCGTGAAGGGTCCGGGCTCCGGCCGCGAGACCGCGATCCGTTCGCTCACGGCCGCAGGCCTCGAGGTCGGTTCGATCCAGGACGTCACGCCGCAGGCGCACAACGGATGCCGCCCGCCGAAGCGTCGCCGCGTCTGATCAGGTTGTTGCGAGGGATGCGCACGCATCCCTCGCTCTGCCCGTCAGGGCACTGACTTTCACAACTCAAAAACCTCACCCAACACATGTCATATAGCGGGCATGTGATCGAAAGGAACACAGAGTGCTTATTGCACAGCGTCCCACACTTACCGAGGAAAAGATCGCCGAGGACCGGAGCCGGTTCATCGTCGAGCCGCTCGAGCCCGGCTTCGGGTACACCATCGGAAACGCGCTGCGTCGCAGCCTGCTCTCCTCGATCCCCGGTGCTGCTGTTACCAGCATCCGTATCGATGGCGTCCTGCACGAGTTCAGCACCATCCCCGGTGTGAAGGAGGATGTCACTGAGATCATCCTCAACATCAAGCAGCTCGTCGTCTCGAGCGAGCGCGACGAGCCCATCACGGCTTACCTGCGCAAGACCGGTGCCGGAGAGGTTACCGCCGCTGACATCTCGGCTCCTGCCGGTGTCGAGGTGCACAACCCCGAGCTCGTCATCGCAACGCTCAACGACACCGCGAAGTTCGAGCTCGAGCTCACGATCGAGCGTGGCCGTGGCTACGTGTCGGCGACCCAGAACCGCAACGAGTACGCCGAGGCGGGGCAGATCCCCGTCGACTCGATCTACTCGCCGGTCCTCAAGGTCAGCTACCGCGTCGAGGCGACTCGCGCCGGTGAGCGCACCGACTTCGACAAGCTCATCCTCGATGTCGAGACCAAGAACAGCATGCTCCCGCGCGACGCTGTCGCTTCGGCTGCAAAGACCCTGACCGAGCTGTTCGGCCTCGCTCGCGAGCTGAACGTCGAGGCAGAGGGCATTGAGATCGGCCCGGCACCTGTGGAGCCCGTGCTCTCCAGCGAACTGTCGATGCCGATCGAAGACCTCGACCTCTCGGTCCGCTCCTACAACTGCCTCAAGCGCGAGGGCATCAACACGGTGTCCGAGCTCGTGGCGCTGTCGGAGACGCAGCTCATGAACATCCGCAACTTCGGCCAGAAGTCGGTCGACGAGGTGCGCGACAAGCTCATCTCGCTCGGTCTGTCGCTCAAGGATTCGGTGCCCGGTTTCGACGGCGCCCACTTCTACGGCGCAGGCGAAGACGAGTCCTTCTGACCTCCCCGAAATTCTGACCAGGAGTTAGACCAATATGCCTAAGCCCACTAAGGGACCCCGCCTCGGAGGCGGCCCCGCACACGAGCGTCTGCTGCTTGCCAACCTTGCTGCTGCTCTCTACACGCACAAGTCGATCAAGACGACCGAGACGAAGGCCAAGCGCCTGCGTCCGCTCGCTGAGCGACTGATCACGTTCGCCAAGCGCGGCGACCTGCACGCCCGCCGCCGGGTGCTGTCGATCATCGGCGACAAGAACGTGGTTCACACGCTCTTCACCGAGATCGCACCGCTGGTCGCTGACCGTGAGGGTGGCTACACCCGCATCACGAAGGTCGGAAACCGTAAGGGCGACAACGCTCCTATGGCTGTCATCGAGCTCGTCCTTGAGCCCGTCACGCCGAAGGCCAAGAAGTCGGCTGCCAAGGCCGCCCCGAAGGCTGAGAAGACCGAGAAGGTCGAAGACGCACCCAAGGCAGAGGAAAAGCCTGCCGAGGATGTCGCCGCCGAGTCGCAGCAGGAGGGCGCTTTAGCTGAAGCTGCCGCGTCTGATGCAGTCGAGGGCGACAAGTAACACACCCTCGTAGAGGAGGCCCGCGCTCCCGTCAGGGAGGGCGGGCCTTCTCTCGTTGGGGGCAGTGCGACAGGGGAGTGCGACAGGGGAGTGCGACAAAGGGCGGATGCCGCACCCATTAGGCTTGCCGAGTGAGTGAGCTGACCAGTCCGATAACCCGAGGTCCGCGCGCGTACCTCACCTTCATCTTCATCGGGTTGATCGCAGGTCTGCTCTCAGGGCTCTTCGGGGTCGGCGGAGGCACGGTGATTGTGCCGCTGCTCGTGCTCATGGTGCATTTTGACCAGCGGATCAGCGCCGGCACGTCTCTTGCGGCCATCGTGCCGATCGCGAGCATCGGTGTGATCTCCTACGCCATCCACGATTCCGTCGCCTGGATCCCCGCGCTCCTCCTCGCTGTCGGCGCAGTGGCCGGCGCGCAGGTCGGCACCCGACTGCTTCCGCGAGTCTCGCAGACGGCGCTCCGGTGGGGCTTCATCGGTTTCATCGTCATCGTCATCGTGATGCTGTTCGTGGTCATACCCTCCCGCGAAGCGACCTTCGAGCTGGGCTGGATCAACGGTGCAGCCCTCATTCTTGTTGGCATCGTCACCGGCATCATCTCCGGCCTCATCGGCGTCGGCGGTGGCGTCATCGTCGTGCCGGTGCTGATGATGGGATTCGGCACCACCGACCTCGTCGCCAAGGGCACATCGTTGCTCATGATGATCCCGGCGGCCCTGTCCGGCACGATTGGCAACCTCCGCCACCACAACGTCGACCTGGTCGCTGCAGCCCTCATCGGTGTCGCCGCCTGCACGATGACGGCCTTGGGCGCATGGCTCGCCACGCTCGTCAACCCCTTCTGGGGAAACATGCTCTTCGCCGCATATCTCGTGGTCATCGCGGTGCAGATGATCATCAAGGCGCTCAGGATGCGGCGAGGCTGAGCGACGCGGCGTCGGCTGGATAGACTTGTCCGGTGCCTGTGAACAACGAACTGGTCGGCCGGGAGTTCCCGCCGACGCCTCCGTACCTGGTCGGTCGTGAGAAGGTGCGTGAGTTCGCTCGCGCGGTCTTCGCCGACGCTCCGCTGCACACCGACGTCGAGGCCGCGCGTGCCGCGGGCTTCGCCGATGTGGTCGCGCCCCCGACGTTCGCAATGGTCATTCAAGACCAGACGCTGCAGCTGCTGCTGGCCGAGCCCGATTCTGGCATCGTGCTCGCGCGCACGATCCACGCAGAACAGAGGTTCACGTATTCGAAGCCGATCGTCGCAGGCGACGAGCTCACCGGGCAACTGAAGGTCACCGGCATCCGCATGATGGCCGGCAACTCGATGGTCACCAGCGAAGCCGTGATCACGGATGCCGCAGGCGAACATGTCGTAACCGCCACGAGCGTGCTGCTCGTCGGCGCGGAAGAGGGGGACGCATGACTTTCACCGTCGGAGACGTCATCGCCGAGCGCACCATCCACCTCACGCGCGAATCGCTCGTCCGCTACGCGGGCGCCTCGGGCGACTTCAACCCCATCCACTACCGTGACGACATCGCGGAGTCCGTCGGCCTTCCCGGTGTGCTCGCGCATGGGATGCTGACGATGGGACTGGCCTCCTCTGTTGTGGTCGCAGCCCTTGACCCTGAAGTGAAGATCACCGAGTACGGTGTGCGTTTCACGCGTCCCGTCGTCGTCGACCCGCGAAGCGGCGCGGATGTCTCGGTGCTCGCGAAGGTCGGTGCCGTCGATGAAACCAGTGCGCGCATCGACCTCACCGTCACACACGCAGACACCACGGTCCTCGTCAAGGCGCAGCTGCGCGTCGCTCTCTGACGGTCCGCGATGGTAGATATCACCCCGATACCGCTTTCCGAGCTCACGACCCTGCACACGGGCGCGGCTCCCGAGCGGATGATGGATGCCACGAGCGCCGATGAGCTCGTCGACACACTGCGTGAGGTGTGGTCTCTGGGCGAGGAGTGGTTCGTCCTCGGCGGCGGCTCGAACCTGTTCGCAGGCGATGAGCCCTTCGATGGTGCGGTCATCCGCATTCTCACCTCGGGTATCGAACGGGTGGAGTCCCCGCACCCCGGCCGCACCCGAGTGCGCGTGCAGGCAGGGCACAACTGGGACGACCTCGTCGCCTACACAGTCGAGCAGGGACTCGCGGGCATCGAAGCGATGAGCGGCATCCCCGGCACGGTCGGCGCAGCCCCCGTGCAGAACGTCGGAGCATATGGACAGGAGATCCAGGAGACTCTCGTCGAGGTCGAGCTCATCGACGAGTCCACTGGCGAGGTCTCAACCGTCCCGGCATCCGAACTGGGTCTGGGATTTCGCACCTCGGTGCTCAAACACCACTACGGCGGCGCCCCTCTGCGTCGCGCGGTGATTCTCTCTGTGACCCTCGATCTCGCCGACGTCGGCGTCGGCGGCCGGCGGATCGGTGGCGAACAGCTGCGTCGCGCGCTCGGCATCGAGGGCGACGAGACCGTCCCGCTCTCGTCGGTACGTGAGCGGATCCTCGAGATCCGCGCGGCGAAGGGGATGCTTCTGAACCCCGCCGATCCCGATACCCGCAGCGCTGGATCGTTCTTCCAGAACCTGATCGTCCCCGAGATGGTTGCCGCGCAGCTTCCTCCCGAGTGCCCGCGCTGGCCCGTGCAGCCGGATCTCGACGCAGCGACCGTGATCCCGCTGGAGTCGTACGACGGGTATGTGCCTCCTGCGTCGACGACGCGTCCGGAGGTCAAGGTGAGTGCGGCCTGGCTCATTGAGAATGCCGGAATCACCAAGGGGTTTCGTCTGCCGCGCTCGCGCGCGGGGATCTCGACCAAGCACGCCCTCGCCCTCACCAACCGCGCACACGCTACGGCAGGAGAGGTCAGCGAACTGGCCCGCTACATCCAGGCTCGTGTGCACGCGGAGTTCGGACTGCTGCTGCAGCCCGAACCGGTTCTCGTAGGTGTGGAACTGTAGCGACTACACTCGCGGGATGAGCGGACTCGTTCCCTACCTGTACTTTCCCGGAAACGCTGCGGAGGCGCTGGGCTTCTATCACGGGGTCTTCGGCGGTGAACTGCAGCTGTTCACGTACGAACAGTTCGGGCGCACCGATGGGCCCGGTGCCGCGATCGCGCATGGTCAGCTGAAAGGTGTCGTCGAGCTCTTCGCTTCGGATGCCGCCGGCGATGAAGACGCGGTCCACATGGTCGGCGCGACATTCTCGCTCCTCGGCACCGCCGAACCAACCACTCTGCAGAAATGGTTCGCTGCCCTCGGCGAGGGCGGCGGGATCATCGATCCATTGCAGAAGCGCCCCTGGGGCGACTTCGACGGTCAGGTCACCGACCGCTACGGCATCCGCTGGCTGATCGGATACCAGCAGAGCTGACACGTCCGCTCAGGCGAACAGCTTCTGCAGGCGCTGGATGCCTTCGAGCAGCTGGTCATCGCCGAGTGCGTACGACAGGCGCAGGTATCCGGACGGGCCGAACGCCTCGCCGGGAACAACGGCGACTTCAGCCTTCTCGAGGATGAGGTCGGCGAGCGCCAACGATGTCGTGGGCGTGACGCCCTGCCAGGTGCGGTTCAGCAGACCCTGCACGTCGGGGTAGACGTAGAAGGCTCCGAGCGGGTTCGGCACCTGGACGCCATCGATCTTCGAGAGCTCCGACACGATCATCCGGCGACGACGGTCAAACGCCTCGCGGAACTGCTCCGCCTCGGTCTGCGGGCCCCAGAGCGCTGCAATGGCCGCGCGCTGGGCGATGTTGTTCACGTTGCTCGTGAGGTGGGACTGCAGGTTTCCGGCAACCTTGATGGCGTCGGCGGGGCCGACCATCCAGCCCACCCGCCAGCCCGTCATCGCGTAGGTCTTGGCGACGCCGTTGACGAGGATCGTCTGATCGGCGACCTCGGGAACCGCCTCGACGATCGAGGTGGCCTTCGTGCCTTCGTAAGTGAGGTTCTGGTAGATCTCATCGGAGATGATCCAGATGCCGTGCTCGAGCGCCCACTGCCCGATCGCTGTGGTCTCCTCGAGCGTGTAGACGGCTCCCGTGGGGTTCGAGGGCGAGACGAACACGAGTACAGTCGTGCGCTCGGTGCGAGCGGCCTCGAGCTGCTCGACGGTCACCTTGTAGTCCTGATCGGCGCCGGCGAATACCTCGACCGGGGTGCCATCAGCCAGGCGGATCGCTTCGGGGTAGGTGGTCCAGTACGGCGCGGGCAACAGCACGTCGTCTCCCGGGTTCACCACGGCCTGGAACGCCTGGTACACAGACTGCTTTCCACCGTTGGTGACGATCACCTGCGACGGTGCGACCTCGAGTCCGGAGTCACGCAGCGTCTTCGCGGCGATCGCCTCGCGAAGAGCGGGGAGCCCGGGGGCGGGGGTGTAGCGGAAGTTCGCGGGATCCTTCAGTGCCTCGGCGGCGGCATCCACGATGAACTGCGGCGTTGCGAAGTCGGGCTCGCCAGCGGCATAGGAGATGACCGGCTTGCCTTCCGCCTTGAGCGCCTTGGCCTTGGCATCGACCTTGAGAGTCGCCGACTCGGCGATGGCGGACAGTTTGCGGGAGAGGGGGGCGCGTTCAGTCACGCCTCAAATGGTACAAGGCTGCGCAGTCGTCCACAGCGTCCAGCACTAGTTGTGAAACTGAGTGTCAGATACACTGGCGCTGAGTCTCGATCGACCGGCTCGGCTCGCAACATTCAACTCAGGAGTGAACGATGAGCGCTGCAACCCCTTACATCCCGCCCGTCGCGGACTACGCCTTCCTCTATCGAGAGGCTTTCGGCCGTGACATCGTCGCCGCGGCATCCGGCGGTGCGATCACTGCAGACGATGCCGTCGAGATCATCGCAGGCGCCGGAGAATTCGCCGCCGAAGTCCTCGCACCGCTCGATCGCGCGGGCGACCAGATCGGCGCCCGGCTCGAGGGCGGTCAGGTGCACCTGCCCGAGGGCTTCCCCGAGGCCTACCAGGCGCTCGTCGAAGCGGGCTGGGTCAGCGCGACAGCACCGGAGTCCGCCGGAGGTGATGGGCTTCCGCAGTCGGTCGGCGCGGGGCTCGGCGAGATCTGGAACGCCTCGAACGCGGCATTCGCGCTGTGCTGGATGCTGGGGGCTGGAGCCATCCACGCGCTTGACGCCGCCGCATCCGAAGAGCTTCGTGAGACCTACCTGACCAAATTGGTCAGCGGCGAGTGGACCGGCACCATGAATCTCACCGAGCCCGAGGCCGGCACCGACCTCGGTGCGATTCGTACGATGGCCACTCCGCGCAACGATGGCACGTACGCGATCAGCGGCCAGAAGATCTTCATCACCTGGGGAGATCACGATGTCGCGGAGAACATCGTCCACCTCGTTCTCGCTCGCACGCCCGGCGCGCCCGACGGCGCGAAGGGGCTCTCGCTGTTCGTCGCGCCGCGCACGCTCGTGAACGCAGACGGCTCACTCGGTGGGCGCAACAGCGTTGAGACGGTCGCCATCGAGCACAAGCTTGGCATCCACGGCAGCCCGACTTGTGTGCTGGCCTATGAGGATGCCACCGGCTACCTCGTCGGCGAACTGCACGGCGGTCTTGCCGGAATGTTCGTAATGATGAACTCCGCGCGAGTGGGCATGGGGCACCAGGCTACCGGCATCTCTGATCGTTCCTATCAGGGGGCCGCTGACTACGCGCTCTCTCGTCTGCAAGGGCGCGTGCAGGAGCGAGCTGAGGGGACGCCGATTGCCGAGCATCCCGATGTGCGCCGCATCCTGCGCTCAATGTCCAGCCAGATCTTCGCGATGCGCGCACTATCTGTCTACGTCGGCGACCTGTTCGACCAGGGCGAGGAATCCGTGCGACTCGCCGAACTCTTCGTGCCGATCCTCAAGGGCTGGGCGAGTGAAGAGGCCCTGCGGGTGACGAGCGATGGTATTCAGGTTTATGGCGGCATGGGCTTCATCGAAGAGACCGGTGCGGCTCAGCACTACCGTGATGCCCGCATCGTGCCGATCTACGAGGGCACGACCGCCATCCAGTCGAACGACCTGATCGGGCGAAAGGTGCTGCGCGATCAGGGCGCGACGGTGGCAGAGCTGTTCGCGAAGATCGACGACACGGTGAGCGCATTGCGCCAGGCCGGGGGAGAGGTCGCCGCGCGCGTCGCCGATCGACTCTCGCGTGCGCTGGATTCTGCGCGTCGCGCGACCGATGGGCTCCTCGCGTTCGGTGCGGGGCGGGATGCCTCGGCCGTCAGTGTTCCGTACCTCATGCTGCTCGGCACGCTTGCCGGCGGCTGGATGCACGCCCTCACAGTCACCGCTGTGACGGCCCACCCCTCGCCGGAAGAGGCGGATGCTGCGCGACTCATCGACGCTGACTTCTACAGTGCCCACCACCTCGTCCGCGTGCACGCGCTCGCCGAGACGGTCGCTGGCGGCGAGATCGCCTGAGACTGTTCAGCTCGCCCGTAAGAACAGCCCGATGCGGTCAGTCCTCGTCGACCAGGAACTTCGAGTAGGCCGACAGCGTGAGGAAGGCCGGGAACTCGGAGCCCAGCGACACCTCGCGGAAGATCTCCGCGGCGTCGTCGTAACGGTCTCCCGCAGAGCGCGTCGCCTGAGCGAGCACCTCAGTGATGATGCCCTCGATGTACTCCGGTGTGATGCGGGTGCCGTCTTGGGTGGAGCGGTCCTGGTGGATCCACTGCCACACCTGCGAACGCGAGATCTCTGCCGTCGCAGCATCCTCCATGAGGTTGTCGATTGCAACGGCGCCGAGACCTCGCAGCCACGCCTCGATGTAGCGGATCGCCACCGACACGTTGCCGCGCACACCCGCCGCCGTGATGGGACGTCCGATGCGCAGGTCGAGGAGTTGCTCTGCCTTCACATCGACATCGTCGCGCTGTCGGTCGATCTGGTTCGGCCGATCGCCGAGCACCGCATCGAACTCCGCCTGAGCCGTGGGGATCAGATCGGGGTGGGCGACCCAGGTTCCGTCGAAGCCGTCGCCGGCCTCTCGCTTCTTGTCAGCGGTGACCTTCTCGATCGCGGCTGCTGTGACATCGGCATCCCGACGGTTCGGGATGAAAGCGCTCATGCCGCCGATCGCGAAGGCGCCCCGTTTGTGGCAGGTCTGCACCAGCAGCTCGGTGTACGCCCGCATGAACGGCACCGTCATCGTGATCTCACTGCGGTCCGGCAGCACGAATCGTGCGCCGCGGCCGCGGTAGTTCTTGATGATCGAGAAGATGTAGTCCCAGCGTCCGGCGTTCAGGCCAGCGCAGTGATCGCGGAGTGCGTAGAGGATCTCGTCCATCTCGAAGGCCGCCGGCAGCGTCTCGATGAGGACCGTGGCGCGGATCGTGCCGTGATCGATCCCGACGTAGTCCTCGGCGAACGTGAAGATGTCGTCCCAGAGGCCTGCCTCTTCGCTGGATTCGAGCTTGGGGATGTAGAAGTACGGCCCGCGACCCGCGTCGATCAGCGCCTTGGCGTTGTGGAAGAAGTACAGGCCGAAGTCGACCAGAGAAGCGGATGCCGCCATGCTGCGGCCCGTTCGGTCGACGAAGGCCAGGTGCTTCTCGACCAGGTGCCAGCCGCGCGGGCGCATCACGATGGTGGGAGTCTGCTCGGCAGTGACCTCGTAAGTCTTGCCTTCGGGGGAGGTGAACGTCAGTCGCCCAAGGATCGCGTCGCGCAGCGACAGCTGGCCGCCGATGACGTTCTGCCAGGTGGGGCTGGTGGCGTCCTCCTGGTCGGCGAGCCAGACCTTCGCGCCCGAATTGAGGGCGTTGATGGTCATCTTCGGATCGGTGGGGCCGGTGATCTCCACGCGGCGATCTTCGAGGCCGGGGCCCGCTCCCGCCACACGCCAGTCGGCGTCTTCACGGATGTGCTTCGTGTCGTCGCGGAACTGCGGATCGCGGCCACTGCCGATCTCGAAGCGGCGACGCAGGCGGTCCGCCATGCGGTCGTGGCGGCGGCCTGCGAAACGATGGTGCAGCTCGGTGAGGAAGGCGAGCGCTTCAGGGGTGAGGATCTCGTCGAACCGATCGCGGACGGGGCCGGTGACCGTGAGAGTCGGTCCCTGTTGGATGGTCTGCGTGGGAGCAGTGGTGGGTGCAGCGGTGGGAGTGCTCATGATGTCTCCTCGGTTCGGTCGAGCTACGGAGTGGCTTGACACCCACTCTGTGTGAAGTTCAGGCGTCCAGATGGATATTTTCGAGGTGAAGAATTCTCAAATTTCTGCTTTCGTGACAGAATCAGCCGCATGATGACCCTTCGACAGGCTCAGGGCCCGGAAATCACAGAAGACGCCGATGCTCTCACCATCGGGCGCCGCATCCGCCAGCTGCGCACTGCACGCGGGATGACGCTCGAGGATCTCGCCTCTGCCGTCGACCGCGCGCCCAGTCAGATGTCGATGATCGAGACGGGAAAGCGCGAGCCGAAGCTCACCCAGCTGCAGGCGATCGCACGCGCTCTCGGCGTCAGCCTCGACGCGGTGCTGGAGGGCGAGCCGCTCGACGAGCGCAGTGCCACCGAGATCGCTCTCGAGCGCGCGATGAAGGGGCAAACCTTCCAGGCGCTCGGCATCGATCCGTTCCGCATCTCGAAGACCGTGCCGACGGAGGCGCTCAAGGCTCTTCTCGCCCTGCATGAAGAGATCGAGCGGCTGGGGGACGAGCGCGCTGCCACTCCCGAAGAGGCCCGGCGTGCGAATGTCGAGCTGCGGCACCTGATGCGCGATCAGGACAACCACTTCGAGGATCTGGAGGTTCGCGCCGCTGAGATCCTCAGCGCGGTCGGGCACCCTGGCGGACCATTGACTCAACGCACAGCATCCGAGATCGCCGCATACCTCGGGTTCACCCTGCATTACGCGCCCGACCTGCCGCAGACCACGCGCAGCGTGGCCGACCTCGCCAACGGTCGGCTGTACCTGTCGAGCAGTGTTTCGGCGAAGGGCGACGCGCGCACCGCGGTGCTGCAAGCGCTCTCGAGTCGCATCCTCGGGCACGCCGAACCGCGCAGCTACGCCGAGTTCCTTCGTCAGCGGGTCGAGACGAACTACCTCACAGGCGCGCTACTGATCCCCGAGACGCACATCGTCCCGTCGCTGAAGGATGCGAAGCAGCGCAGAGCGATTTCGATCGAAGACCTGCGCGACACGTACTCGGTCTCATACGAGACCGCGGCGCACCGTTTCACCAACCTCGCCACGCGGCACCTCGACATTCCGGTGCACTTCCTGAAGGTGCACGAGTCGGGAACGATCACCAAGGCCTACGAGAACGACGACGTGAACTTCCCGACCGACCGGTTGGGTTCCATTGAGGGTCAGATGTGCTGCCGCCGGTGGACGAGCCGGGTCGTGTTCGACGAGGACGACCGCTTCAACCCGTACTACCAGTACACCGACACCGGGAACGGCACTTACTGGTGCACGGCACGGGTCGAGGCATCCAGCGAGGGCTTGCACTCGGTGAGCGTCGGCGTGCGCTTCGATGACACGAAGTGGTTCGTCGGCCGAGACACCGCGAACCGCGGTGTTTCGAAGCACTCCGTCGAGGTGTGCTGCCGCCGGGCTCCCGCCGACCTCGAGGAGCGTTGGCGCGAGCAGTCGTGGCCGAACGTGAAGACTCCGCGCACGCTGCTCGCGACCCTGCCGACCGGGTCTTTCCCCGGTGTCGACACCACGGACGTGTACGAGTTCCTCGAGGCGCACGCTCCGCGCTGACTCTGCAGCGCTCTCGCGGATGACGAGCGGGATGTTGGCTAGTCTGGGGGAGCCGCACGCACTAACCGGAGGATGATGAGATGACTGCTCGCTCGCGCCTCGCAGATGTCTTCGCCTCGCGTGATCCGGGCAGGGCGCGGCTCACCGTTGCGATCGGCGTCGCGGCGGGTGCGCTGGCCAGCGCCGCGGCCGGAATGGCGATCATCAAGGCACTCCATGCCGACAGCGGGCTCCTCGCGATGGCGATCTTCCTGTCGGTGATGGCGGGCAACATGGTCCATGACCGCTCCGCGGCGGGCAGAGCGGGAACGACAGCACTCATGCTGCCAGTACTCGGGCTCGTGATCGCTGCCGCGACACTGCTTTCGGCGTATCGCCCGGTGCTCATCGGCGTATTCATCGTGTTGACCGGGGCAGCGATCTGGGTCCGCCGGTTCGGTCCGCGGGCTGCGTCACTCGGCTCGCTCGGCTTCATGGGGTACTTCTTCACCCTCTTCATGAAACCGACGATCGACGCGCTTCCTGCGTTCCTCCTGATCGGCCTCACCGCTGTCGCCGCGCAGCTTGTGGTTCGACTGGTCCTGCTGCTGAAGAGACCGCGGGCAGAGATCGAGGTGCTGCTGCGAGAGCTGCGTGCTGCCTCTGCCGCTGCTCTGCGAACGGCATCGCGTGATGGCCACGGAAGTGCGCTGCGCATGAGCCTTGCGCGCCTCGATGAAGTCGGTCGGGCGATCGCCGCCTGGCAGCAGCACTTCCCGACCGACCGCTTTATCGCTTGCGACGAAGACACGCTTGCCGAGCGGGTGCTGGATGCTCGCGTCGACACCGAAGAGGCCTGTTACGAACTTGCCAGGCACGCCGCGCCTTCGAGCGCAGCATCCGCTCACGCGCCGCCTGTGACGCTCGCCCACCTCGAAGTGCTTCTCGACGACCACGCCTCCACCAGTCGCACCGCGGAAGCCACGGCCTGGGCCGAACAGGCGGTCACCCGTAGCGACCAGGGCGGTGACTTCGAGAACTATCTGGTGGCGCAGAGCACGCTCGCGCACGCGCGACTGCGTGCCATCAACCTCTCGCATGGGCTGGTGCATGACGGCCGCAGGGTGAACGACTCCGCCTCGCGCTCGCCGAAGGTTGCGGAAGAGCACCATCGCTCGATTCGCTGGCTCCCTTGGGGGCAGTGGCAGGCGAGCAGCCGCATGGCGGTGCAGGCGATGATCGCCGCATCCGTGGCGTCGGTCGTCGGTGAGGCAATCTCGGCCTCACGCTGGTACTGGGCCGTGATGACCGCATTCGTGATCTTCGTCGGTGCGACCACGCGCGGCGGCATCCTCACCCGAGCGTATCGACGGGTCGCCGGCACCGCGCTCGGCATCGTCGTCGGCATCGTTCCGGTGATACTCGCGGGGCACAATGACGTGATCCTGGTCAGCATCTGCGTGCTCAGTGTGTTCTGCATGCTGTACTTGGGGCCTTTGAACTACGTCTACTCGGCCTTCTCGATGACGGTTATGCTGGTCGCGCTCTACGGTCTGCTGGGAGTGCTGGACACCAGCATCCTCGAACTGCGTGTCGTCGAGACGGTCTCGGGAGCGGCTATCGGGGTGATCTGCGCGTACCTGATCGCGTCGACGAACTCCCGACCTGTGCTGGCGGCCACGGCGAAGGTGTATCTGGACGCGCTCGACGCGCTGCTGCAGTCGGTGTCGTCGGCGCTCGGTTCCCCGCAGCATTCGGCCGATGTGCTATCGAGACTGGATGCGCTCGAAGCAGCCCAGGCCGACGCTGATCGTGCGGTCTCCTCGATGACGGCCGCTTTCCGTCTGAGCAGATCGCAGCGAGAGACGACCGCCGTCCATCTCATGTACATCACCACTCGTTCCGCGGCCCGCCTCGTGCAGAGCACCGTGACAGTCGAGTCCGCCAGCGCCACAGACGTGCGCGCGGCGACACGTCAGGTCGTGGACGAGTCGATCGATGAGGTCAGAGGATCGATCGCCGAAGCGCGACACTCGCTGGGCGGGGCGGATGCGGGAGACCAGACGACGCGATCGGACGCAGTCCTGGCTCTTGACCGACTCCCCACCGGCGCGAGCCCCGCGGCGTCCGCCGCGATCATGGCGCTCGTGAGGATCGATTGGGCACTGCGACAGCTCGGTGACGATGACGCAGGAAGCGGGCGACGGTCACGCAAGAAGTCTCCTGTCGCGCTGCCGCCAAGCTGACGCGGCGGCTCAGGCCGTCTGCAGCGCGGCCCACAGCTCGGCGCGCGCGGGGAACGACGAGAGGTCCATCCCCAGCAGTCGGGAAGCGTCCGCGATGCGCGCTCGCAGCGTGTGGCGATGGATGCCCAGCGCCTCTGCGGCAGATTCGATCCTGGCGTCATGGGCCAGCCACGTGCGCAGCGAGTGTTCAAGATCGCGTCCGTCGGCATGCAGTGGCGCGAGGCGTGACTGAGCGACGAGTCTCGCCTCATCTGTGGCGAGTACGCCGAGGATGCTGGTCGCAATGGTGTCCGCGTAGTGCACCGCTGCGCTCTCCTCCTGTGAACGAGCCTGTGTCAGCGCGACACCCGCCTGCGTGTGCGCGCGCGAGAACGCCTCGTAGTCCTCTGGATCGGACACCCCGATGCGGATGCCGACGCTCGCCGCCAGCTCGTCGAACAGGCCGGCATCGTCAGCTGTCACGACCATGGTGAGGCCCAGATCCGAATCCGCGTCGAGGACCATGGTGCCGTGGCCGGCACGCTGCCGCTTCCACCACTGGTCGAGCGCGTCCGCCGACGCATCGGAGTCCGCAATCGCCACCACGATCGGTGCGGAGGGGATGGAGCCCAGCACATGTCGGGCCA
This sequence comes from Microbacterium zouquanmingi, assembly GCF_052266695.1. NCBI lineage: Bacteria > Bacillati > Actinomycetota > Actinomycetes > Micrococcales > Microbacteriaceae > Microbacterium > Microbacterium zouquanmingi. The sequence goes on from NZ_JBQPQZ010000003.1 coordinate 483,700, forward strand.
GGGTCGGGTCGTCGAGAAGCAGCGACTCGAGCACGCTGGTCCGCAGCCGACGACGGGCTATGGTGAGCTGTTCGTTCTGCTCGACAGCGAGCCCGGCCATCGCGATCACCGAGGTGACGACCGTGCGCGACTGCGCATCCAGCGATGCCGTGCCGATGCCGATCAGACCGCGCAGATGCCCGGTGCGCCCGAGCGTGAACAGGGTGAATGATTCTGTGCCGAGCGTCAACGACTGTCCGGCTTCGGTGCCGCGGCTGAGGAGTTCGGTCGCGCGCGCAGTGAGCGCGTTGATCTCGTCGGCGCGCACCCCTTTTTGCGGATGCTCGTGAACGAGCACTCCCGATGCGTCGAACATGCCGACCCAGCGGTCGAGCCGGCGTGCGAGTTCTGTGAGTGCGGATTCGAGTCCGCGTGGGCGGAGGGCTGCGATCGCGAGCGCCCGATGGGTGTCCAGCGCCCAGGTCTGTCGTGCGTAGGTCTGCGCGGCGATCGCTTCGGCGTGGGCGCGCGCGATCGCGATGAACGGAGTGTCATAGGGCACCTCGAACAGGGGAATCCCCGCGTCGGCACAGGCCTCGATGAGACGCTCCGGCACGTCGCGCTGCTGCACTCCGGTGCCGAAGCCGAGCCCCACGATTCCGTGGGCAGCGAGCCGGGTGACGTACTCGGCGATGTCTTCTTCATTCCCGTCACGGAACTGGCTCCCGGTGGTGAGGAGGGCGAGATCGTCGGCCAGGAACGGGGTGGGGTCTGCGAGGTCGGAGGAGTGCACCCAGCGCAGAACGCGGTCCACTCCGTCGTCCTGCTCCGTGATGAGCCGAAGTCCGAGATCCCCGCGATTCAGCAACGCGCGCAGTGTCGGTTGGTCCACGGCATCCTCTGCTATACGCTCTGGCGAATTTTCTACCAGAATCATACAGTCCGGCGAGTGCAGGGTTGGTCTGCCGGGTCTACGCTCACGACTATGGCACTCCTTGATTCCGCACCTTCCGTCACGACTCTCGGTGGTCCCGACCTCCCGCAGGAGCGTCGCCTGGTCACCGATCTGCCTGGACCGCGATCCGCGGCCATCCTCGCGCGCAAAGCAGATGCTGTTCCTGCTGGTGTGGGCCACACCGTTCCCGTCGCAGCTGTGGCTGCCGGTGGCGGTGTCGTCGTGGATGCTGATGGCAACTCACTCATCGACCTCGGAAGCGGAATCGCCGTCACCACTGTCGGCAACGCGCACCCGAAGATCGCAGCCGCTGTCGCCGCGCAGGCCGCGCAGTTCACGCACACCTGCTTCATGATCTCTCCGTATGAGTCGTACATCGAAGTGGCCGAGGCGCTGAACCGGCTCACCCCTGGCGGCTTCGCGAAGAAGAGCGCACTGTTCAACTCGGGTGCTGAGGCCGTAGAGAACGCGATCAAGATCGCCCGCAAGCACACCGGACGCCAGGCCGTCGTCGCCTTCGATCACGGTTACCACGGCCGCACCAACCTCACCATGGCGCTGACGGCGAAGTCGATGCCGTACAAGAGCGGCTTCGGACCGTTCGCCCCCGAGGTCTACCGCGCGCCGATGTCATACCCGTTCCGTGACGGGCTCGCCGGTCCCGAGGCGGCAGCGCGCGCGATCTCGCAGATCGAGAAGCAGATCGGCGCAGACAACCTCGCGGCCATCATCGTCGAGCCGATCCAGGGCGAAGGCGGGTTCATCGTTCCCGCAGAGGGCTTCCTCCCCGCACTCGTGGACTGGTGCCGCGAGAACGGTGTCGTGTTCATCGCCGATGAGGTCCAGACCGGGTTCGCGCGCACAGGGCACATGTTCGCCAGCGAGATCTTCGGCATCGAGCCCGACCTGATCACCACGGCGAAGGGGATTGCCGGAGGCCTCCCGCTCGCGGCCGTCACCGGCCGCGCAGAGATCATGGACGCTTCTCACGCAGGCGGACTCGGCGGCACCTACGGCGGCAACCCGATCGCGTGTGCCGCAGCGCTCGCCGCAATCGATGTGTTCGAGAACGATGGTGTCATCGAGCGCGCACAGCGGATCGGCGAGATCCTCGGCGGTCGCCTTCGCGAGCTGCAGGCATCGGATGCCCGCATCGGGGATGTGCGCGGACACGGCGCGATGATCGCCGCAGAGTTCGTCGATCCGGAGACCAACGCCCCGGATGCCGCGCTCACCGCGGCTGTCGCGAAGACGGCCATCGCCCAGGGCGTGATCGTGCTGACCTGCGGCACCTACGGCAATGTCATCCGATTCCTGCCGCCGCTGTCCATCGGCGACGATCTGCTCAACGAGGGAATCGACATCGTGGCCGCGGCTCTCGCCGGGGTCTGAGAACGTCCGGTCGCGGGCGGGTCGGGGGATTCCGATTCCGCGACCGGCACCTACAACAAGGGAGTTGCAGATGGCTGAGATCACACGGGACGTCGTCATCGTCGGAGCAGGAGCGGCGGGCCTGACCGCTGCGAACGACCTGCGCAGGGCGGGGCTCTCCGTTGCAGTGCTGGAAGCGCGTGACCGCGTCGGCGGCCGGCTGTGGACCGACGTCATCGACGGCGCCATGCTCGAGATCGGCGGGCAGTGGGTCTCGCCCGACCAGGACGCGCTGAAAGACATGATCGAGGAGCTCGGCCTTGAGACCTTCGATCGCTATCGCGATGGCGACAGCGTCTACGTCGGGCCCGATGGCGTCACCAAGCGCTTCACGGGCGAGATGTTCCCCGTCACAGCGGAGACCGAGAAGGTCATCGATGACATCACCGCGCAGCTCGACGCGATGGTCGCCGAGATCGACCCGGATCGTCCCTGGGCTCATGCCAAGGCGCAGGAATGGGACGAGATCTCCTGGGACGCGTGGCTGCGTGAACAGACCGACGATGACGAGGCAGTGCGCAACCTCGCCTTCGCCACCGGGTCTGCGATGCTCACCAAGCCGACCCACGCGTTCTCACTGCTGCAGTCGCTGCTGATGGCAGCATCCGCTGGTTCGTATTCGAATCTCGTCGACGCCGACTTCATCCTCGACAAGCGGGTGATCGGCGGACTCCAGCAGGTGCCGCTGCGGCTCGCCGAACGTCTCGGCGAAGACGTCGTGCTCGACCAGCCGGTTCGAACCCTGGAGTGGGACCCTTCAGGGACCGGCGGCGTCACCGTGACGACGGACGGGCTCACCGTCAGGGCGCGATTCGCGATCCTCGCGCACGCGCCGATCCTCTACAGCCGCATCTCGTTCGTCCCGCCGATGCCGCGTCGCCAGCACCAGCTGCATCAGCATCTATCGATGGGCTTCGTCATCAAGGTGCACGCCGTCTATGATCGGCCGTTCTGGCGCGAGCAGGGCCTGAGCGGCACGGCGTTCAGCCCGTACGAGCTCTCGCATGAGGCCTACGACAACACCAACCACGGCGATGAGCGCGGGACCCTGGTCGGTTTCGTCAGCGACCAGCACGCTGACGACCTGTTCACGCTGTCGGCCGAGGAGCGCAAGCAGCGCATCCTCGAGTCCCTCTCGCACTACTACGGGTCAGAGGCGCTGAACCCGGTCGTGTACTACGAGAGTGACTGGGGCAGTGAGGAGTGGACGCGCGGCGCTTATGCCGCCAGCTTCGACATGGGCGGCCTGCACCGCTATGGTGCCGACCTTCGAACTCCCGTCGGTCCGATCCACTTCGCCTGCAGCGACCTCGCCGGAGCGGGCTATCAGCACGTCGACGGCGCCATCCGCATGGGACACCTCGTCGCCTCGAACATCGTCGATGCGAGCCGGTCGGCCGGCGCATCCACAGGCGGTGTGCGATGAGCGGCACGATCGTCGTCGGGTACACCGCGACAGAGTCAGGGGCGGATGCCGCTGCCCTCGGCGCCCGCCTCGCGCGCAGTCTCGGCGCGCGCCTGCACCTGGTGATCGTGCTCCCCTCAGAGGGCACCCGCAGTGCGGCTGTTCCACCGGAGCGCGCCTATGAGGACGTGATCCGCGAACAGGGCAAGAAGTGGCTCTCCGACGCGATGGCCGAGATTCCGCAGGACCTCACTCGCAGCGGACACGTGCGCTTCGCGGAGTCATTCGCCGAAGGGCTCATCGCTGCCGGTGAAGAGTTCGGTGCCCGGCTCATCGTCGTCGGTGCCGCTGCTGGCGCTATCTTCGGCCGTCACCGGCTGGGCGGGGTGGCATCCGCTCTCCTGCACTCCTCGCCGATCCCCGTCGCGCTGGCACCTTCTGGAACGGCGAAGCAGGCGGAACTGTCCGTGCCTCGCATCACCGCGGCACTCGGCACCAGAACCGGCGCCGATGTGCTGCTCGACGAGGCGGTGGCGCTCGCCGCCGACAGCGCGAGCGCACTTCGTCTTGTGTCGCTCGTGCCTTTCGATGTGCCGCCAGGGCTCGATACCGGCGCGATCCGCGTCGTGGCAGGCGGACATGCCGATGAGGTGCTCGCCACTGCGGAGAAGACGCTCCCCGCTGGCATCACCGCCACGGTGGAGCAGGCACCAGGAGACACCGTCGAGGACGCGGTCTCGCACCTGTCCTGGCTTCCCGGCGAGGTCATCCTCGTCGGCTCGAGTCGGCTCGCCCAGCCGCGCCGACTCTTCCTCGGATCGACGGCGGCGAAGATGCTGCACGTGCTCCCCGTACCCATGATCGTCGTGCCACGCACCCGCACCGGTGCCCAGGTCGAAGGAGACCTCGCATGAGCGCCACGCCCCACACTGAAGAACCGGCACCTGTCACCGGCGGGCTATCGCAGAAAGGGCTGAGCGCCGGAACCGTCGGCCTCATCGGCGCCGTCGTCATCGGCATCTCGTGTATCGCTCCGGCATACACGCTCACCGCGGCCCTGGGCCCGACCGTCTCAGAGGTCGGCTTCCAAGTGCCGGCGATCATCCTCGTCGGCTTCATCCCGATGCTCTTGGTCGCCTTCGGCTATCGCGAACTCAACCGCAGCATGCCCGACTCGGGCACTTCGTTCACGTGGGCCGCCCGCGCCTTCGGCCCGTGGGTGGGATGGATGGCCGGGTGGGGCCTCATCGCGGCCACGATCCTCGTGCTCTCCAATCTCGCGGGCATCGCGGTGGAGTTCCTCTTTCTGCTGATCGACCAGATCGCCGGAAGCCCCGGCACGATCGCCGAACTGGCCTTCAACCCGTTCATCAACGTCGCGGTGTGTCTGCTGTTCATGCTCGGCGCCACCCTCGTCTCGTATCGCGATATGCAGACGACGCAGAAGCTGCAGTACTTCCTGGTCGGATTCCAGGTGCTGGTGCTGCTGGTCTTCTCGATCACGGCGTTCGTGCAGGTCGCCCAGGGCAATGCCTTCGACGCGAGCCCGATCGAGTTGAGCTGGTTCAACCCGTTCGCCGTCGGATCGGTCGGTGCGGTCGTGGCCGGTCTCTCGCTGTCGATCTTCATCTTCTGGGGGTGGGATGTCACGCTCACGATGAACGAGGAGACCAAGGACCCCGAGAGGACCCCGGGGCGAGCCGCGACCCTCACGGTGATCACGATCGTCGTCCTCTATCTGCTGCTGTCGATCTCGCTGCTGTCGTTCGCAGGGATCGGCACGGGGGAGCTGGGTCTGGGCAACGGAGACATCCAGGGCAACGTCTTCTTCTATCTGTCAGGGCCCATCCTCGGGCCGCTCGCGTTTCTCGTGTCCCTCGCTGTGCTCACCAGCTCGGCGTCCTCTCTGCAATCGACGTTCGTCTCGCCCGCCCGAACGCTGCTGGCGATGGGGCACTACGGGGCGCTGCCTGGCAGCTTCGCCAAGGTGAGCCCGCGCTTCTTCACCCCTGGCTACGCGACGGTCGTGGCATCGATCGTGGCATCCGCCTTCTATGCGGTGATGCGCTTCATCAGCGAGGACGTGCTCTGGGACACCATCACCGCGCTCGGCATGATGATCTGCTTCTACTACGGCATCACCGCGTTCGCCTGCGTCTGGTACTTCCGCAAGCAGTGGTTCGATTCGGCGCGCACGTTCGTGTTCACCCTGCTGTTCCCGCTCGTCGGCGGCGTTATCCTGGCCGCACTGTTCGTGATGACTCTCGTCGACAGCATGAACCCCGACTACGGCAGCGGATCGAACATCGGTGGTGTCGGTCTGGTGTTCATCCTGGGCGTCACAGTGATCGTCCTCGGCGTCATCATCATGATCTGGCAGGCGGTACGACGCCCGGCGTTCTTCCGCGGCGAGACGCTTGCGATAGACGCTCCGGCCAGCCTGCGCCGCCGATAAACAGCTTCACCACCCACCGAAAGAGAGACCGATGACCATCGCACTCGCAGCGAACGAGACCGCACTGCTCGACAGCGTTCCGAAGGGACTGTTCATCGGGGGTGAATGGACCGACGCCGAAGGCGGACGCACCTTCGACGTGCGTGATCCCGCGACGAACGCGGTGATCGCCTCGATCGCCGATGCCTCGGCCGATGACGGCATCCGCGCTCTCGATGCCGCCGCTGCGGCGCAAGACGGGTGGGCGGCGACACCGGCGCGCACCCGCAGCGAGATCCTCCGCCGTGCCTTCGACCTCGTGCAGGAGCACAAGGAGGACCTCGCTCTGCTCATGACGCTCGAGATGGGCAAGCCCCTGGCTGAAGCCCGCGGCGAGGTCGTCTACGGCGGAGAGTTCCTGCGCTGGTTCAGCGAAGAAGCGGTGCGCATCTCGGGGCGGTACGGCACCAACCCTGAGGGCACCGGTCGCATGGTCGTCTCGCAGCGTCCAGTGGGGCCTTCGTTCTTCATCACGCCGTGGAACTTCCCGTTCGCGATGGCCACGCGCAAGATCGCTCCGGCGCTCGCCGCAGGCTGCACTGTCGTCATCAAGCCCCCGGCACTGACCCCGCTGACGACGATGTTCTTCACCAAGCTGCTCGAGGAGGCAGGGCTGCCAGCCGGTGTCGTCAACGTCGTGCAGACTTCTTCGTCGTCGAAGCTGTCTGCGCCGATCATCGCCGACCCCCGGCTGCGCAAGCTGTCCTTCACCGGTTCGACCGAGGTCGGACGCAAGCTCATCTCGCAGGCTGCAGAGGGAGTGCTGCGCGTATCGATGGAGCTCGGCGGAAACGCGCCGTTCGTCGTGTTCGATGACGCCGACCTCGATAAGGCTGTGGAGGGCGCGATGGCTGCGAAGTTCCGTAACATCGGTCAGGCGTGCACGGCAGCGAACCGGTTCATCGTGCACTCCGCGGTGGCGACCGACTTCGCCGACCGGGTCACCGAGCGCGTGAAGGCCATGAAGATCGGTCGCGGAACCGAAGACGGGGTTGCGATCGGCCCGCTCATCGATGCGGATGCTGTCGACAAAGCTGTCGAGCTCGTCAAGGATGCTGTCGACCGAGGCGCGAGTGTTCGCACCGGTGGCAGCGCGATCGACGGCGAGGGAACGTTCTTCGAGCCGACCGTCATCACCGACGTGGCGAAGGGAAGCGACATTCTCCGCGAGGAGATCTTCGGCCCGGTGCTCGCGATCGCGACCTTCGAGACCGAGGAAGAGGCCGTGCGCCTCGCGAACGACACCGAGTACGGTCTCGTCTCCTACGTGTTCACACAGGACCTCGCCCGCGGCCATCGGATGATCGACGCGCTGGAAACCGGCATGATGGGTCTGAACGTAGGGGTCGTGTCCAATGCGGCCGCCCCCTTCGGCGGCGTCAAGCAGTCTGGCGTCGGCCGCGAGGGCGGGTTCGAGGGCATCCATGAATACCTCTCCACGAAGTACACGCTGATCCCGAATGACTGATCGAAAGACCGCACGACTGAGAGGACGATCATGACCGACTACGCCGTCGTCAACCCGGCCACGGGCCAGACCCTCGCCGCCTACGACACGTTCGCCGACGCGCAGATCGAGGAAGCCATCGCCGCAGCAGATGCTGCGCACCGAGGCTGGTCGCGCGCATCCACGGTCGCCGAGCGGGCGGCGCTCCTGCGCCGTGCGGCAGAGCTGCATCGAGAGCGCCGGGAGGAACTCGCGGACATCTTCGTGCGCGAGATGGGCAAGCCTCGCGAGGCAGCGCTGGGCGAGGTCGACTTCGCCGCCGACATCGCCGAGTACTACGCCGACCAGGCGGAGGCCATCATGGCCGATCAGTCGATTGCGATCCTCGGCGACGGCACGGCGGTCATTCGTCGAGACTCGCTGGGTCCGCTCATCGGGATCATGCCGTGGAACTTCCCGGCTTACCAGATCGTCCGCTTCGCCGCCCCCAACCTCATCGTCGGCAACACGATTCTGCTGAAGCCCGCGCCGCAGTGCCCTGAGTCGTCGACGGCTCTCGCGCAGATCTATCTGGATGCCGGCTTCCCTGAGGGCGCGTACGTGAACATCCTCGCGACGAACGAGCAGATCGCAGGTCTCATCGCCGACCCGCGCGTGCAGGGTGTCTCACTGACCGGCTCCGAGCGAGCAGGGGCGGCAGTCGCCGAGGTCGCAGGGCGCAATCTGAAGAAGGTCGCGCTCGAGCTCGGCGGCTCGGACCCGTTCATCGTGCTGTCCACCGACGACCTGGACGCCACGGTACAGGCCGGTGTCGACGCACGCCTGGACAACAACGGTCAGGCCTGCAACGGCGCCAAGCGGTTCATCATCGTCGACGATCTGTACGACGCGTTCGTTTCGAAGTTCACCGCGGCCATGTCTGCTGTGACGGCAACTGACCCGATGCTGGATGACACTGTGCTCGGCCCGCTGGCGTCACAGGTTGCCGCGGAGCACCTGCAGGAGCAGATCGATCGGGCCGTATCGCAGGGTGCGACGCTGCTCACCGGTGGCAGTCATGACGGCGCGTTCTTCAAGCCGACGGTGCTGACAGACGTCACACCCGACATGGATGCCTATCGCGAAGAGCTGTTCGGCCCGGCTGCCGTCATCTACCGGGTGGCCGACGAGGACGCCGCGGTGGCTCTCGCCAACGACACGCCCTTCGGTCTCGGCTCGTACCTGTTCACGACCGACGCCGAGCAGGCCGAGCGGGTCGCCGACCGGATCGAAGCGGGCATGGTCTACGTCAACCTCGTCCTCGCCGACAGCCCGGAGCTGCCCTTCGGCGGCGTCAAGCGCAGCGGTACTTCGCGCGAGCTGGGGCTGCTGGCAGCTGACGAGTTCGTCAACAAGAAGCTCATCCGCACGGCATAGGCGTCTGCGGCGGGTGCTGCATGCTCCGACCAGTACCGTGGAGCTATGAAGATCGAGCGCATCACCCGCACGCAGTCCGTCGTCGACGGGCTGCTCGATGAGATCATCGCCGGTCGTCTCGTCGCGGGGGAGACACTTCCTGCTGAGGCCGATCTCGCGGAGCTTCTCGGCGTGTCCAGGCTCACCCTCCGCGAAGGGGTGCGCCTGCTGCAGGCGCAGGGTGTCATCGTCCCGGTTCCCGGCAGCAGGCACCGGGTCGCCCCGGTCGATGAGTGGACCGGCCTCGAAGCCGTGGTGCGGTACTCACGCAGCGGGGGAGCGCGCCGCCGTTCATCGCTCGAGCTGCTGGATATGCGCGTGATGTTCGAGACCGGAGCGGCTGAGCTCGCAGCGCCCCGCGCCACAGACGAGCACATCGCGCTGCTGGAAGAACTGCTCGAGAAGATGCATGCCGCTCACACGCACGGCGACGTGCCGGGGTTCGTCGACGCCGACCTCGCGTTCCACGATGTGATCTTCAGTGCCGCAGACAACCGGATCCTGGTCGCATCCGTTCGCCCGCTCACCACGATGCTGCAGGACTCGCGCAGCGAGACCAGTGCGGTGCTCGAGATCCGCGAACATGCGCTCGCTGAGCACGCTTTGGTGCTCGAGGCGATGCGCACCCGGTCAGCGGATGCCGCGCGCGAGGCGATGGCCAGCCACATGAAGCAGACGAGGGACGACCTTCTGCGCTACGTTCTGGGCGAGTGAGCGGCGCGATCGTCGCATGCTGATGCTTGCGTCGGGATGGATTTAGGCGTACGCTCGTTATCTGATATCGGATAACCCGTCCCGGTTTCACCTGATCCCTCTGAACGAAGGAGTTCCTGTGCACATCGACGCGCTTCTCGCCGGCATCCCGGCTCCGGTCGATATCGACGCTGCGGCGGTTCGCGCCTCACTCGATCCGCAGGGAGTCCTCGTCGTTCTGGACGACGACCCCACCGGCACGCAGTCCGTCGCGAATCTCCCTGTGCTCACTCGGTGGGAGAAAGCCGACCTCGCAGAGGCCTTCGCCACTGGTGCGCCGGCTATCTACGTGCTCACGAACACGCGCTCCCTCGATGAGCAGACCGCGGCAGAGCGCAACCGCGAGGTCGTCGCTGTCGCGCTTGCCGCGGCATCCGACGCCGATCGCCGTGTCACGTTCGTTTCGCGCGGAGACTCGACGCTGCGCGGACACTTCCCGCTCGAGACCGATGTGCTCTCCGCAGAGATCGTCGCGCACGGCGGCGCCGCCCCGCAGCTGACGCTGCTGGTGCCCGCGTTCCCGGATGCTGGCCGCATCACCGTCGACTCGGTGCACTACTGGGTCACCGACGGCGAGGCGACTCCGGTTGGTGAGACGCCGTTCGCGCAGGATGCCACGTTCGGGTTCGCCTCCTCCGATCTCCGTGATTGGGTCGCCGAGAAGACCGAGGGGCGGATCCCCGCCGCTGCGGTCGCTGCCCTCACGATCGACATCATCCGTGCCGGTGTGGAGGCGGTCACGGCGTTCCTGAGCGAGGTGCCGTCGGGATCCGTCATCGCCGTCGACGTCGTCGATGAGAGCGATATGCGTGTTGTCGCTCTCGCGCTGCACGGCCTGGAACGCGAAGTCCTGCTGCGGGTGGGGCCGCCCTACGTCCGTGCCCACGTCGGTCAGGACATCGCCGAACCAGTCTCGTCAGCAGACATCCCGTTCGCGTACGACCGCGGGGGACTCGTCGTCGTCGGCAGCCATGTGCCGCTCACTACGGTTCAGCTCGAAGAGCTGCGCCGTCAGCGTCCAGACACCGTCACCGTCGAGCTGGATGTTCGCCAGCTGATCGACGATCGTCGCGAGGCGCACCTGACCGAGCAGGCGCACGCGGTCGCCGATGCGCTCTCGTCAGGGTCGGTCATCGTGCACACCACGCGTGAGCTCGTCACCGGAGCCGACGGCGAGGAAAGCCTCGAGATCGCTCGACGGGTCTCCAGCGGCGTGGTCGACCTCGTTCGCCGGGTGCTCGCGATCGCCCCGCCACGCTTCGTCATCGCCAAGGGCGGAATCACCTCGAGCGATGTGGCCAGCGAAGCGCTTGAGATCCGCCGTGCGACCGTGCTCGGACCGATGCTCCCCGGCATCGTGTCGCTCTGGCAGCCGCAGACCGGCCCCGCCGTCGGCATCCCGTACATCGTCTTCGCCGGAAACGTCGGCGACACCGATTCGCTGGCCCGCGTCGTCGCGACGCTCGCCGACGCTCACTGAGATTCGAAAGGAACTGTCATGACTTCTGCTGTTGCCGTCATCGGCCTGGGAGCAATGGGCCTCCCGATGGCCACACGTCTTGCGGAGCGCTTCGAGGTGCGCGGCTTCGACATCGCCGAAGCTCGCGTCGCGCTCGCATCGGAGCAGGGCGTCACGCCCGCGGCATCCGCTGCCGAAGCGGTTGCTGGCGCGCAGGCCGTGCTCGTCGCGGTCCGCACCGGCGCGCAGCTGAACGATCTGCTGTTCGGCGAGACGGGGCTGGCCCCACACCTCGCCGACGGCGCGGTTGTGATCCTCACCAGCACTGTCGGCACGGACGGCATCGGCGAGATCGCCGATCGCCTGGCAGGGCACGGCGCCCAGCTGGTAGATGCTCCGCTCTCCGGCGGTCCCGTCCGCGCAGGAGAGGGAGATCTGCTCATCGTCGTGGGTGCTGCGCCTTCGGCTCTCGAAGTCGCCCGTCCGGTTCTCGAGCAGCTCGCATCGACGCTGTCGATCGTGGGGGACAAACCCGGCGACGGGCAGGCGCTGAAGACGGTCAACCAGCTGCTGTGCGGTGTGCACATCGCTGCGGCCGCAGAAGCACTCGCGCTCGCTGACGCTCTGGGTCTTGACCGGGAGAAGACGCTCGAGGCTCTCACCGCGGGAGCGGCGAACTCCTTCATGCTCGGCAACCGTGGGCCGCGCTCACTGCAGGCCTACGACGAGGAAGGCGCCGAGGTGCTCAGCCGTCTGGACATCTTCGTCAAGGACCTCGGCATCGTCGGGAACGCTGCCCGTGCCGCGCACCTGTCCACGCCCGTCGCAGGTGCGGCCGAGCAGCTCTTCCTGCTCGGCGAAGCGCAGGGACTCGGGGCCCTGGATGACTCTGCGGTGATCCGCGTCATCGCCCCTGAGCGTCTGTCCTGATTCCCATTACCATGAGGGCGCACCCGCGCCCCTGAAACCGAAAGAACAGATCCAGAGATGCTCCCTCTTCCCGCGTTGATCGCGATCGGAGTCGCAGGGCTCGCGCTGCTGCTCCTGCTGATCATCCGATTCAAGATGCAGGCCTTCTACGCCCTCATCCTCGTGTCGATCCTCGTCGGCATTGCTGCCGGCCTGCCGATGACCACCATCCCGGCGAGCGGCGATACGCCGGAACAACTCGGCATCATCCAGGCGATCATCGCCGGTGTCGGCGGCACGCTCGGTTCCGTCGCCGTCCTCGTGGCTCTCGGCTCGATGCTCGGCAAGATCATCGAACTCTCCGGAGGGGCGGATGCGCTCGCCGGAAAGTTCACGAAGTGGCTCGGCCCGAAGCGGGTCGGCATCGCCCTGGTGATCGCCGCCGGCATCCTGGCCATTCCGGTCTTCTTCGATGCCGGATTCATCATCCTCGTGCCGATCATCTTCGCGTTCTCGAAGCTCGCGGGCCTGAGCCCGATCAAGTTCGGTCTCCCTGTCGCTGGCATCATGCTCGCGGTGCACGTGGCCGTCCCGCCGCACCCCGGAATCGTCGGCGGCGCCACGATCCTCGGCGCGGACATGGGCTGGGTGCTGATCTTCTCGCTGATCATCTCGATCCCGCTCGCCGCTCTCTCTTACTGGGTCGGCAAGCTCATCAACCGTCGCGAGTACGCGATGATCGAGGCGACGAAGGAGATGTTCGAGAGCTTCGGTACCGAGAAGACGTCGCTCAACGCCGGACTGGGCGAGGGCGAGAAGGCACCGAGCGCGTTCACGGTGCTCGGGCTCATCCTGCTGCCGCTCGTGCTCATCATGATCGGCACCACCGTCGCTCCGACTTTCGAAGCCGGAACGTTCTGGAACGGCTTCCTGTCGATGATCGGTCAGCCGATCTTCGCGCTCATGGTCGCGATCGCTGCGGCGATGTTCTTCCTCGGCGTCCGTCGCGGATGGTCGCCGGCCAAGCTCGGCGAGGTCATGGAGTCGGCACTGCCCTCGGCCGCGGTCATCATCCTCGTCACGGGTGCAGGTGGCGCCTTCGGGAAGATCCTCACCGAGACCGGCATCGGCGGTGCTGTCGCCGAGCTGATGGCGGGAAGCGGCATGCCGATTCTGCTGGCAGCGTTCCTCATCTCGCTCATCATGCGTGCAGCTCAGGGCTCGGCCACCGTCGCGATCACCACGACAGCCGGCCTGCTGCTGCCGACCGTGTCGGTGCTCGGACTCGACACGATCCACATCGCGCTGGTCGCGGTTGCGATCGGCTACGGTGCGCTTGGGCTCAGCCACGTGAACGACTCCGGCTTCTGGGTCGTCACGCGCTACCTCGGGCTCTCGGTCAAGGACGGGTTGCGCACGTGGACACCGCTGACCACCGTGCTGGGTGTCGCCGGGTTCCTCCTCACCTGGCTGACGTACGCAGTCATCCCGATGGGCTGACGAACACCTCTCCCAGAGAGCCCTCGGCGCCCGCGTGAGCGGATGCGGGGGCTCTCTGTTGGTCCCGCGGCGTTCCGGCAACAGATAGAGGCACGGGACGGCGTGCAGCTCTACTGACAACGCGCGCCTCCCGCCACTATGGTCGGAGCCATGGTCACTGTCGCAGAGAACCTCGTCCAGACTCTTCGTGCGAATCACATCGATCGGGTCTACGGCATTCCAGGAGATTCGCTCAACGGCTTCACCGATGCGCTCCGCAAAGACGGCACGATCCGGTGGCTGCACGTGCGCCACGAGGAGTCTGCGGCGTTCGCCGCAGCGGCGGATGCGGCGATCACGGGCGAGTTGGCGGTGGTCGCGGGTTCGTGCGGACCGGGCAACCTGCATCTGATCAATGGACTGTTTGACGCGCAGCGCTCGCGGGTGCCCGTGCTCGCGATCGCCGCGCACATCCCGACGAGCGAAATCGGCTCCGGCTACTTCCAGGAGACGCATCCGCAGGAGCTCTTCCGCGAGTGCAGTGTCTACGTCGAGTACGTCGCGGACCCCGTGCAGATGCCGAGGCTGTTGGAGATCGCGATGCGCGCGGCAATCGAAGAGCGCGGCGTCGCGGTACTCGTGATCCCTGGCGAGGTGGCTCTCGCCGAGGTGCCGGTGAACCGCGCCACAGTGATCGAACGGGCCAGGCCCTTCATCGTGCCCAGCGGTGCGGAGCTGGAGAAAGCAGCCGAACTGCTGAACGCGGCGAAGAAGGTGACCATTCTCGCCGGTGCCGGCACCGAGGGCGCTCACGATGAGGTGGTGGCACTCGCCGACCGCCTGGGCGCCCCGGTCGTGCATGCTTTGCGCGGCAAGGAGTTCATCGAGTACGACAATCCTTTCGACGTCGGGATGACCGGCCTTCTCGGATTCGCCTCGGGCTACCGTGCGATGGAAGACGCTGACACCCTCCTCGTGCTCGGCTCGGACTTCCCGTACACGCAGTTCTACCCCGATGGTGCTACGACGATCCAGGTCGACATTCGCGGCGCGCAGCTGGGTAAACGGCATCCGCTTGATCTCGGTCTCGTCGGCGATGTCAAAGCGACGGCAGAAGCACTGCTGCCGCGCGTGGCGCACAAGAGCGATCGTTCGCATCTCGACGACGCGGTCGCCCACTATCGCAGGACGCGGGCAAAACTCGATGAGCTCGCCGTGCCGTCGAAGGGGAACAACCCCATCCACCCGCAGTATCTCGCCAGGCTCCTCGACGAGCACGCGGCCGAGGACGCGGTCTTCACCGCGGACGTCGGTTCGCCCACAGTCTGGGCTGCGCGCTATCTGAGTATGAACGGCAGGCGCAGGCTCATCGGTTCGTTCACGCATGGTTCGATGGCGAACGCTCTCATGCACGGCATCGGAGCGCAGACGGCTCAGCCAGAGCGGCAGGTGGTCGCGCTCGCGGGGGATGGGGGGCTGGCGATGATGCTCGGCGAGCTCATCACTCTCACTCAGAACCGGCTGCCGGTCAAGACGATCGTGGTGAACAATTCCTCGCTCAATTTCGTCGAGCTCGAGATGAAGGCGGCGGGCTTTGTCACCTACGCCACAGATCTTGACAATCCGAACTTCGCCGCCGTTGCGGAAGCGTTGGGGATCTTCGCGCGTCGAGTGGAGCGCAGCGAAGACCTTTCGGATGCCGTCGCCGAAGTGCTCGCCCACGACGGCCCCGCGCTGCTGGACGTCGTCACCGAGCGTCAGGAACTCTCGATGCCGCCCGCCGTCACCGCGGAGCAGGTGAAGGGTTTCGCGCTCTACGCGATCCGCACCGTGATGTCTGGTCGTGGCGACGAACTGCTCGACCTGGCGAAGGCCAACTGGCGCCAGCTGTTCTGAGGTCGAGCAGAGACCGTCATCACAGTTCCGGTTCGCCGCGCCCCGCGGCATGCCGTACACTGGTCAGGCAGTTGTCTGCATTCTTTTCTCGTGCCTTCGGGTGCGGGGCAGAGGCAGATCCCGAGTCCGCAGGGGCTTTAGGGCGGTAGCTCAATTGGCAGAGCAGCGGTCTCCAAAACCGCAGGTTGCAGGTTCGATTCCTGTCCGCCCTGCGCGTCAGCGCCACGCTGACACACGAAAGGTACATTCATGATGGATCAGGACGAACCGCGCGGCGACATCGTCGCCGGTGGCGGCGCCGCCAGCGTGAAGCGACTCGGCTTCTTCGGCCGGATCGCACTGTTCTTCCGCCAGGTCATCGGCGAACTCCGCAAGGTCGTCACCCCGACTCGCAAGGAACTGTTCAAGTTCACCGCGGTCGTGCTGGTGTTCGTGGCCATCATGATGGCGATGGTCTACGGCCTGGACACCGCCTTCTCGTGGCTGACGGCCCAGGTCTTCGGGGTGCCGCAGTAAGCGTCGCTCCCGCGGTTCCGACCGCACTGATTGGAAAGAAATAACGTGTCTGAACGATATTCCGACGACGCCGACTGGGCGACCGCCGCGGAGCAGTCCAGCGAGGACGACGAGGCGCAAGAGGGCAACATCCTCGCCTCGGAAGAGAAGTCGTCTTCCGCTGCTGAGCATGAGGCGGTGCACATCGAAGGAGACGACGATGATGCCGATGATGAAGGCGCAGAAGACATCGAGATCAACGACCCGGAGGCTGACGCGATCGTGAACGACGCTCTGAACCTGGACGAGACCGCAGAGACCGAAGCCGCCGCTGAGGTGCTCACCGAGTCTGCCGCCGAAGACGTTGCGGAGGCCGACGCGGCCGCCGCAGAAGAAGTCACCCCCTACGAGGGTCCTGATGTGAACGGCGACGAGGATGAGTCGGCAGCTCCTGCAGAAGAAGACCCTTACGAGTCCTTCCGCATGGACCTGCGGATGCTCCCGGGCAAGTGGTACGTGATCCACTCCTACGCCGGTTTCGAGCGCAAGGTGAAGGCCAACATCGAGCAGCGCAAGTCGACGCTCGAGGTCGAGGACGACATCTACCAGGTCGAGGTCCCGATGGAGGACGTCGTCGAGATCAAGAACGGCCAGCGAAAGATGGTCACTCGCGTGCGCATCCCGGGCTACGTGCTCGTCCGCATGGAACTCAACGAGGACACCTGGTCGGTCGTTCGTCACACCCCTGGCGTCACCGGCTTCGTGGGCAACGCTCACAACCCGACGCCATTGCGCTTCGAAGAGGCCTTCAACATGCTGAAGGCGCTCGTCGAGGTCAAGGACATTCCGACCGCGAAGAACGTTCAGTCCAAGGGAGGCGTGGCTGTCGCCCGCTCGATCCCTGCGGAGATCGACTTCGAGGTCGGCGAGACCATCACGATCAAGGAAGGCTCGTTCGCGGGCCTGCCCGGTTCGATCAGTGAGATCAAGCCCGAGAGCGGCAAGCTCACCGTGCTCGTCTCGCTGTTCGAGCGTGAGACCCCGGTCGAGCTGTCGTTCGAGCAGGTCACCAAGATGCTCTGATCCGCACTCGCGGAGAACGCCCCGTCGGCCTGTGCCGGCGGGGCGTTTCGCATCGGGTACACTTGGATGGTTTGTGCGCCTGGTTCCTGAGCTTGTCGAAGGACGCGCGCAGAACACACCACATTCCGGAGATGCCGGTGTGTGGGAGAGCGGGAGCGTCATGCGTCCGCTCGATGAAAGGAAAAGGAAATGGCACCTAAGAAGAAGGTGACCGGCCTGATCAAGCTCCAGATCAACGCCGGCGCAGCCAACCCCGCGCCGCCGATCGGTCCCGCGCTCGGTCAGCACGGCGTGAACATCATGGAGTTCTGCAAGGCGTACAACGCCGCGACCGAGTCGCAGCGCGGCAACGTCGTTCCGGTCGAGATCACCGTCTACGAAGACCGCAGCTTCACGTTCATCCTGAAGACTCCGCCGGCTGCGGAGCTCATCAAGAAGGCTGCTGGCGTGCAGAAGGCTTCCGCCACGCCGCACACCGTCAAGGTCGGAAAGATCACGAAGGATCAGGTCCGCCAGATCGCTGAGACCAAGCAGGCTGACCTGAACGCAAACGACATCGAGGCTGCCTCGAAGATCATCGCCGGCACCGCCCGTTCCATGGGCATCACGGTCGAGGGCTGAGGGGAATAATCATGGCAAAGTCCAAGGCTTACAAGGCTGCCGCCGAGAAGATCGAGGCAGACCGTTTCTACACTCCGACCGAGGCAGTCGCTCTCGCGAAGGAGACCGGTTCGGCGAAGTTCAACTCGACCGTCGAGGTCGCGCTGAAGCTCGCTGTCGACCCGCGCAAGGCGGACCAGATGGTGCGCGGCACCGTCATCCTGCCGCACGGTACCGGTAAGACCGCTCGCGTCATCGTGTTCGCGACGGGCCCGGCAGCGGAGGCTGCAATCGCAGCTGGTGCTGATGAGGTCGGCGGTGCCGAACTCATCGAAAAGGTCGGCGCAGGCTGGACCGACTTCGACTCGGCAGTGTCGACCCCTGAGCTCATGGGCCAGGTCGGTCGCCTCGGAAAGGTCCTCGGACCCCGTGGCCTCATGCCGAACCCGAAGACCGGCACCGTGACTCCGAACCCGGCCAAGGCCGTTGAGGAGATCAAGGGCGGAAAGATCGAGTTCCGCGTCGACAAGCACGCCAACGTGCATTTCGTCGTTGGCAAGGCGTCCTTCACCGCAGAGCAGCTCGATGAGAACATCGGTACTGCTCTCGAGGAGATCGTTCGCCTCAAGCCGTCGAGCGCAAAGGGACGCTACATCCAGAAGGGTGTCGTCTCGACGACCTTCGGCCCCGGCATCCCGCTGGACGTCAACAGCATCTGAGTCGCGTAACCCGCACTCTGAGTGTGTGAAGAGGGTCCCTGTCTATCCGGCAGGGGCCCTCTTCGCGTATCTGGTGGAGGTCGAGCCGGCCTGTGAAGCAGCGCGACACGCCAGGGATTCCGCCCCGATTTGCCGAAGGTCTGGATCCCGCGTAAGTTATTACTTGTTCGCCCCACAGGGAAGCGGAAAGGCCGGAAGGCCTCACCCCCCTCAAGCGGAGAAACACCTCCCGAGTCCTTCACTTGAAGGCCTGGTCGTTTACGACTAGGATGGGAGATCCCACCTCTTCTGCGGTTCATCTGGACTGCGTAGCGGATCACTGATCCGGTCAGCGCGTCGATTTGACAAGCTGAACGAGGCGGGTAAGATTGAGAAGTTGCCCTGCGGGCCTGGTTGTGATGGCCG